>WQUY01000010.1 GCA_009781855.1 Oscillospiraceae bacterium | reverse complement strand
TTATCTCGCCCCCAAAGACCACCCCGTCAGGCTTCGCCTGCCACCCCTCCAAGGAGGGGAATAAAGTCAAATGTCAGGAATTCCCTCGACAGCAAAACCATCAGCAACACCCTGTAAGCTTGGAGTGCTGGGGTGTTACTAATGATTATTTGCGACTCGTGTCTAAAACGGAAACAAATGCTCGACAACCACTAAAAGTTCAGGGGCGAACCTAGGAATGATATAGAATAATAAGAAAGCACTGACAAACCAAAATACCAAAGCAATAATCCCAAGCACCACACCTGCTGTTGCCTTGCCTCCCGGATAACCAAGCCTTTTTGCTCGTGTGCCAAGCAAAATTGCAATCGTTCCGAATATCGG
Source organism: Oscillospiraceae bacterium (assembly GCA_009781855.1). Classification (GTDB taxonomy): domain Bacteria; phylum Bacillota; class Clostridia; order Oscillospirales; family Oscillospiraceae; genus WRMH01. The sequence continues at coordinate 52,130 of WQUY01000010.1, read as the reverse complement.
CCCCGCAACAATATTACCCAAAATTCCGGAAATCAAAGAAATAGTCGCAGCGACTCTTGCAGAACGCTCAACCCGCTCTTCGAACTCCTGTTCATTATATTCCATCCCCCAAGGAGGCATACTTTGATTGGAGTGTTGTTGATCAAAACCTTGCTCCGGCTTTGGCTGCTTTCCGGGAAATGCATCCCAAGGATTACTTGGAACAACAGGCTCGCCGCTTGTATCACTTGGAGGATGAGCCTCCGGAGCCTTATATTTAGCATTTGCAGCGCCACAATAAGTGCAAGACTTATCAGTGTCAGGATATCTGGCTCCACATGAACAAATCATTATTGACCTCCCGGCAGCTTTATTAGAAATCACTCCTATTTTATCATTGATAAAACAAAAGACAAGAGTGAACTCAATACTATTTTTTACCCAAATCCACTATATTATTGCCCGCTGCTTTCTTTATTCTGTTTGCCACGGCTCGCCCCAAACCATTTTCGTGCGGCGCTTGCGCAAAAATCGCAGTACTGTTCATATCATCCAGTTTTCTTAGCGCATCGAACAAATGGGCGGCCTGCGCTACATAATCTGTACTGTCGCCATATGTTACAACATTCGGATGATTGAAAGCATAATCATCAAACATGAGTGCGGCGAAATCAGCACACATATTTTCTCTTATATAATCTGCGGTAGTATCAGGTGCACCCAACACAACTGTGACCGGTGCGTTTGGCGCATAATGACGATACTTCATCCCAGGGGATCGAGGAGCATCAGTCGAAAGTGTACCATCTATTTCTATAGCACCCAAAAGCGCCGCCAATTCATCAGAAGTTACGCCTCCGGGTCTGAGTATACGCGGAACATCCTCCGAAATATCCAACACAGTAGACTCAAGACCTACTCGGCAATCCCCGCCATCCAAAATATATGGAATGACTCCGTCCAGATCGCTTTTTACATGAATGGCCTTAGTAGGGCTTGGTTGGCCGGAGGGATTTGCAGAAGGTGCGGCAATGGGGCATCCGGAGGCTCGAATTAGGGAAAGCGCTGCAGAATGCTCCGGAATCCTTATGGCAACAGTATGGCCACCCGCAGTGACATTGGACGGAACCAAATCGCTTTTTTTCATGATTAAAGTCAGCGGTCCAGGCCAAAACTTATTTGCAAGCGTCTCAAACACCTCGGGAATAAAGCTGACCAAAGGCTTGACATCATCAACAGATGCCACATGGACAATCAGTGGATTGTCCGGCTGGCGTCCTTTTGTCGCAAAAATCCCTGCCACGGCATTTTCGTCCAGCGCATTTGCGCCAAGGCCGTAAACGGTCTCTGTTGGTATCGCAACCAATCCACCGCTTCGTATCACATCGGCACAGCGACTGATACTTTCCGGATCATTTGCATTGAGAATTATTGTTTCCATAATATAGCCTCCTGCCAGCTCAATAACTTGAAAAGAAAGAAAAGCTCATAATATATGAGCTTTTCCCTCTTTTCCAAACTGGCACGCTTGGAGGGACTCGAACCCCCGACCCTCTGCTTAGAAGGCAGATGCTCTATCCTGCTGAGCTACAAGCGCATATGTCTGATTTTCAGACCGTCAGCAATTATACATTGTTCTTTGTCAAATATCAAGCAAATTATTTCAATTTTTTTGAATGTATTCTGAAATCTGTTGCTATCCGCCTCCGGATGGGGACAGCAGTGCAATCTCATCACCATCATTGAGCTTGTATGTACGCCTGCTATTGCGAACCGGGCGGTCATTAACGAAAATCAAGGCTTCCTTTAGAAGACTTTTGTCAACACCCATTGCTCCGGCTATTTTCAGTGCCTCACCTACAGTGTTTGCCTGAACCGAAACTGTGCGAGGCCCACCATAGATACTTAATAAACCAAACAACTTGATTTTCACAGTTGCCATCTCCACGTTACTGCTCCAAGCCCAGCTTTTTAAGTCTCCGTTTTGTTGGCTTGCCATGTGCATCCCAGCCGCGGATTCTGTAGTATTTTTTAAGCATCTTATCAAGCGCAACTAATTTTTGACCGGGCTTATTACGCAAAGGGGATTTCAGACGATCAGGCAAAGTGTCGCCATCAGTCAACCCCTGACGTATGTTTACCAAACGCTCGATGTTGTATATGCGCTCACCGGCACGGATAAACTGACCAATATTCATATTTCTGCGGGTAGCCAACTTAACGGCATAAGGATGCGGAAGCATGTGTGGAAGATTGAGCCCAAGAAGGCCGGCATGATTGTGTAGAAAGTGGAGGAGACCACCCATATATGGCAGCAAAAAGCAGGCAGCCCGAGTAAAGAATTTGTTTGGATTTTTGACAAGCGCTGCGGGCAATACAGCATAGGTTGTAAACAAGCAACTTCCGGCAGCCGAAGCAGCTTCCATGAGGTCTTGGAAAAAGACTGTTAAAGCAGCTTTGCCAATAGTTGTTGAGCCATTGACCCTCAAACCAAGTCCTTCCAAAACTACTGTGTAACCGCCGTTTAAATGACATCCACCGCGATTTGCCGTTGCATAACCAAGCCCCATGCCCTGTGCTGCGCGTGGATCATAAGCGGCAAGCTCCATGCCCTTAACATGCATGGCAAACTCCCGGCCGCCATATTTCTCTGCCATTTCTTTTACACCATCAGCAATATCATTACCGATGCCCTCACGAGTTGCTACGAGTTTCAGCAAATCTTCAAGTGAACTAGAGTCGCCAAAATTCAAACCATTATTCCAAAGTCTCTTTTCGTTAAGCTCCATCGCAAACCCAACAGAGCCGCCGAACGAGATTGTATCAATACCATACTCATCGCACAGATAATTGAGCTTGATGATGCTATCCATGTTATTGTTGCAAAGATTGCTACCCAAAAGCCCCAGTGTCTCCAGCTCAGGCCCCTTGACTTCTGCACCACCAAGTTTGACAACGCGCCCGCAACGAATAGGGCAACTCACACATCCGGAGTTTTTGACCAGATGATTTTCAAGTAATGTCTCGCCGCTGATGCTTTCGAAGTCTTTATATTGCCCGGAAGAGTAATTTTTTGTTGCAAGCAACCCATTGTATTGCATCATGCTGACCAGTGCGGACGTACCCAGTTTTGGCAGTTGCTTGCCGGTTAGCGGATGATTACGTAGATGTGATATCCATTTTATATTCAGTGCTTTTGAATCGTCACTAATCGTTGCAATAGTAGATTTACTGTCAGCAACAATGCCTTTGAGATTCTTATATCCGAAGACAGCCCCGACGCCGCCGCGCCCTGAAACGCGCTCTGCGCTGGCAACACATGCGTACCTTACAAGGTTTTCTCCGGCCTGTCCAATGACCAACTTGCCACCCAAACCCATCATCTCTTGAGCTTCAGATGTGCTTTTACCCCACATGGAACTGGCATCATAGAGCCTTATACCTTTATCATTTATCTTTATATATTTTGGTTTAGAAGATACGCCACTGATAATCAGCGCATCGTATCCGGCACGCCGTAACGACAACCCAAAGTCACCACCGCAATTTGAAGAGACAAGCAGACCCGTCAGCGGTGAGATGGTAGAAATATTAAATCGGGAAGAGCTAGGGGCATGAGCGCCGTTTAGCGGAGAAGTTGTTATGACAATCGGATTTTCTTCCGAGAATGCTTCAACCTTACTGTCAAGTGTGGAATATATTATTTTTGCAGCAAGGCCTTTGCCACCGACATAATTTTTCAAATCATCTTTTTGAAGTGTGAATTTTGAAACTTTACTGGTTGTAAGGTTGATATTTGCAATCTTTCCGGTATAGCCGGGGAATCCGGATTTGCCCATAAGACGGTAATATACACTGGCAAAGTCCTCTCGTTCAAATATCACGGGAACAGGATAAGTGGGGTTTGCTTCTTTATATGCATGATCTGACAAGGACGGAATATCTTCCTCGCTGATCCCTTCTAATGTTTCAGGAATGCCCATGCGGGTGTTTAAATTGCTAATTTCAGAAATCAAAGCCTTTGCTTTTTTTTCTGCCGTACTGCCGGGGATTTCCAAAAGATCAGCAAGTTCTGCCAAAGGTTTGTATACAGCTGCACCATAATCGTCAAGAACATACGGCAAGACTACGGCATTCGCAAGTCCATGTGCAATGCCCAGCTTACCGCCAAGTGCATGTGCGATAGCGTGTACATTACCCACATAAGCGCGAGTAAAAGCGATGCCGCCGTAATATGCCGCACGTTGCATGTTTGCACGGGCAGTTATATTCTTGCCGTTTTTGAATGCCTTGTAAAGATTTTCAAACACAAGCTTAACTGTTTCTTTTGCCATGGCACGGGTTTGGTTGGTATTGCTGTTTCCTATATATGCTTCAATGGCGTGAGTAAGGGCGTCCATGCCTGTTGTTGCGGTTACAATCGGAGGAAGCCCTACGGTCAGCAAAGGATCTAAAACGGCCTCGTGCGGAATGAGAGCCGGATCCATAAGTGCATACTTTTCCTGAGTATCGCTATCGACAACGACTGCTGCGACGGTCGCTTCACTTCCTGTTCCTGCCGTCGTTGCGACAGCATAGAGTGGGGGCAGACGAAAAATAACTTTAAGCAGACCTTTCATTTGCCTGATGCTCTTTGTGGGTCGCGCCACACGTGCGCCTACACCTTTTGCGCAATCCATAGGTGAACCGCCGCCGAATGCAATAATGCCCTTACATTCGTTTTCATGATACATTGTCAGAGCTTCTTCAATATTGATGATTGTAGGGTTTGGAACGGTTTTGTCATATACAGCGGTATCTATACCGGCATCAATCAAGTTGGAGATCAGTGTATCGGCAAGCCCAAGCGACATAATAGTACTATCTGTCACAAGCAGTATGCTCTTGATTCCCTTTTTTTCGATGCGTCCGGGCAGCTCTTTCAAACAGCCCTCACCCTCAAGAAGTACCGGTTTTCTCCATGGCAAAACATAAGCCGCATATTTCATAATAAATTGAAATGCTCTACAATATACTTTAAACAACATAGGAATCTCCATATTTTTGATTGTTACTAGTACTTCGTTCTTGAAATAAGTTTGCAAATTTTGAGAAGGGAGTACTAGTGTAGCGTATTTGGAATTCGTTACACTAGAATTAGTCAGCGTCGCCCCAGTTCATTCCCGCAAGCGCAGCACCGTTAGGGTCAACAACACATGAGCCTGAATCAACAGGCAGGACAGTGCCGGTAATGACTGCGGAATCATCGCTTGCAAAAAATACAACAGCGCCTGTGATTTCTTCGGGAGAGGCGGGGCGGGGAATAGGATTAAATCTTGTCATATGAAGCAGCGCCCCTTTGGAATCAGTGTCCAGAGTCTTTGCCAGCCCGGCCATTGCATTTTCAAGCATAGCAGTGGATGTTGCACCGGGCGCAACAACATTGCACCGGATACCGTCACAGCCATGATCCAGGGCAACAGTCTGAGACAAACCAATAAGACCCGACTTAGATGCACAATATGCGGGCATTGCAGGGATGCGACGCAGTCCGGCAAGTGAAGCAATATTAACAATAGAGCCGCCGCCAGCGTCTTTCATAAACGGGATAGCATATTTCATAGTGTAAAACGGGCCATACAGATTAGTTTCAATAACACTTTGGAACAACTCAACCGAAATATTTACGACCGTGCCGGGCGGGTCTATCGCGGCATTATTAACAAGGATGTCGATTTTGCCGCCAAACGCGACTGTTGCTTCGACCATAGCCTTTGCATCATCGGGATTTCTGATATCTCCGGCAAAGGGCAGCACAGAACCTTCAGGCAATGCTGCGACAGTCTCGGCAAGCGCCTCTTTACGTCTGCCTGTTATAACTATTTTTGCACCTTCTGCGACAAAGCGTTTGGCAATTGCAGCGCCTATTCCGCTACCGCCACCGGTGATCAGTGCAACTTTTCCGTTGAGTTGTCCGTTCATGTATATTCCTCCCAGTATTAACAAAATTATTGTGCTTGAAATAATAGCACATAAGCGGTTGTTTAGTCAAATGAATTGGGGTTTGAATACTCCTCAAGAGGCCTATGATATGGGAATCTGAGATTACAGAGGTATTGCCAATGTTTTTTGTTTTGCAAAGTGTAGGGCGACGAGACCCGTTCCGAGCAAAACAAAAAACATTAGCAATACTTAACTCGAACCTAACTAAAGCTGGCGAGCGTCAAACCGATGGGCGTTCGACTCCCGTCAACTAATACATACTCACTTCTTTGCCTTCTTCGCGCAGAGCTATGAAGATAGGAAATTGCAAGCTGTAATGGCCGGTTTTTTTGTCCATGCTTTCTTCCTTATACTTCACTTCAATAACACGACCAACCAGGCTGTCGCGTGCTTGCCAGAACTCATCCCGCTGCTCATCTGTCATGCCTGAACCTACGTTTACTGCGGTACCTTTATACGCTACTACAAAAGCGCCAAGCTTGCCGAGCAGTCGACCGGAGCCCTCTTCCGTTGCTGTAACTTGCAAATCTACAGTATAAAATCTCTTGACTTTGAGTATGCCATTATGCCTTTTGCGATAATATTTTTTATCACGATTGAGCATAAGACCTTCCTTATCTTGGCTAACCATTTGATCAAGGAAATGGTCAATCATCGACAGGTCGCAACCGGTATACAGAATCTCAACAAGCCTGATGGACTCTAGATTCAAATGATTCACCGCTTCGCCAATCTCCCTGAGTTCATTTAGGCGAAGCATATAAGTAAGCGCACTTTCAGCGGCGACAAACTCAGCTTTTGGCAAAATATCAAAGACAATAAATTGCATACTGTGCTTATCGGCATCATCCTGACTGAGCAGTCCTGTACCTATCCTGAAATTCTCGTTATCCGCAAGACCCTCAGTATTGTTGCGCACCAGCTCACCATCAAGTACCCAGTCATCAGAAACAGGGAAAAGTCGATTGATGTCTTCGATGATATGTTCAAGACCAATAAACTCCTTGCCTTGACGGCTGATTATTTTGCCTTCGAAGAAAGTGCCACGAACGCCGTTTAACTTCTGAGAGAGTGAAAACCACTCGTCTTCTTTTAACGGATATTTTTCAATATTATATCCCTGCTGAACTTCCCATTGCGGTATAAACTCCCGTCCCAGCGCTTTATTTACAGATTTGATATCGCAGCCGATTTTGGCGCTTTTTGTAATGATAGACGAATAGAAATCACGCAAATCCTGTTCATATGTTGACAAAAAATGTCTGATGTTTGCGATAACTTCATCATTTCCGGTGTTGTTTTGAAGTATGTACTGCATCAAATCAGAAAATGAGTCAAAGATCTTTGTTGAGGTCGAAGTTTTTTCGGTTTCTTTCGTTATCTTTTTTGTAGAGATGCCTGTGATGAGAAAGGGGTTGAGCAAATAGTCGAGAAACTTAAGAAAATGCTCGTTTTCAGCATTGGCAATAATGATATCTTTTTTTGCATTATTCGAGCTTGTTTTGGAGAGCAAAACAAATAGCTCCATGACCGCCCTGTCTTTTATAATGTCTTGCATATTAACGGATAGCTCCCTTGTTTTTAGTTCAGCTATTGTACTATAAATTTTCAGATTTGTACAATTATTACGATTTTCTATAAATTTTATGTTATAATAAGAGCTACTATAATCAGACGAAGTGAGCGTCGCGCCAAGCAAGCTTGCGCGCACGAGAGGACGAAGTGAGAGCTAAACTACAAACAAAGGCGTTAGGCCTTCCGGCACTGCCGGGCGTGTACATAATGAAAGACAAACAGGGCGGAGTTATTTACGTCGGAAAAGCCGGCCGGCTCAAAAACCGTGTCAGCAGCTACTTTACCGGAACTCATGATGCAAAGACCGAATCTTTAGTTTTGCGCATAGATGATTTTGACGTAATTATAGTAAATACAGAATTTGAAGCACTGGTTCTTGAAAGCTCACTCATTAAGCACCACTTGCCCAAATATAATATAATGCTCAGAGATGACAAAGGATATCCGTTCATAAAAGTAAACCTAAAAAGCGCATACCCTCAATTCAAAGTTGTTTCGAGACCCGAAAATGACGGAGCGCTGTATCTCGGCCCATATGGTGGCCGATCAATAACGACTGAAGCCATTGTAGCGGTGAGCAAAGCGTTGAAACTGCCTGCATGTGGAAAAGACATCAGCAAGATTTTAGGCAAGGACAGACCCTGTTTGAATTTTCATATAGGCGCTTGCCGCGCATACTGCCAGAGCGCACAGATGCATAAAGAATATAGGGAACTTATTTCGGCAGCTGTCGATATTTTTCAAGGAAAAACTTCAGGGCTGATTGATAAACTGACAAAAGAGATGAATGAGGCTGCCGAAAGTCTTTCGTTCGAAATTGCTGCGGAAAAGCGAGATAGGCTGCGTGCGGTCGAATTTCTGCAGAAAAAACAGTTAGTCATCGCAGGCTCGCTGGCAGACATGGATGTCGTTGGGTTTTTCCGAGGCCCTGCAAAAAGCTGCCTCACTATTTTGCATTTTATTGCTGGGAAGTTGATTTCCAAGGATTTTGAGCTTTTTGATACGCCAATTGAACATGACGCGGAAGCAGTGTCGGGGCTTGTCCGGCAATATTATGAAAAACGCGGTTTTTTGCCCGAGACAATATGCTTGCCGATTGTTACTTCAGACTCAGAGCTGTTGGCGCGTCTGTTTTCTGAAAAGGCAGGCAGGAAGGTACATGTGATATCACCTCAACGTGGGGATAAAGCAAAAATAGTAGAGACAGCTAACATCAACGCCAGAGAAGAAAGCGAACGTGCTTCAACATATGAAGAAAAGACTCTGAAAACTCATCAGTGGCTTGCGCAAGCACTAAAGCTATCCGATACGCCAAACAGAATTGAAGCATTCGACATCTCGAATACCGGAAAGTCTGATATAGTTGCCTCAATGACTGTTTTTGAAAAGGGCAAGCCATACAAAAAAGATTATAGGAGATTTAAGATAAAGACTCTGAGTGACCAGAATGATTTTGCGAGTATGGCTGAGGTCATTTCAAGAAGAATTGCGAGATACACAGATAAGGATGCAAAGTTTTCAAAATTACCGGATATTATGCTGATTGATGGTGGGGCGGTTCATGCTGCTGTTGCGCTAAAGGTTTTGGATGAATCCGGAGTCGCGATTCCGGTTTTTGGCATGGTAAAAGATGATAAACACAAAACACGTGCGCTTGTGACTCCGCAGGGTGAAGAAATCGGGATTGCTTCTAATCCGGCGGTGTTTGCACTCATTGGCACGATTCAGGAAGAGACGCATAGATTTGCAGTTGAGTATCATAGAAGTTTACGCTCTAAAGGCAGTCATAAGTCAAAGCTTGATGCTATAGAGGGTGTAGGGGAGAAGCGCCGAAATGAGTTGCTAAAGCGCTTTGGCAGTTTGAAAGCAATTGCTGCTGCTTCGGTCGAGGAGTTGTCTGCGGTTGTACCAAAGCCTGTGGCAAACAGCATATTTACGCACTTTAATGATAAAAGTTAAGTGCATCCCAGATTTCCAATGTATTTCTAATGATTTTACTTTTTAGGGAGGATAACTATGAGAATCATAAGCGGAACTGCCAGAGGCAGGAAGCTCAAAGAACCGATTGGAAGCGCCACACGGCCAACCAGTGACATGGTCAAAGAATCGGTTTTTAATATCATCCAATTCGACATTGAGGGCAGGAAAGTGCTGGATCTTTTTGCCGGTACCGGTCAGCTCGGGATTGAAGCGTTATCACGTGGGGCTTCAGAAGCTGTTTTTGTGGACAATAGCCAAGATGCGGTGAAGCTGATTTGGTCGAATCTAAACACCTGCGAGTTTTCTGATTCTGCCAAAGTGCTCGCCATTGATGCACTGCGCTATCTTGAAAGAGAAGAGCAGTTTGATATCATTTTTCTAGACCCGCCTTATGGCTCAGACCTTATTGAAAAAACCCTAGCAAAGATAATTGAATTTGACAAATTAAATGCCAATGGTATAATAATCTGTGAAATTAGAGCCGACAGCGTAACGCCGGATGTAAAATCGCCGTATTTTCTGCATAAAGAATACAAATACGGAAGGGTAAAAATATTACGCTACGAGCGTACGCTTTCGGATTAAAAGAGCATTACTTTCAGAGAGGTTTATATGAGTATAGCTGTATATCCCGGTAGCTTTGATCCGATAACACTGGGTCATCTCAATATAATAAGGCGCTCAGCAGCAGTGTTTAATGAGGTGCTGGTTTGTGTGATGGTAAACTCCGGCAAGAACCCGTTATTTAATATAGAAGAAAGAGTTGAACTCATAGAGCGGACTGTTGAGCGGTTTCCAAATGTCAGGGTAGAGTGTTCATCAAAGTTGCTTGTTGAGCTGATGAAAGAACGCGGAGCAAAGGTTATCATTAAAGGACTGAGGGCAGTTTCAGATTTTGATCGAGAGTTTCAGATTGCCTTAATCAACAGAAAACTCGATGATGGTATCGAAACATTATTTATGCCATCAAGTGAAAAGTATACATATTTAAGCTCGACTGCGGTCAAAGAAATGGCAAGATACGGCGCGGATCTACGGACGTTTGTGCCGATGGAAATAATAGATGATGTAATCAGGAAAGTTGAAAGCGAAGGGTGGAGATAATCATATGAGCAGCAGAATTCCGGAATTATTGGAAATGCTACATGCAATGATAACTGAGGCGTGGGCGTTGCCGCTGGGTGCAGAGAAATGCATTATTGAGCGGGACAAAGCGCTCGACCTGCTTGACGAAATCAGGGCACAGTTTCCGACCGAAATAGCGGAAGCAAAAAGATTGCTCGATGCCAGGGCTGATTTCATTGCTAATGCAAAAAGAGAAGCTGAAGCAGTGCGCAAGACAGCTGAAGAACGCGCAAGACAAATGATCGATGAACAGGAAATCATAAAGGTTTCAAAGACAAAGAGCAATGAAATGCTCTCTTATGCCGAATCAACGACAACAGAACTGCGCAGGGTAGCCAACGAGTATGTTGACGATGCGATGAAACGTACTGAGGAAGCGCTGACATCTGCACTGGAAGAAATCAAGCAATCGAGAGTGAAGTTCAGACAGGCGGCACGGAATGCAGATCAAGCACCGGTTCCATCGTCTTTACCTCCGGAGCTGGATATTGAAGAATAATCTCCGGCGATAGTGCAGCAAATGAACCCAGTTCAGTAAACGCTACACCAGCCGAGCAAACACAGAAAGGGCTGCGGCACTGACGAAAGTGTCGCAGCCCGAAAAATGATGAGCAGACAACAGAGAGGTTGGAGACACATGAACGAAATCCGGATTGGCTCGAAAGTCATTTCCCGGGACTTTTTATTATTTTTGATTGCAAATGCCCTTTTAGGCATCGCTGTGGCAGTGGAAAGCACCTCTTTTGCAAACAGGCTAATCGAGGATCTTAATTTTGATATGCAAATGAGGGCATTTCTTGAATTTCCTCGGGAGTTGCCGGGGCTTTTGGTCGTATTTATTATAGGCGCACTTGGTTTTTTGGGCGATATCCGGACAGCGGCGGTTGGTAATATAGTCGGAGGAATTGGGCTTTTTGCTTTTGGCCTGGTTCCGTATGGATTTTGGCCGGTTGTTGTCACAATGATGATATTTAGCATGGGTCAGCATATTTACTTGCCTCTTTCCGGAGCGATAAGTATGACCTTTGCGAAAAAAGATAACCTTGGTCGCAGACTAGGAGAGATACAGGCCGTCAACACGGCAATGCTCATTGTGACGGCGGCGGTGTTATATCTGCTCTACCACTTTTTGGATATGTCGTTCAGTGTGGCCTTTTCCTTTGGCGCAGTCGCCATGGTACTCGCCGGAGTGGTACTTTTGTTTATGAGCCCCGGGGAGAAAAAGCCAAAAAAAGAACGCTTCGTAGTAAAAAAGAAATATTCGCTTTTTTATGTTCTGGCATTGTTTTTTGGTGCACGCAGGCAAATCACTTTTACATTTGTAACATGGTTGATCGCCACAATCTACAACCAACCTGTCCAGACCTTTGTCATACTCTTTTTTATAACCAATGTTATCAGCATATTCTTTCGCCCAATACTGGGGATTTTTATTGACAAATTGGGAGAGCGGTTTGTGTTGGTTTTTGAAGGCGGACTTTTACTTCTGTCATGCTTTGGATTTGCATTTGCAAAAGTCCTGTTTTCACCTTCAGTTGCCTTAGTCGTAGTAGGCATCTGCTTTGTGATAGACAATCTTTTTTCTGTGGGCGCACAGATGGCTCGGACAACCTATGTGAGAAAGCTTGCAGACAATCAAAATGAGGTGTCCGGCACACTGTCGTTTAGCATTTCGCTTGACCATGTGCTGACCATGTCCTTGCCGTTTTTTGTAGGGATGCTCTGGGAGTGGAACGCTGAAACAGGGTACATCTATGTGTTTTTGGTGGGTGCGGTCATTTCAATAGTCTGTATGCTTCTTGCAAACGCCATACGCATCCCAGAACGTTCGGAACATAGTGTCAGCGGGTAATGCTTAATATGGAGATTACAGTACGCGAGCTGGAGCAAATGAATCCGGACGACTATGTTCTGATTGATATACGAAGCGAATGGGAGCATCAAAATGGGGCGCTTCCAGGTGCGCTGTTTAAGCTACGTGAAGATTTAGAGCACGAATTGCCTCGTGAAAAGCTAATCGTCATCTATTGTAGGAAAGGGCTTATCAGTGCAGATGTTGCATTGGAGTTAGGTGCGTTAGGTTTTGATGCCCGCCACCTAGGCGGCGGGTATGTCGCGTGGCTTTTAGAGCGTGTCCGGGAAGAGGAAAAAGCTCAGGATATTGAAAACAGTATTTCTAAGAAGTTTCGAAAATCAATATTCAGCAGATTTACCAAAAGCATTCGCACATATGATCTTGTGCAAGCAGGGGATAGGATTGCTGTGTGTATATCCGGTGGCAAAGACTCCATGCTTATGGCAAAGTTATTTCAGGAGCTGAAGAAACATAGACAAGCGCCTTTTGAGCTTGTCTTTTTAGTTATGGATCCAGGATATGCGCCGGAAAATCGCGCTTTGATTGAGCGCAATGCACGTATTATGGGTGTTCCAATCACTGTTTTTGAGACAGATATTTTTGAAAGCGTGGTAAATATTCCCAAGTCGGCCTGTTATCTGTGTGCAAGGATGAGACGAGGGCATTTATATAGTCAGGCAAAGGCTCTGGGATGCAACAAAATAGCCTTGGGGCATCATTATGATGATGTGATTGAGACAATTTTAATGGGTATGCTTTGGGGTGCGCAGATACAGACGATGATGCCTAAGCTCAAAAGTGATAATTTTGAGGGCATGGAACTAATCCGCCCCATGTATTTTGTACGTGAGGCGGATATTAAGCGTTTTAGGGACTATCATGATTTGCACTTTTTGCAATGTGCCTGTCGCTTTACTGATGCGTGCAGTGTGGATGGCAGCATGGCGTCAAAGAGGACTGAGATAAAGCAGCTTATTGCTGAGTTAAAAAAGACAAATCCCGGTGTGGAGAGCCATATTTTCAGCAGTGTGGAAAATGTGCATCTGGGGGCTGTTATTGCTTATAAAAAGGATGGGAAAAAAATACACTTTCTTGATGAGTATTAGGGCTGAAAACCCCACGCATCCCAGAGCGCAGACCGTCAAGGGGCTGGCTGATGGTTTTCTGTTTTGCGAAGTGTAGGGCGACGAGACCCGTTCCGAGCAAAACAACAAAATCATTAGTCAGCCTCCCGCACTCCAGAACGTGAGTTTTTAAGAGCAAGTAAAAGGTAAATTACAGATTCCCCAAGTGTCTGCTGAGCTGCTCATAGTTCGAAGCATTTTTGAGTGCGGTTTCTTTGGTGATTTCCCCATTTTTGAACAACTTCAGGATATATGCATCCATAGACACCATACCATCGTGAGACGAAGTTTGAATAACACTATCAATTTGATGTGTTTTGGCCTCTCGGATAATATTACTTATGGCATTATTGACACGCATGATTTCAAATGCAGGAACTGACTCACCATTTAAATTGGGCATTAATCTTTGAGAAACAACCATGCGAAGCACCATAGACAACTGCACCCTGATTTGCTGCTGCTGCTCAGGCGGGAAGATATCAATCATCCTGTCTATTGTGTTTGCAGCGCCCACAGTGTGCAAAGTTGATATGACAAGATGTCCTGTCTCTGCTGCGGTAATCGCAGTTCTTATGGTTTCATAATCACGCATTTCGCCCAGTAAAATGATATCCGGCACCTGGCGCATACATGCCCGCAAAGCAATAGAATACGATTCGGTGTCGGTCGAAATCTCGCGTTGACTGACCAGGCTCATGTTATCCCTATGCAAAAACTCAATGGGATCTTCCAAGGTGATGATGTGGCAGTTTCTAGATTTGTTTATAGCGTCGATGATACAGGCCAGAGTAGTAGATTTGCCACCTCCGGCAGGGCCGGTTACCAGCACAAGCCCATGACTCTCAGATGCAATTCTCATAACGCCTTCCGGTATGAGTAGGTCTTTATAGTCCGGAATGTTGAACAAAACAATACGAATAATCGCAGCGAATGTGCTGCGCTGCCTATATGTGTTGACCCTGAATCTGGCAAGTCCGGGCACAGTTATTGGGAAATCATCGTCGCCGGTTTCAAGGTATTTTTTCATTGAGCGATTGCCCAGCTCATATAGACCGGTTATGAGGACTTCGGCTTCAGATGGCTGTATGATACTATCCTCTTCAGCGACGATACGCCCGTTTTTCTTAATAGAGATTCCGCGGCCGGCTCCGATAAATATATCGGAAGCGCCATCTTCCACAGCGCGTCTTAACCAGTCAATTACCAATTTAATCCCTCCTTCAAGATACAAACACTGATACCTCACACGTTAGCCGACGGGAGTCGAACGCCCAGCGGTTTTACCGCCAGCTTTACAGGGTGGATATAATCAGCGCTTATCTGGCCTCCCACGGGTTTCCGGATCCAAACCCAAAACCATCATCACCCAAATCAATTCCGGGAGGCCCTGCCCAGACATTGAGCCCACCATCATACGTCCAGTCGGCCAAGTTATACATGTGCCAGTTGAGAATTTCGTAAGTGTCAAAGTAAATCATCAAACGGACAAAAATCGCTAACTCATCAATTACCGGTACTGAAAATGCAACGATTTGAGCATCAGTATAAAAATCTAATTCAGTATGAATATCGATACCCTGGACAATCGTTGGTATGGTGTCGCTGATGAGCATTTCGGCGACAATGCCCTCTGCAAGTGCATCAGCCTCAAAGAATCCAGAGACAAGCGCGGCTTCTCTTTCCACTAGGGTTTTATCATTCGAGGCGACAACAAAGGTAATTAGGGAAAACACAGTCAGGCAAAGCACGGCAAATACCAGCACTATTGAGGCGCTTCCAACGCCAATTCCACCCTTATTCATCCTGCTACCTCCTGACAGCGACAGGGAAGGCCACCAAGCTTTCTCCCGTAGCCATTCGAACTACCGACAGCTCACTGCTCAGGAGATTCGACAGCGCAAAATCATAGTCACCGGATAATTTAAGAAAGAAATGCGCGTCGGCCTCATCAGACACCTGCCATTGCTCGTTTATAAATACAAGCACAACCTCAGAGCCATCCTCCAAGACAGCCCTAGTACCGCCGGACATTTCTGCGGTTTTTTCAAAATCGCCAGCAAAAGCCTTGAAACTCTCGGCTACACGCTCTGCAACAAGCAAAGCGTTGCTAACATCTCGTGAATCTCTTGCGAGGAAAAAAGCATTAGCAAGGATGCTGATACAAGCAGCAGCACAGATGGCAAAAACTGCAATCACAATCAGTTGCTCAATTAAAAATAGTGTTGACTTAGATCGTGTTCTCATCCAAGGGTCACCTCCTCGGAAAGATAGCTGCTTGGCTGCAGATGTTGATTGCCGGTGCGCGGAAACAACAACAGGATTTTTGTGCCGGATGAAATTCTAATCAAGCCATTTTCCAGCTCTTCAAACTCAATGCTGGAAAGAGGTAGAATCCGAACACCATCCTCAGGCGACAACCCAAGCTCAACATCGCTAAAAAGCTCATAAATCCAGCCGTCATTATGGTAAATAACCGTACGAAACTGCGTACCAAAAAATAATTCATCATAGAAAAGCGCTGGCAAACCGTCAAATTCTCCAACGGAAATGCGCCCGGACTCATCATTATTTCTGATTTTTGTTCGAATGTAGGAAAGGGCGGTGCGCTCCTCTTGCTCCTCCCGAGAGATTTCGGTCATATTCTGATAAATGGTTGCGCCAAGCATAAGGACGATGAGCACAGAAACCGCAAAAATACAGAAAATAATCAATACAAAAACGGTGTCTATTCTCTGCCTTCCATGTCGTATTTTCATAATTCAATCACCGCTATATCGGGGAAAACATTTGAAGCAAAAATATGATAGTGCACTATAAATCTTGACCAGTCGATATGGATTTCAAAGTGCTCTTCTATATATGCTATGCTTTCCGGGTATCGGCCTTCAATTGCATAAGCCGTAACTACAGCACGGCGGATGCTATCCTCCAGAACTCTTTTTGCCTCTGCTCTGCCGGACTGCTCGGTTTGATGCAGCCCATAGACAATCACCAGCATTACCGCGACCGTAAAAAGCAGTGGCAAAACCGCACTGCGCAAAACATCCCAACCGCTTTTTTTGTAAATGCTTTTTTTCATATTAATGACCATTCCTTAGCATTCTAAATACAATGTACAGAGTGCATCCCGGCAGTGATTAACCTATTGCGGTCATTATGCCCATAAGCGGAAGCATAACAGAAAGCAATATGACACCGACAATAACCGAGGAAATGATTACTAACGCAGGCTCAATTCGCCCTACCAACCGATCGATATGATCCTGAACATCCAAATCGTTTCTTCTGGCAATTTCAGCCATTGCCTGATCGGCCTTTCCGCTACGGCTTCCTATCGAAAGCATTTTGCTATCTTGCCCGGAAAGAATTCCAGCACCGAAAAGCGCCTCATGAAGCGGTTTGCCTTCGGATATAAGTTTGATACAGCGCCTATGTTTTTCATCAACCGCCCTTGACCCTCCGCTGACTGATGCAGCCAAATCAATTGAATCGGCTGTGTCCAGACCACTTGCCATAGAAAGCCTCATGGCATAAATGAAGCGAGACGAAGCGATTTTTCCGAAAACACCACGGCTGCCCCATTTATTGGAAAACGACCGAAATAACCCTGTGCGAAGAGAGGGCACAGCGGCAACCAAGATGATAAAGATAAATACCAAAGCGATTATAGCAGCAATTACGACAGCAGCGCCGCCCAACCACTGACCAAAATCCATAAGGGCAGATGCCAGCGGTGACATTTGCGTACCCAGTCGGGCAAACACATCATTAAATATAGGCAGCACTTGAACAATTAGGATAAGAACCACTACAATCATAAGCACAAGCAATATGGCAGGGTAGAGAATCGAGTTTTTTATGGTAACAGACAGCCGAATCTGCCTTTCGTAGTATTCGGACAGTGCTTTGAGCGTCTCGACAAGCCGACCGGTTCTTTCGCCGATTTCCACCATATGAACCATATACTTTGGAAATACTTCTGATTTCTTCAAAGAAGTCGAAAACTGCTCGCCCAATTCAAGCTGGTTGATTAGGGCTTGAAGGAGTTCTTTTCCATCTTTTCCAGGCTCGTCGTCCAATAACACATGGACACTATCGCTGACTGTGAGCCCGGCGTCCAGAAGCATTGCAAGCTCGGCGCAAAGCATGGACAGGTAGGTGTTGGTTAATAATCTTTTTCCCACGGTACGACCTCATTTCTAAATTGAAAATGAAAAACCGAAAATGTAAATAATTATTTAACAATTTAATTATAGCCATTAAAACCCGATTTGGCAAGTTATTTGTGGTTTAAAAGGCTGCTAATTTGGGGTTATTTTTGTTGTGCAATTTAATAAAGGAATCTGGGAGAATAATTCTTCCCGTCTCCTATGAACCTCATCACTTCTGCATTTTGATTTCCTGTCGCGGCAAAAGTCGGATCCATCAAATTCCACTCTTTGCCGTTAAAGTGAATGATGTTGTTTATCCAACCATCTGCCTCAGAAAATACGTCTATCCAAGCATGATACTGATCGCCGGCATATCCGACGACCAATCGGGTTGGTATACCAAGGCTTCGGAGCATTGCAGTCATGAGTGCCGCATAGTCAAAACAGATGCCTTTTCCACGAGCCAATACCGCATCAACATCAGGCACGTATCCGGAGTGCTGGCCTTGTTGAACTTCACGAGCAAAGACCCTATCATAAGAGATATTGCCTATGACGAAGTTATATATGGCCTCTACTCTGGGATAAACACCGCTGATGCCACGGGTCAGTTCAGCAGCCTTTGATGTCACATTGCTGTCTTTGCTAAAGTTGACAAATTGATTGGGACGCAAAAAAGGTGCAAACTCATCCCTGAGTGTAACCGAGAAGCTGGTTGTGTTGACCGTTGCAAAACTGGTGCCCTGTACTTGCTCAAACACAGCAACGGTATAGCGCCCATTGCCATCTGAAAGTGGAAAGACTTCCCAGCGGCCATCAGGATTAAGTCTGTATTGGTATATCACGCCGCTTGGGCCGGTTATGCGAACCCTCAGTTGCATTGAAGTGCGAATAAGAAATCTGATCATGACATACCCATCGCGGGCATTTGAAAAATCTATTGAAGCCCTTGCGTTGGTACTGACCTGTGAGCCGGAAGCGGTTGGTACCGGAATAGTAAAAACGCTCGGAGAGGCAGTGAGCGGAATGAGTTCAGCGGCCAAATCCATGTATACAAATTCTTCAACAGATAAATTGTCTTCGGGCATTGCTATTGTGATGATGTCGGGGTTGCTACAGGCAAAAATACTCAATGTCATCATGACTGTGAGCATCAAGAAAATCACTCGGTTGCGCTTTTTCATTTCATACCTCCTGTGTACAATCCAAAACTCATTGCTTATTAAAACAAGTTTATACACTTTGCAATTACATTCAACATTTTACAAAATCAGCGTCACGAGAATGTCACGAAAATATAATCAAAGCAAAACAAAGCGAATGGTGGTGACGACGCTTGGGGGAGGTTTGGCAGGGTGATATGTTGCATGTTGTGCGACTCCTGTTTAACAGATGGTTCCGCCACCAAGCACAAATTCACCGTCGTAAATCACAGCTGCCTGACCGCTTGTAATAGCCCTTTGTGGTTCGTCAAACTCAATTACAAGGGAATCCATGCCTGTTTGATGTATCATTGCTGGTTGCTCTGCCTGCGTGTATCTTATTTTGACTTTAGCTCTGATAGGTGAATCAAGCTTATCGACCGAAATCAGATTAATATCTTGTACAGTAAGAGATTTCGAAAAGAGCATCTCATTTTTGCCGATAACAACGGTATTGGCTTCGGGGTTTATTTTCACCACATACGGTGGATGTGGCATAGAAAGCCCCAATCCTTTGCGTTGGCCGATTGTGTAATGTATCAGCCCTTTAGTTTCGCCGAGATCATTACCCAAAACGTCAACAAAACGTCCTTTTTCAGGCTGCTTTCCGGTACATTGCAAAATAAAATGAGCATAATCACCGTCCGGAACAAAGCAGATATCCTGGCTTTCTTTGCGTTTTGCGGCGCTCAGATTTGCTTTCTCGGCCAAAAGTCGAACCTCGACTTTTGTAAAGCGTCCTAATGGGAAGTGAATGTGCGCGAGCTGGTTTTGTGTCAGCGAATACAAAACATAACTCTGATCTTTCGATTTGTCAGCGCCCTTTTTGAGAAGATATCTGCCTGAAGTATCTTGTATGACCTGTGCATAGTGCCCGGTAACAAGCAAGTCCTTTTCAAGTTCGTGAGCCTTATCCAAGAGCCTGCCGAACTTTATATGCCTGTTACAATCCACGCATGGATTTGGTGTGCGCCCTTGCTCATAAGCAGAAATAAAGCGAGAGATAACCTGCTCGTTAAATGCACTTGAAAAATCTATAGAATAAAAGGGGATGCCAAGCTTCTGTGCGGCGCTGCGAGCATCAGGTTCCGCATCCTTAACACAAGGATGCAATTTCATTATTGCCCCTGCGCAATCAAAGCCTTCATTTAACATAAGCATAGCTGAAACCGTGCTGTCAACGCCTCCGCTCATAGCGATTAGGGCGCTTTTCGGCTTTTGTATTATTTCTTTTTCTGTATTTTCAAAATTCATTGATTCTTCTCTAATCTCAATTATAGTGTTTTAAAAATCGTTTCGGAAGCCCGCTTTAACACGGTTGCAAAATATTCGACTTCCTCAATGGTGTTGTATCGTGAAAAACTTACCCGAATGGCACCATCAATTATATCATTTTTGAGCTGCATGGACTCAAGTACACGACTGCGCGCCCCCTTTTTACATGCAGAACTCTTTGAAACGCAAATACCTTCGGAATCCAAAAAGCTCATCAGAACTTCGCTCTTATAACCCGGCAGCGACAGGCTGAGCAAGTAGGGGGAATCTCCGTCTCCTATCAGGACAGCCTCTGGGATATCATTTTTAAGTCGCAAAACAGCATGGTCGCGCAGTGTTTGTACAGCCTGACTGGTATGCGTTAATTCCATATGCCCCAGCCGGGCGGCTTCGCCAAATGCGACAATTGCAGGTAGCGCCTCTGTACCCGGCCTTTTTCCGTGTTCCTGCATTCCGCCAAGCAAAGCAGGTGGGAAATTTATGCCAGAGCGCACATATAGTGCCCCAACACCCTTTGGTCCGTGGATTTTATGCGCGCTGACTGCTATGAGGTCAGCACCAAGGGATTTGACAGAAATATCGGTTTTGCAAAATGCCTGTACAGCATCAGTGTGCAGCAGTGTTTTAAACTTGCGGCGCTTAATTTCCTGAGCATATTCATTTACCGGATTTACAGCGCCGGTCTCGTTGTTGACCAACATTATAGATGCAAGGGCAGTGTCTTCGCGCAGTGCATCTGCAAATGACCCAAATGAAATGCGGCCTTTTTTATCGGGCATGAGATAGGTTGTCTCCCAACCCAAACGCTCGAGTTTTTTTACAGAATCCATAACAGCATCATGCTCAATAGTTGAAGTTATGATATGTCTGCCTTTGCGTGCCTGAGCTTCTGCGGCTCCCAAAACAGCCCAGTTGTTGGCCTCTGTTCCGCCGGATGTAAAGTAAATGTGCTCCGAATCAGCATTTAGCGCACCCGCTATGTTTTTGCGCGAAGTTTCAAGCAAACCGGCTGCTTGTCGCCCCATGTGGTGCGTGGAGGAAGGATTGCCGTATTGTTTCCTCATCACTTCGACCATAATATCAATGGCTTCGTCGCGCACTAAAGTTGAAGCAGCGTTGTCAAAATATACATTCATATATGTAATTCTACATTACAAAAAACAAAATTTCAAGATGTAGGGCATTGCTTTTGTGTAATAACTGCAAAAAACCACAAGATATAGTTGAGTGGGAGGTGTTGCCGCACAATGGTGGTTACAAATATTACAATTGTGCGTGTTTTTTTATTTTTCCTGTTGACATCAAGATGGTGTATACGTATAATCAGTTACATAAAAGTGGTGGAAAGTGGTGCAAAGTTGAGGGAGGTGGGGCAAAATGATGATCGGCACATATCAGCACACAGTTGACGCTAAAGGTCGAATGTTTGTGCCTGCTCCGCTTCGCAAGCAACTTGGTGAAGAATTCTACGTGACGATCACCGGCGAAAGATGTCTGCAAATTTACTCGCTTGAAATGTGGCAAAGAGCACTTGAAAAACTCAGCGCTATGCCGCAGAAAAACCAGAGAACCCTTCGCCAGCTTTTTGCCAGCGCTGCTCATTGTGTTCCGGACGGACAAGGGCGTATTCCGCTGCCTCAGGATCTCCGCGATTATGCGGGGCTGTCAAAAAACGTGACGATAGTCGGCACGGGTCTGTATGCACAGATTTGGGATTCTGAAGCTTATAAGCCAATTCAGGATATCGAAAGATCAGCAGAGAGTATCAACGAAGCACTTGAAGAACTTGATTTCTAATGGAGCATTTACCTGTTTTGCTCGATGAGTGCATCGAAGGTTTGAAAATAAAGCCGAGTGGAACTTATGTGGACGGTACGCTCGGACGCGGGGGACACTCTGGGCAGATTGCAAAAAAACTCAGTTCTGGAAAGCTCGTTGCAATAGACCGTGATGCAGATGCGCTTGAAGAGGCGAGTGTGTTGTTGTCAGACTACAAAGACAAAATAGTTTTCCTTCATGGCAATTTCAGCGATATATCAGCGCTTCTGGCGAGCTCCGGCTATAATAATGTTGATGGCATACTCTTTGATTTTGGGGTTTCATCACCGCAATTGGACAATGGTGACCGAGGTTTTTCTTATATGCAAGATGCACCTTTGGATATGCGGATGGACAGAAGTTGCGGAGAAAGCGCATATGATGCGGTAAATAACTGGCCGCAAGAAAAACTTAGGAAAGTATTCTCCGAATATGGTGAGGAGCGATACGCCGGCTCGATTGCGAGAGCCATCGTCAAAAAGAGAGAATCACACAGTATAAAAACAACATTTGATTTAAACAACATAATTTTTTCTGCAATCCCGGCATCCGCAAGACGCGAACCGCAACATCCATCAAAAAGATGCTTTCAAGCGTTGAGGATAGCAATCAATGATGAACTTTCATCAATATCTGAAATGCTTCAACAAGTGACAAAGTTACTTAATTCGGGTGGGAGAATCTGTGCCATAAGCTTTCACTCTTTGGAAGACAGGCTGGTCAAGAGCTTTTTTGCATCCCAGGTAAGCGGGTGCACATGCCCGGGAGATTTTCCGGTTTGTATCTGTGGTTTTGCTCCGACACTGAAGCTTATAACAAAAAAACCAATTACACCCGGAAATGACGAACTTCATAAAAATCCGCGTTCAAGAAGCGCAAAACTCAGAATTGCAGAGCGCATATAAGCCCTGCGTGGGAGATAAAGAATAAACATCGCAAATAAAATTGCAAAAGAGGAGTGATGAAATGGCCGAAGCAGCAAGAGTTCTGGATTACGAAAAATATAACTGCGGATCAGCCGCGCCTGCAAAAGAGGTTTTTGTCGAAGAAGTGCCGCAGCCATTGGAAACTCCGGATTCACACCAACGCGCCAGGCAACGGCAAAATGCCAAAGCAGCCGCCAATGCAAAGAACGCGCCGGGTGTATCCTTGTTTGCGATTGTGGGCATGGTCGTTGTGTCCGTACTTATGATTTTTGTTATCCTTGCGCAAATCAGCTATAACGAAACAGCGGCTGAGTCAGCAAGACTCAATGCACAGCTTTTAACGCTCAATGAGCAGCATAGGAGACTAGAGATAACCTTTGAATCTGTTATTGATATGACAGAAATCGAGAGATATGCCAGAGACGTGCTCGGTATGACCAGGCCAATTGCAAGCGGTGAAGGTGTGATTGTTATTCAAAGCACTGCAAATGATAGGGCGGAGGTGTTGGCGCCTCCGGATCAGGATTCATTACGAGACTTTGGTTCGTTTTTATCATCACTTCTGTCACATTTCAGGTAGCGTCAGTTTGAATATCTAAGTGAAGAAACATCGTCAATTTGCGAGCGTCGCAAATGATGTGCAAAATGATCATTCGTTTTAATGGTCGTTTTGTGCCGAGTGAGATACGAGAGGAATGTTCATTAAGATGGGTCATAGGAAAAACGGTAAAAAAAATGTGTCAAAGCGGGGACTGCTCGTGCGTACGATGTTCCTGCTTGCTGTTTGTGGAATTGTTGCATTTGTAGCTTTAGCGGTCAGGCTTTATGATGTGCAAATAGTCAATCATAGTTATTTTCATGCGCGTGCCCTTAGCGGGCAGCTCCGGCACTCGACAATATCTGCCACCAGAGGGACGATTTTTGATGCCAGTGGCCAGATATTAGCCAAGAGCGCTGCTGTTGAAAATGTATTTATCAGCCCACTTGAAATGGCAAGAGAGAATCAGAATGTATGGCTTATCGCCGATGGACTGAGTGAAATCCTTGGGGTTGACAGGGATATGATTGTCGAAAGAGCATCCAGGACTAATTCTCAATATCAAATAATCAAGCTCAAAGCCGATGCGGATGAAGTCGCGGGGGTTCGTGAGTTTATTCGAGAACATGGGCTCAGAGGCATACATTTTGAGCCGAATTCAAGAAGATACTTTCCGAACGATAGCCTGGCAGGTCAAATCATTGGATTTGTCGGTACCGACAATACCGGCCTTGATGGTGTTGAGCGCAGGTATGAAAGATATCTGACAGGAGTCAATGGTAGAAATGTAAGGCTGACAAGCGCCAGAGGCACTCAGCTTAGCTTTCGGGACTTTGAGGACACTTTCGAGGCACAGGATGGCCACGACATCACACTGACCATTGATGCATCGATTCAGTATTTGGTAGAAAAACATTTGGAAGCTGCAATCGACCAATATACGGTGCTAAACGGGGCGGTATGCATTGCGATGAACCCAAGAACCGGTGCAATTCTTGCCATGGCAAGTTATCCTAATTTTAACCCAAACGAATTTCTTCAAGTCAGTGACAGAGATATGCAAAGGTTGGAACAAATCGAAGATGAAGAAGAGTTCAGGGCAGCATTGCGTGATGCGCAGTTTCGGCAATGGCGAAACAGAGCCTTGACAGATACATATGAACCGGGATCCGTATTTAAAATTATAACAATGGCCATGGCGCTTGAAGAAAACTTGGCAAACCTCAACACTTATTTTGATTGCCACGGCTCGATATCGGTATTGGGGCGTGTTGATCGCAACCAGAATCCTTTGAGGCTCAACTGTTGGAGAAGAAGAGGGCATGGAACACAGACGTTCGATCAGGCTATGCAAAACTCATGCAATGTAGTGTTTGTTGATCTTGCTGTAAGACTTGGGGCAAGAAGATTTTATAGCTATATTGATGCATTTGGTCTGTTTGAAAGAACTGGAATTGACAATGCGTCTGAATCAAGGAGTCTCTGGTGGGATGAGAACTTGTTCTTCAACAGGCACAACCATTCTCAATTGGCGGCTGCATCAATAGGGCAGACATTTAACGTAACGCCAATACAGATGATTTCTGCGGTTTCGGCGACGATAAACGGCGGTTATCTCATGCAACCACATATTGTGCAAAGCATTACGGACAGTAACGGTAATATCATAAGAGAACAAGAGCCTACCGTGATCCGGCAAGTCATCAGCGCAGGAACATCCGCGATGATGAGGGAAACACTTGAAAATGTTGTTGAAACCGGAACCGGCAGAAATGCTCAGGTAATAGGGTACAGGGTCGGAGGGAAAACAGGAACGTCAGAAAATGTTGTGCAAATTGTCACAAGCGGAGACGGAGCGTTAAAAGACTTGACCGCGTCCTTTGTAGGATTTGCTCCGGCTGATGATCCGGAAATAGTTATTTTGCTACTTTTGGACACACCTTGTCACAGCACCGGATTGTCCGTAACGGGCGGTGCAATGGCAGCTCCGGTAGTAGGAAACATGCTTGCGGATATTCTACCGCTTGCACTAGGGATAATGCCGCAATATTCTGAGGATCAGATGCAAGACTTAAGCATTATTGTACCGCGTGTTACCGAAGGGTATGTAGGTAATGCCATAGGAAGGCTTAGAAGCGTTGGGTTGACATATACAATAGTCGGTGATGGCAACAGCGTTACAGCGCAGCTTCCCGCACCGAACGCACAAGTTGCGCCGGGTACGGCAGTGTTAGTGTTTGCAGGTGTGGATGCACATGATAGCGAGGTTACCGTTCCAAACTTGTCGGGTATGACATTTGAAGGTGCAAGACGTGCGCTGGAAAACCGAGGGTTATTCATAAGGACAACCGGTGTGCCTATGTCGGATGTAAGAGCAAGGGTTTCGGTTCAATCAGTTTCCGCAGGAGCTGGAGTTCCACATGGAACAGTCATAGAAGTGACTTTGATAGATAAAGAAGTAATTGAGTTAATGCATTAACGCTGCACAAAACGCGAGGGAATAAGAGGAATCGGACGATGCTGCTAAAAGACTTGCTTGAAAATGTAGATATTACGGAACTTGCCACAAGTCTTGACCTTGAGGTCAGCGGCGTGAGCTATGATTCAAGAAAGACTAAGCCGGGTGATTTGTTCGTAGCGGTCAAAGGTTATGAATCTGATGGCCATGATTATATTTGTACCGCGTTAGAAAAAGGCGCAGTATGCGTTGTATGTGAAAAAAATCCCGGATTGTCTGTGCCATTTGTAATCGTCAAAGATTCGCGTAAAGCGCTTGCAGTGGTTTCGTCTGAATGGTTTGGCCAGCCCGCAAAAAAGCTTAGAGTAATTGGCGTAACCGGTACTAACGGAAAGACCACGGTAACAACCATTTTAAAGCAGGTTATTGAAAAATGCACAGGAGACAAAGCAGGACTCATAGGTACCAGCGGCAACATGATTGGAGATAGATTTCTGCAAGCAGAATATACAACTCCGGAGTCTTATGAGATGCAAGAGTTGCTTGCGGAAATGGTGAAAGAAGGATGTAAATTCGCTGTCATGGAGGTTTCTTCACATGCATTGTTTTTACACCGAGTTTTTGGAATAGAGTTTGAAGTAGGGGTATTTACCAATCTGTCGCAAGACCACTTGGATTTTCATGGTACGATGGAAGCTTATGCGCAGGCAAAAGCAATGCTTTTCGAAAACAGCAAGAAGTCCGCAATCAACATCGATGATGAGTTTGCGGAGATTATGATAAGTCATGCTACCGGAACGGTGTTTACATATGCGGTAAACGATGATAAAGCAGACTTGGTTGGAAAGAGCGTAAAGCTTAACTCTGACTCAGTCTCGTTTTGTGCCCTGACGATTGGTAGCCTCATAAGAGTAGAACTCCAAATCCCCGGAATGTTTTCCGTGTACAATGCACTTTCGGTGGTTTCGGCGGCTATACTTTTGGGTCTGGATATAGATATGGTTACAGAGGCGCTACCGTCTTGCAAAGGCGTTAAGGGTAGGGCAGAGGTTGTGCCGATAGGCAAAGACTTTACAGTCATAATTGATTATGCACATACACCGGATGCACTCTTAAAGATAATCTTGGCAATTCGTGGCAGTGCAAAAGGCAGGGTTGTAACGCTGTTTGGATGTGGCGGTGATCGTGATAATAAAAAGCGTCCGATTATGGGAGCAGTTGCAGTGGAACATTCAGATTTTGTCATAGTTACATCTGACAATCCACGTACAGAAAATCCGGGGGATATCATTGACGAGATTACTTTTGCAATGAAAGGAATGGAGTCGAAATACCGGGTGATAGAAAACCGCAAACAAGCGATTTTTTGGGCTTTGGAAAACGCGCAACCGGGAGATATGCTGATTCTGGCAGGAAAAGGCCACGAAACCTATCAAATCATAGGCAAAGAAAAGAACCATTTTGATGAACGTGAGATTGTCGCAGAATTCTTTGCGCAGGTTGGGTGAGGCGCTCACATAGAGGACAAGTTATAGTTTAAGGCCGGGGAGACGCTGTGTGTATATTGCGATGACCTGATGTGCCGGATAGAGAGATATGAAGATGATTTTGCAACTATTAATAGCATTCATAGTATCGCTGATAGTGACAGCAGCCGTGGGGTATTTTCTTGTGCCTGCGCTTTCACGTGCTAAGGCAGGCCAGTCAATTCGTCAGGATGGACCGATTTGGCATAGTGGGAAGCAAGGTACACCCATAATGGGTGGTTTAATGTTCATTGCTGGAATTACGATTACCTGTCTTGTTGTTGGTTTTCGTTCTATGTTGGCAGGCGATTTCAGGCATATATTCATACTCACTTTTGCGCTCGTTTTTGCGGCAATCGGATTTTTAGATGACTATGAGAAGCTCAGGAAAAAACAAAATCTAGGGCTTAAAGTAAAGCAAAAATTTTTGTTGCAACTCATTGTTTCATTAGCCTTTGTTGCATTAATGCGACTGACGGGCAATCTGTCATCAAGCTTATATATTCCATTCTTTGATATCTCTGCGTCTATACCTGAGCCGATATATATTGTTTTTGCGGCATTTGTGGCGGTGGGAACTGTCAATGCCGTAAATATAACAGATGGTGTTGACGGACTGGCAAGCGGAGTGACATTGCCGGTAGCCATCTGGTTTGGTACAGTAGCAGGAATATTGGGATATTTGAGTTTGGGTGTGTTTGCAGCGGCGCTGGCCGGAGGGCTGATTGCATTTCTGTTTTACAATTTTCACCCGGCAAAAGTATTTATGGGAGATACAGGGTCACTATTTCTGGGCGGAGCAGTGTGTGCGATGGCCTTTGCATTGGATTTGCCGCTCATTTTGATACCTTTGGGAATAGTATATTTTGTAGAAACCTTATCTGACATCATTCAAATCTCGTACTTTAAGATAACCAAAGGCAAACGTGTCTTTAAAATGGCACCTATTCACCATCATTTTGAAATGTGTGGGTGGAGTGAGTATAAATTATTTGCAGTATTCACAACAGTATCAGCGATATTTGCTGTGATTTCATATTTTGGTGTATTGGGTAGGTTTGCATAGAGCTCATATTGCAAAAACGAAAGCTGTGTTTAGAGAGGGTATTATGGATCGACGAACTGTTCAAAATCAAATAGATGAGTTTGAAGATATACATGCCGGTGTCATTTTGGATGGTATGCCTACGTGGAAAGATCGTGAGTTATCATCCGAAACCGTTGATGATGTAGAAAAAGGGCCGGGTGTTGACAAACCTTTTCTTGTTATCACTCTTGTGTTGTTGACGATTGGCCTTATTATGGTTCTTTCTGCCAGTTTTGTAAGTGCCAGCTATATGACTGGTGATCCTCTGGGATTTTTTATGCGTCAGGCCATGTTTGCTGTAAGCGGCGTGGCATTGATGCTGGTTGTGTCGCGCATAAGCGTCAGGTTTATCAGCCGTTGGTCAACCGCGCTGCTTTTTGGTTCAATCACCCTTTTAATTCTGGTTTTGCTTATAGGGATTAGGGTTAATGGAGCAACGAGATGGCTGTCAATCGGTGAAGGAACCGGCTCGTTTAGCTTTCAGCCATCGGAGATTGCAAAACTTGCAGTTATTCTTTCTTTTGCGCAAATGGCATGTAAATTCGGAGTTTCCAGAATGCGGACTTTCAAGTACGGCGTTTTACCATTTGTTGTCCTGACTGCAACAATAGTGATTTTACTTTATTTCCAACCACATGTTTCAGCAATTATCATCATAGCAGTAACCGCTGCGATTATGATGTTTGCAGGAGGAACAAGGCTCAGATACTTCCTGCTTGCCATAATCGGCGCTGCTTTTTTGGCAGCGATTGTAATGCTTCCTAACTTGGTTAGCTCGGTCAGAGATAGTGGTGTACAAGGCATAGCAACAGAGGTGGAAAATCCGCAGCTTGATTTTAGTGGAATGGGGCACTGGGGCAGAAGGATTGATATTTGGTTGGATCCTGATGCAGACCCACTCGGAGGTGGATTTCAAACACGTCAATCTCTCAATGCAATTGGTTCGGGTGGACTTTTGGGGCAAGGTCTTGGTCAGAGTAGGCAAAAACATCAATACCTTCCGGAAGAGCACAATGACTTTATATTTGCAATTATCAGTGAAGAGTTGGGTTTTGTTGGAGCGATGCTGATTTTAATGCTGTTTGCGTTGTTAGTTATTCGCGGTTACTGGCTTGCGCTTAATGCAAAAGACAGATTTAGCGCATTAGTTGTAATAGGTATAACCAGCCTTATGGCCATTCAGGTGTTTTTTAATGTAGCTGTTGTTACAAATCTTATCCCGGCTACAGGCATTCCTTTGCCGCTTTTCAGCTATGGTGGCACAGCGTTGTGGATACAACTCGTGCAAATGGGCATTGTTCTTGCAGTTTCACGTGAGATACCACTGATTAAAAAAGATGAGCCCGATGAGGACATGGAGGCATTATCATGAATTTTCTTCTTGTCTGCGGAGGCACTGCCGGACATATAAATCCCGCATTGGCAATTGCCTCAATGCTGCGCAGCAAGAGTGAGGATGCCAAGATTCTTTTTGTCGGGGCAGGAAAAGAACTTGAAAATAAACTGATTCCCGCAGCAGGATATCACATAGTAAACATCCGCATGAGTGGTTTGAGGCGCAGTCTGTCGCCCGATGATATATTTTATAATCTGAACACCGTAAGAAACCTTACAACTGCCGGGATAAAGGCTGAAAAGCTCATTTCAAGGTTTAAGCCCGCAGCGGTCATAGGTACAGGTGGTTATATATGTTATCCGATTTTGAAGAAAGCGGCGCAGATGGGGATACCAACGGTGATTCACGGCTCAGATGCAGTGCCGGGTCTGACAACAAAGATGCTCAGTGCGACAGCTGATAAGGTTTTAGTGTCATTTCCGGGACTGGAAAAACTTTACAGAAAACCTGAGCGAGTCGTTTTTACCGGCACTCCGGTGCGGACAGATTTTTCAGTGTGTTCGGAAAATCAGGAAGTTCCTGTGCGGCCTGACAGACCAATGGTTGTGTCATTTTGGGGCTCACTTGGAGCCGAGTGCATGAACGAGATGATGTCTGAGTTTATCAAACAAAATGCAAATAACCATATCTTTGATCATATCCACGCAACAGGCAAAAATGGCCTGGAAATAATGAAAACGCGGCTCGAAAGACAGGGTGTGCATATGCCTCTGCCAAAGGGCATTACGATTAAAGAATATATAGACGATATGCCTGCAATCATGGCCTCAGCAGATTTGGCCATATGCCGGGCAGGTGCATCAACAATAGCTGAACTTACAGCTTTAGGCAAGCCTGCTGTACTTGTACCTTCTCCTTATGTTACCAATAATCATCAAGAAGAAAATGCAAGACAATTAGAAAAAGCCGGTGGGGCAGTGGTGCTAACAGAAAAAGATTGCACAAGTGAAAAGTTGTATGATTTAGTATGCAACCTTTTGTCAGATAAAGAAAGATTGACGCGTATGTCATATGCCCAAAGGTCGCTTGCGACTCCGAATGCGGCGGAGAAAATCGCAGATATTGTTCTGGAGCTGGTTGAAAGCAGACTGTAGTTTGCAAAAGCAAGTGCATGAGGGATTGTGGCTTGCATAATATTTTACGGGGGGAGCGTTAGCATGGAATTCGGAAGTCAAAGACGAGTAAGTAAAAGCGCTGCAATTTATATTCCTATTGGCGTTCTCTTGGTTGTTGCATTTACACTATTGGGTATCAGCAGCTTTTTGAGCATAATGGATATAGAAGTTGAAGGCGCTGCCGGTTACACGGCAGACGAGATAATATACGCATCCGGAATAAGTGTGGGAGACAATCTGCTGTTTTTGGATACAGAGGCAGCGGAGCGTAGAATAACTGCTGCAATCCCATTTGTTAGGGAAGCAACGATTTCGCGGATGCTACCGGACAAGCTGCTGATAGAAGTTTATGAGAGTACCCCCATTGCCTGGATTGAAATATCTGATGATGAAATTATTGTTATTGATATAACTGCCAGAGTCTTGCAAACAATTGACTTTATACCCTATGGATTGTTAGAGGTCAGAGGGGTTTCACCTGCCGAAGCAATAGAAGGCAGACAGCTCAGAGCAGAGATAGGTGGTGATATGCAATTACAGCATATGAGGGATATTTTGACTGCATTTGAAAGAGAGGGCATGGCGAGAGACGTTTACTATCTCGACATGACACATGTCTCTCAAATAAGTTTCGGATATATGGGGAGATTCAGAGTGTTGCTCGGTGATCCAAGCAATCTGAGACAGAAGCTTAATGCGCTGCCAGAGGCAATTGTCACTATAGATGAAAGATCTGGCGAAGATGTAAGAGGCGTTATTGATTTGACAGACCCGACCGGGCGTGTAAGGTTTGACCCACGTGCGTAAAGGCTGTCGCCAGACGATGGGATTCGACGTCCAGCAAAACTTTGTATACAATATACATATCAAATGGTCTAAAACCGAACAAAACAAAGCCAAACAATTGGTATGAATTGGAAAAAATTGCATAAACTATTGACCTGAGCTAAAAATAAGGATAGAATGTCATGTGTTATGCGGAGTAATTGGTTAATTCTATTTATTACGGAGGGAATGAAACATGTCGTTTTCAATGGAAAGCGGTCCTGACAATGTTGTGGTAATCAAGGTTGCCGGAATTGGGGGCGCGGGGAATAACGTTGTCAACAGGATGGTCTCCGCAGGAACGCAAGGTGTCGAATTTATCGCGGTAAACACTGATAAACCTGCACTGGCAGTTTCGAATGCGGACACAAAAGTCCAAATCGGAGAGAAATTGACCGCCGGGCAGGGTGCAGGAGCAAATCCTGAAATCGGTAAGAAAGCTGCCGAGGAAAGCCGTAACAGTATTGCAAAGTCCATCGAGAGTACGGACTTGGTATTTATTGCAGGTGGAATGGGTGGAGGAACCGGTACCGGTGCATCTCCGGTCGTTGCCGATATTGCCAGAGAAGCGGGTGCGCTTACCGTGGGTGTTGTCACTAAGCCGTTTAGCTTTGAAGGCAAACGCAGGATGGCACAGGCCGAAGAGGGTATAAAGAGCCTTCTGGGTAAGGTGGATTCACTTTTGGTCATACCCAATGACCGCCTGAAAAATGTTTCAGAGCAAAAGCTGACGTTTGCCAATGCTTTCGAAATAGCTGACTCAGTACTTCATCAGGCAGTAGTCAGCATAGCAGAGCTAATCAAGAATACAGGGTTCATAAATCTTGACTTTGCTGATGTCACGTCCATTATGAAAGATGCTGGATATGCGCATATGGGTGTCGGTCATGCAGCAGGCAAGGGCAAGGCGGAAGAAGCTGCACGTGCTGCTGTCACCAGCCCGCTTATGGAGACCTCAATTGATGGGGCTCGTGGAATCCTTATAAATATTACCGGCTCACTCGATATAGGGCTTGATGATGTAGAGGCTGCCGCAAGTTTGGTGCAGGAAGCCGCACATCCTGATGCTAATATTATCTTTGGTGCATCGTTTGACGAGGATATGGAAGACGAGATAAGAGTTGTTGTTATTGCAACACGATTTGCTGATGCACAAAAAGCTGAAGTGCCAGAGAAGAAAGCAGATGTATTTGGTGACAGGTTTGCAGGTATTGATTTGGAGGCTCCAATCAAAACACCGGCTGTTGCTGTTGAGCCGCCGCCACCACCACCGCCGCCTGTTGAGGAAGATCCATTTGATACAATATTCAAGATTTTTAATTCTAAATAACTATTGACTGAATTCATTAAGGCGGCGAGGGGAGTGAAAACCCCCGCCGCTTTTGGGCTTACCGGTAGCCTAATCTGAGCTGGAGATGATTATTTGACAGAATATTTGAGACCGGAAATGAGTAAAGGATTGCGTGAAGTGTCTGTGCTGGGTTTGGCGCATGTCGGTGATGCGGTTTTCGAACTCATGGTCAGGACATGGTTATGTACGTCCGGAACAACGACTGCCAAAAACTTGCACAGCGGGGCAGTTTCATATGTTTCGGCAAAAGCCCAGTCGGAAGCTTTTCAAAGGATAAAGCCTTTGTTGACTGAGCATGAATTTGACGTGTATAAACGCGGACGGAATGCTTATATAAATTCGGTTCCGAGAAGCTCATCACATAAGGAGTATCATGCAGCTACAGGGCTTGAAGCGTTGTTTGGCCATCTTTATCTGAGTGGCAACGTTGAGAGATTGAGCGAGTTGTTTGAATATGTTATTGATCGGCCGCAGGGAGACGAATCCCAGCAGCCAGAGCAAGATTAAGTGGAAGGAAAGTCCAAATGCCGTTAGATGCGCTATGTATTTCTGCTGTCAGGGAAGAGTTATCCGGGCAAATAGTCGGTACAAAAATTGATAAGGTGCTGCAACCTGAACGAGATGTCCTTATACTTAATTTGCGCGGACGTAACGAAGCATTTCGCCTTTTGATTTCGGCGGGGTCGGCAGATATGCGTGTGCATTTGACACAGCACCGTAGTGAAAACCCAATCACCCCACCGATGTTTTGTATGCTTCTTCGAAAACACCTCACCGGTGCAAGGCTACTTTCTATATCCCAACCACCGGCAGAGCGCATTTTGGAGTTTGTTCTGGATGCCCCTGACGCTTTTGGTGTGACATCTGAAAAGCGACTTGTTGTTGAGTTGATAGCAAAGTCAACAAACATAATCCTCGTTGATAATGAAGGCATTATTATTGATTGCCTTCGTCGTGTTGGGGGTGACCTTTCGGAAAAACGATCGGTGCAACCGGGGCTAAAATACAAGAAGCCGCCTGTGCAAGAGGGAAAAACTGACCCGCTGGATTTGACAACCTCACAATGGGACGAGATTTTTGCATCAAACAAACCTGAAAGCTCGGTCGATAAATGGCTTCTATCGACATTTTCAGCCTTGTCACCGCTGATTTGTCGTGAAATTGCTTGGAGGGCTTATGGGGCTTGCGACATTAAGCTAAACGATATTTGTGATGGTGGAGCTGCCCTCAAACGCGAATTGTTTTCAATTGCCCTAACCGCAAGAAACAGTGGGTTTGAACCGTGGAGTATAAACGATGAGCATAATAGGCCGCGCGATTTTTCTTATACTCAGATCATGCAGCATGAAGGAACTTTAGATGTTTTGCGCGCAGAGAGCTTCTCAGAGATGCTAGATGCTCACTATACACGCGCTGCACAATCCGAACGTTTGCGGCAACGTGCATCTTCGATGACTAAAACTGTAAAGACAGCACGAGATAGAATACAGCGTAAGCTGATCACTCAAAAGGCTGATCTGGAAAAGTCGGCCGAACGTGATTATCTTAGAGAATGCGGTGACATTATAACCGCAAATTTTCATCTTATGAAAAAAGGGCAGCTTGTGCTTACTGCTCAGGATTTTTTTGCAGAGGGCGAAAGACGCATAGCGCTTGACCCACTGAAAACTCCGCAGCAGAATGCGGCAAAGTATTATAAGGGTTATACTAAGGCAAAAACCGCAGAGAAATATTTGATGCAGCAGGTGCAAAGCGGCACCGTTGAAGTTGAATATTTGGAAAGCGTGTTGGAAGCTATTGCAATGGCTGAAAGCGAGACAGACATAAACGAAATCCGCCAAGAACTTGTGCAAATGGGGTTTGTTAAGGAGAAAAGCCAAAAGGGCGCGAAAGTGAAAAAGCCATCAGCAGCACTGCCGCTCAAGTTTATGTCTTCAACGGGAATGCAAATACTTGCCGGAAGAAACAATATCCAAAACGATAATTTGACTATGAAAATAGCGGCCAGATCAGATATTTGGCTTCATGCGCAGAAAATCCACGGTGCACATGTTATCATATCTTGCGGAGGCTCAGAGCCTGACGAAACAACGTTAAGCGAGGCAGCGGCGATTGCAGCATATTATTCTTCGGCAAGGTTGAGCGGCAAAGTTCCAGTCGATTTTACATCGGTCAGGAATGTGAAAAAACAACCTGGCGGCCGACCGGGAATGGTCACATATTCGGGATTTAAGACAATAATTGCAATTCCGGATGAGGCGACTGTTGAGAGGCTACGCATTTACTTAAAATAAAGGGAGTATTATATGGGTGAAAAGACCATGAGTGTGGACAGGCTTGAAAACATAATCAGCGTGTTTGGCTCATTTGACGAAAATCTCAGGCTTATAGAAGATGAGCTTGGTGTAAGTATCACTGACAGAAATTCTGAACTGAACATTTCCGGATCTGAAGAAAATGTATATTATGCGGAGAAAGCTATAAACGGTCTGCTTATGCTTGCAGCAAAAGGTGAAGCGATTGACTCACGGAATGTTCGATATATCATTGGTTTGGTTAAGGATGGGCAAGAAAACAAAATCGGCGAAATTACCCGAGATATCGTATGTATTTCTGCAAAAGGCAAACCAGTCAAAGCAAAGACATTGGGGCAGAAAAAATACATAGATGCGATTATGAATAATACGGTGACGCTGTCAATAGGCCCTGCCGGAACCGGAAAGACCTACCTTGCCGTGGCAGCCGCTGTTGCAGCGTTTCGATCAAAATCTATTAATAGAATAATACTCACAAGGCCTGCTGTGGAAGCAGGGGAGCGCTTGGGTTTTCTTCCCGGTGACTTGCAAAGTAAAGTAGATCCATATCTGCGTCCTTTGTATGATGCGCTGTTTGAATTGCTGGGCGCTGAGGCCTATAATAAATATTTTGAGCGTGGAAATATTGAAGTTGCACCGCTGGCATATATGCGCGGCAGAACATTAGACGACTCTTTTATAATACTTGATGAGGCGCAGAATACTTCGCGCGAGCAAATGAAAATGTTTCTAACACGTCTTGGTTTTGGTTCGAAAATAGTCATTACCGGTGACATCACGCAGATAGATTTGCCGCCAGATAAGACAAGTGGGCTACGAGATGCTATGCGTATATTGGAGGGTGTGCCAGATATTGCAATATGCGCTCTTTCAGCAAAAGATGTTGTGAGACATGAGCTTGTTTCTCGAATCATTGATGCATATGACAAACGGGAAAATAGAGGAAAGAAACATTGATAAAACACAAAGTATATGCACAGCATAGCCGGGTGAGCGCGAAGGACAGGCTTTGCATAAAGTTAATAAAAACTTGTGTCATAACTGCACTAAACAGCGAGGGCGTAGAGACACCCTGTGAAGTTAGTGTGTTGATTACAGATGACGAAAGCATTCGTAAAATAAACCTTGAATTTCGAAACATTGATAAAGCGACAGATGTACTGTCCTTTCCCATGTTGGAATTTTCACCTCCGGGATGGACAGATCCGGGTTTTCATGCGGTCGATCCAGAAACAGGATTGATTGCATTGGGAGAAATAGTATTATCGGCAGAAAAGGTCAAGAAGCAAGCGCATTTATATAATCAAACAGTTGAGCGTGAAACAGCTTATCTTACCATCCACAGCGTTTTGCACTTGCTAGGCTACGATCATCTTGACGAAGCCAAAGGGAAAAAGCAGATGCGGGAACGCGAAAAAGAGATATTGGGGGAAATCGAATATGATTAACAAAACTGCTATGATAGCCATAATAGGCAGGCCAAATGTTGGTAAATCCACGCTTACCAATTTATTGACTGGAGATAAGGTAGCCATAGTGACCCCAAAGCCCCAAACCACAAGAAACAGAATTTTTGGCGTTTTTACATTTGGAGATACGCAAATGATTCTTTTGGATACGCCCGGTTTCCACAAGGCAAAAACAAGATTGGGTGACTACATGGTTGGTGTTGTTAAAGAAAGTGTTGCAGATGTTGATGCCGTAGCGCTTGTAGTGGAACCAATAGCTAATATTGGCACGCAGGAAGAGATGCTTATTGAGCATATAAGCAAGTCAGGCGTACCGGCGATTCTGATTATAAATAAAATAGATACTATTCAGGTAGACATGGTTCTGCCTATAATCGAGCTTTATTCAAACAGATTTAATTTTGATGCTATTGTCCCTATATCTGCAAGAAAAGACATGGGAGTCACAGGACTTCTTGAAGTTTTTGATAAACATTCAAAAAAAGGGCCGCAACTTTTTCCTGATGGAATGACAACCGATCAACCCGAAAAACAAGTGATTGCCGAGATTATTCGTGAAAAATTGCTTATATGTATGGATCGTGAGATTCCGCACGGAACGGCTGTAGAAATCACAAAATTTTCCGAGAGGGAAGGCGAAGACATTATAGATGTAGACGCAACAATCTATTGTGAAAAGACAAGTCACAAGGGCATGATAATCGGCAAAAATGGAGCAATGCTAAAGAGAATCGGGCAGATGGCCAGAGAAGACATTGAGCGCTTTATGGGTGTTAAGTGCTTTTTGCAAACATGGGTCAAAGTAAAAGAAAACTGGCGTGACAGCCAGATGATGATGAAAAACTTTGGCTATATAAAATAGGATTTACAAAAAATGTATGTGAACACATCGGGTCTTGTTCTTCGCGAAACACCATATAAAGATTCAAGCAAAATCCTGACAATTCTCACTGCACACGAAGGTAAGTTGACCGCATCAGCTCATGGCGCACTGAGAAAAAATAGCAAAATGGCGGGGGCAACTCAGGCTCTAGCCTTTTCAGAAATGACCCTATACTCAAATCGCAACAGGTGGACGCTTTCTGAAGCGCGTAGCGTAGAACAATTCATCGGCCTGCGCGCAGATATAAGTTTGCTATCGCTTAGTGCGTATTTTGCTGAACTGGCTGAAGCAGTGGCTGATGAAGACAGCCCAAACGAGCAGCTGCTGCCGCTGTGCTTAAATGCACTTTATGCGCTCAGCGAAGGGCTGAAAACGCCTGCTTTTGTAAAGCCCGCATTTGAATTTCGCCTCATGGCGATATCTGGATTTTCGCCGCGTGTTGCGTGCTGCTGTGTCTGCGGAAACGAGCAACCTGAGCGATCGGATATTGACCTTTCAGGTGGGACGCTAACTTGCGTTGCTTGCAACGCAAATGCAAATGCTTTAGGAATCGGCACACTCAAAGCCATCAGATACATAATCAATTGCGACTCAAAAAAGCTGTTTTCGTTTTCGCTGTCGGATTCGGCGCAGCGGGAACTTGCCATAATGGCTGAAAGATACTTGCTTGCGCATCTGGACAGAAACTTCCGTACATTAGATTATTACCATAAAATAGAGGGAATTAAGTAAAGACAATGACAACGACACTTTTTCAAAGATCATTAAAGGTGCTGGAAATGCCGGCAATTCTAGAGCTTCTGGCAGGTGAAGCAATCAGCGAAGCTGCAAAAGAAGCTTCGTTAACTTTGCATCCTTCTTCTGATGTCAGCATGGTAAAAGCCCTGCTTTCAGAAACGAGTGCGGCAAAGCATATGATGACGCTCAAAAGTGCACCACCATTTTCAGGAATTAAGGATGTTAGAGGTTCACTCAAGCGTGCAAACATGGGCGGCATGCTCAATACAAGAGAATTGCTTGATGTCGCGGCGCTGCTTCGTGCGTCTGGGGCATCTATTTCTTTCTATTCAGGAGATAAAGGGGAAGAAAAGACAGCAATCGACTATCTCTTTTTAGCGCTGAATTCAAACAAGTTTCTTGAAAATAAAATTTCCACTGCGATAATCGCGGAAGAAGAGATATCAGATAATGCAAGCAAGGAACTCTCGGACATCCGGCGATATATTAGACTTTCCGGAGATAAGATCCGCCAAACGCTCAACAGGATAATAACTTCACCTACCTATTCCAAAGCGCTACAAGAACCGATAATTACAATGAAAAACGGAAGATATGTCGTACCTGTCAAGAGCGATCAAAAAAGTGCTGTGCCCGGACTCGTACATGAAATTTCATCATCCGGAGCAACGCAATTTATCGAACCTATGGCTGTGGTTGAGATAAATAATGAATTGAGAGAGCTGCACGCAAAGGAAAAGCAGGAAATAGAAAGGATACTCAGTGAGCTCTCGGCCGATGTTGCGGGGTTTGCGGAGGATATCAGCAGCGACTTTGAGGTGCTTGTAGCACTGGATTTGATTTTTGCAAAAGCAAAGCTGTCATACAAGTTGGATGCCACCGAACCGGAAGTATCTGAGCAAATGCAGATAAAACTAAACCATGCCCGACATCCACTGTTATCGAAAAATACAGTAGTCCCGATAGATGTTAGGCTCGGCGATGAATTTGATACCCTTGTGATTACCGGCCCCAATACGGGCGGAAAAACGGTTACAATGAAAACGCTTGGATTGCTCTGCGCTATGGCTCAGTGTGGGCTGCATATTCCGGTCAGAGATGGCAGCAAAGTGCCGGTTTTTGAAAGGATTTTGGCTGATATGGGTGACGAACAGTCGATAGAACAGTCGTTATCAACATTTTCGTCCCATATGACTAATATCGTAGGGATTTTGAGTGAATGCGATTTTAAATCACTGTTGCTTTTTGATGAGTTAGGTGCAGGAACAGACCCTGTTGAAGGTGCGGCGCTTGCAATATCTATTATAGAACATGCACGCAGCAGAGGCTCGCTGATCGGGGCTACAACGCATTATGCGGAGCTGAAGACTTATGCTCTGAATTCAGAAGGCGTTGCAAATGCTTCCTGTGAGTTTGATATAGAAACACTCAGACCGACATATAAGCTAATCATAGGCATCCCCGGCAAATCCAATGCTTTTGCGATATCCAAACGCCTGGGTCTGCCGGAACAGATTATAGAGGATGCCAAAAATAGGGTCAATACGGAAAATGCCGCATTTGAAGATGCATTGGCCAGCTTGGAAAACGCCCGGCTTTCTCTTGAGGCAGACCGGGATGAAGCCGGAAAATTGTTGCGTGACGCATTGGAGGATCGCAAGCAGGCGGAAGTTTACAAGAGCAAGATTGATCAGCAGCGTGAAAAGGCCGCAGAAATCGCCAAACGTGAAGCAGCGCAGATAATAAATAATGCGCGTGCAACAGCGGAATTGGTCATGGAAGAGTTGCAAGAGTTGCGGCGCAAAGCAGCGAACAACAGCAACATGCAAATAAACGATCAGAAATCCGACATTTTCCGTACGTTGAATGAAGCTGAACACGGATTGGGAGCGCAGCTTGGTGTAGATGATTATGAGCCGCTGTCGAGAGCGCTTGTTGCTGGAGATAAGGTTCGCCTGAGATCTCTAGGGACAATTGCTGAGGTTGTCTCAGTCAACAATGACGGAATGTTGTCTCTTCAGGCAGGTATAATGAAAATCACGGCAAACAAAGATGAAGTCAGTCTTGTTTCACCTGAGCAACAGCCGGAGGTCAAAAAGCAGATTGCAAAATCTGAAACAAAATTGAAAGCACTTCAGGCTAAGCCGGAACTTGATTTGCGTGGTATGCTCACTGATGAAGCAATACCTGTTTTGGAACGGTTTCTGGACAGTGCCCGCATGGCAAAGCTCACGTCTGTAACTATTATTCACGGAAAAGGTACTGGGGCGCTCAGGCAGTCAGTGCATCAAAGTCTTAGGCGGGAGCAGAAAGGGATAAAGTCGTTTCGCCTCGGACGATATGGAGAGGGCGAAGACGGAGTTACCATTGTTGAATTGTAACTCATGCCGTGCACTTGTGAAAAGTGCAGTTATGTGTTATATTAATCGTTAAATTATATAAGGCAGGGTAATAATGAACAAGAAAGTAGTTGCGGTTATTTTTGGCGGGTGCTCACCTGAGTATCCGGTTTCGCTTATGTCATCTTTTTCAATCATCAATGCAATCAATCGAGATAAATATGATGTGATTCTTATTGGGATAACAAAACAAGGTCTGTGGTTTCGCTTCAATGGCGCTGCTCAGGCTATTTTAGAAGATAAATGGCAGGATGATGATGCGCTTTTGACCAGAGCGTTTATTTCCCCCGAGCGCGGCGGTGGGCTGCTGGAAGTAAAAAACGATA
Organism: Oscillospiraceae bacterium; assembly: GCA_009781855.1. GTDB lineage: Bacteria > Bacillota > Clostridia > Oscillospirales > Oscillospiraceae > WRMH01. The sequence continues at coordinate 10,709 of WQUY01000010.1, read as the reverse complement.
TTACAACTTCGATTGCGGTTGATGTCGTTTTTCCTGTTTTGCATGGCAGATTTGGTGAAGATGGCACAATCCAGGGTTTATGTGAGCTCTCTGGGATTCCGCTCGTAGGTGCAGGCGCTGCAGCATCGGCACTGTGTATGGATAAGGATAGGGCACATAAACTCGTCTCTTTTGCAGGCATATCTGTACCCAAGTCGGTTTGTTTTGAATATGTACCGTCTGATGATGAAGTTATTTCTGCGGTAAGCGAGCTGGCTTTGCCTATGTTTGTAAAGCCTGTAAAAGCGGGGTCGTCTTTCGGTATTACCAAAGTGCATAGCCTTGATTGCCTGACTGCAGCTGTAAGAGAGGCTTTTAGTTTCGATGATGCAGTGATTATTGAGGAAGGCATTGATGGTATTGAGACCGGTTGCGCAGTTGTGGGAAACCATGAGCTTACCGTCGGCAGGGTCGATGAAATTGAATTGTCTGATGGTTTTTTCACTTATGAAGAAAAATATACTCTAAAAACATCTGAAATTCACATGCCGGCGCGTATTGATGCAGCGTTGGAATCGAGATTGCAAGAGGCGGCAAAGATTATCTACAAAACACTAGGTTGCAGAGGCTATTGCCGAGTAGATATTTTCCTTACAAAGGATAAACAAATCGTTTTTAACGAAGCCAATACAATCCCGGGATTTACGGCAAAAAGCCGTTTTCCAAAGATGATGAAAGGGATTGGCATAGAGTATCCTGAGCTGGTTGATATGCTGATTGATTTGAGCCTGGAGATCAGGAATTAAGAAAGTGTCGCTACGCACGAATGCAAATGATATAGGCATTGATGCCCAAACAGGCATCATTTGAGGATAACATTATGAACAATTTGAATATGCCGCCAGAGTACGGAGGGCGTGCATGGATTGAAATAGACTTGGATGCGTTGGCTTTTAATGCGGCTGAAATTCGCTCATATTTGCCGGATGGATGCAAGTTGATGGCGGTCATAAAGACTAATGCATATGGACATGGCATGATAAAATGTGTCGCGCGTTTGCATGAAGAGGGTATCGATGAATTTGCTGTCGCAACGGTCATGGAAGGGGTTTTGCTCAGGGAATCATTTTCCGACATAGAGATCCTTGTTTTGGGCTATACACACCCTAAAGATGCTCATTTTCTGCATACATACAGGTTGTCACAGATTATCGTTGATGGTGCACACGCAAAGGAATTGGACGAAAAAGGTTTTGCGCTACGGGTACATATAGGTATCGACACCGGTATGTGCAGACTGGGCATACTAGCACAAAATCTCGGGGAGATCGAAAGTGTCTTTTCTCGAAAAAACCTCATAGTTGATGGGATTGCAACGCATTTTGCTGTTGCCGATAGCCTTGATAAGGCAGATGTTGCATTTACAAAATCACAAATAGATAGTTATTATTCAGTAGTTGAGTCATTACGAAGCAAAGGACATGATGTTGGCAAGCTGCATATGCAAGCGAGCTATGGTATTTTTAATCTGCCAAATATAAAATGTGACTATGTCCGTGCCGGAATAGCGCTGTATGGAGCTTTAGGTAATGATAATGAAGTGCTGGTAAGACCGAACTTACGTCAGGTGCTTTCGTTGCGTGCAATAGTTGCTCAGGTGCGCTGGGTAGATTCAGGAAAGAGTGTCAGTTACGGACGAACCTTCAAAGCAGAAAGTCCGACAAAAGTCGCAACAGTGAGCATTGGTTATGCCGATGGTGTTCCGAGGCAGATGTCGGGTAAGGATGCGATGGTGATTGTTAACGGAAAAAAAGTTCCTATCATCGGTAGGATTTGTATGGATATGCTTATGATAGATGTCACGGAGGCCGATGATGTCAAAACCGGAGATATTGTGACCTTTATAGGCCGTGATGGGGATGAAGTTGTGTTGTGTGAAGACCTTGCAGCAGCTTCCAATACAATCACAAATGACATACTATGCCGCCTGGGTGGACGCTTGCCGAGGATATATCTATGCGGCGATGAGGGTGGAGGTTAAAAATATGGCGCTTGGAAGTTTTAACATATTTTCATGGAAGAACAAAGAGCAAAGGGAGAGGGAAGAGCAAGAGTACGCCCAATGGGCATTTCCTCATGGGCCCAAGCAGCGTGAAAATCTTGAAAAGCTTATGAGTGAGCTTTTTCCAAAGGAACAAATGCCATTTTTGATGATGGGATTTTTGACATGCAAAGAGCTCTATGAAAGATATTTAAAGCAGTTTGAGTCCAGTGAATTTACTGCGGAATATCTTGTGAATAAAGAAAAAAAGTATAAGAACATTATCAAAAAAAATGAGATGCCTGGTTATGTTGCGCTGGTCATGGCGGATTTGGAAGTCGATGAGCATTGTGCATATCCGAACGCAGAAGAAATGCGCAGACGAATAGACATTTTACAGGCATTGAGAACAAATAAAAAGCGTTAGCGAAAGAGGACTGGAGCCAGGCATGAAGGTTTTATTGATTTATCCTGATTTTTTGGAAGCAACAAAGTTTGTAAAAAATATTCCTGGGAACTACAGCGAGGGGCTCGCTTCGATTTCGGCGGTTTTGAAGCAAGCCGGGCATGATGTGCATTTATATCATCAGCTCTATATGCCTGATAAGCAGGAGTTTCTGAACACAGTAAGGAGTTATGCTCCTGATATCATAGGCATCAGTATAAGAACCAGTGCGCTGAGTTTTGCAAAAGAAATGGCGCAGTGGCTGGACGAGAGTATTCCGGATATCTATGTGTGGGCAGGGATGTATCATGCATCACTTGCGCCTGAAGAAGTGATTTCGCTTCAAGGCATAGACGCGGTATGTATTGGTGAAGGCGAGCATGTTTGTTTGGATTTTGTAAACCATTTTGCCGAGTTTGGCCAGCTGGATGTATCTGCCGACAGTTTTTGGATTAAAGATCAGGCAGGTGTAGTCCACAAAAACCCAATCAGACCTTTCATCACAGACCTTGATGAACTCCCTTTTCCGGATTTGGAGATTTTTGATTATAAAAATCTGAGAAGTAATGTACGACAGCATACTGCTGAGGTAATTTTGAGCAGAGGTTGTATATATTCCTGTACATATTGCGCCAATGCTCAGCTTAGAAATATATATCCAGAAAAAAAAGGATATGCGCGTTTTCGCAGTCCGGAAAATGCGATAAGACTTCTGGAAAGAGTTTTGGAAAAAGACCCCAAGATAGAGTGTTTTAGCTTTAATGATGCGATATTGAATGTTTACGAAGAGTGGTTTTATGAGTTTACATCTTTGTATAAACAGAGGATAAAGAAAAAATTCGTTTGTAATGTGCGAGTTGAGTTGCTCAATGAGAGAATGGTCAAAGAGCTGGCAGATTCCGGTTGTTATTTGATAACGATCGGTGTTGAATGTGGCGATGAAGAATACAGAACAAAATATTTGCACCGCACAATGAAAAATGACCATATAGTTGAAGTTTCACATCTGCTCAAAAATGCCGGGATTATTGTAAATTCTTATAATTTAATCGGGCTTCCGCATGAAACGCTGGGCTTATCGCTTGAAACCGTGAAACTCAATGCCAGAATGCATACAGATAATATTGTTGTGAGCTTTTTTGCGCCCTATCCGTCAACAAAATTGAGGGAGATTGCGGAGCAAGGCGGTTTTCTTGATCCGACGGTCAATCCGAAAGACCCGGTACAGTTACGTATGCCCGGATATAAGAAGAGCGATATGTTTTATATCCGCTATAGTTTTATGAAGCTGATGAGGCAATACCGCAAGATTTATACCGAGCATTCGGGTGAGCGCCTTGAAAGCGAAATTAGCAAACTGGACAATAAGATTTTATCCGATGGGCATCCAAGAGCACTTATCGGCACATTCCGCAGACAGAAACATTGGGCGCAAGTTAAAGTAAAATGGGCAGCCTCTCGTTTATTGCCTTCTGTGTATAAGGCACTTAGAGGAATGCGCGATAGAAGGGCAGCAGGGAAAGCTGCGCAGTAATTATTTTATCAATTGTAAAACCGTTGAGGGTTCGACTCTGGGCAGCTTAAGTGGACAAAATCTAATATGATAATCGCAAGAAGCACTCTTGATTTGGTGGAGTGCTTTTTCGCGCTATTATTTATTTTTTGAGTTTTGAAACATGTTTTAAAGTTTTGGTAATATGATTCTCTTGACATGTGTATGTATAAGGTCTATAATTGAAGTAATGCAAGATTTATACATAATTATGATGATTTTGGGGGTGTAAACCATGACCATGAGAAGGATTATGTGTGTGTTTCTTGCCATAATGCTGATTGTATTCGCTACTGCCTGCGGTGGTGGGACAACTGCACCGGCTGGAAGCGGCTCGGGAGCAACTGATGGAAACAGTAATTCAAATAGTGGTGGGAGTTCAAACAGCGATGTCCAAGAGCCACCTGCAACAGATGAAGGAAGTAAACTCTCCGGGACTCCGGTGGAAATTCTCAGTGCTTTGGTTCAGACCCTTAAAGCAGATGGAGTTGAAATGCCAATGTCTCTGGAACCGATGGATGTGACATCCGACCTGGCACATAATACACTTGGCTTAACCACAGATGAGTTTGATAGGCTTGTTGTTTCTGCTGCAAATAGTCTTGCGGCAATAGGTACTTTTGCGCACCAAATAGTTCTGATTGAAGCGAATGATGTGCGTGCGGCAGGTGAAGTAAAAAGGATTATTTCTTCCAATGGAGGGTATGACCCTCAAAAATGGGTTTGTGTTTGGCCTGAAAGATGCGTTGTAGTAGACTCTGGCGACTATGTTTTACTCGTTGCATCATACAATGAAGTTGTCGATGCTGCCATTGCGATCTTTAAAGATATGGCAGGCACAGTTGGTACGGTTGTTACTTTCTGGGAGTTTACTGGCGAGCAGTCAAATGTTGAAGGAGGCCTGGGTGGAGCAGCGCTTTTGCCAGAAGTTGTAGCCTAAAGTCGATGATATGAGTTTTCAAGGGAATAAATATTCTGCGTAGGGTCTGATGTCCACATCAGACCGCGGGACGATGTGGACATCGTCCCCTACGAGGTCGAATCAACACCGTAAACCCAGAGCACAGGTCGCCAAGGGGCTGGCTGATGTTTTTTGTTTTGCGAAGTGTAGGGCGACAAGACCCGTTCTGAGCGAACGAGAAAATTATTGCAAATGCCCCACCCCACAAGGAGGTGCGGTATGGTATTTTCCAATCCATCTTTTTTATATTATTTTTTACCCATTACATTGGTGCTCTATTTCATAACCCCTATGCCTAAAGGCTCACCGCGCCTTAGAAATGTGACGCTACTTGTGATGAGCCTTGTTTTCTATGCATGGGGTGAACCAAGATATGTATTTTTAATGATTGCCCAGTGCGTCTTTGCATGGGGATTGAGTTTGCTTATAGACAAAAACAAGGGGCAAAAAGCAGCAAAAGTATTCATGCTCATATCAGTCGTCATAAGCCTGTCCGGGCTGGTTTATTTCAAATACGCAAACTTCTTTATATCGAATGTAAACAACTTTACAAACAGCAACATCCCTCTGGTCGGACTAATCATGCCAATCGGTATCAGCTTCTATACTTTCCAATTAATAAGTTATACAGTGGACTTATACAAAGGACAAATAGTTGTGCAACGCAATATTCTGGATTTTTCTACTTACGTTGCATCGTTTCCACAACTGATAGCTGGCCCCATTGTAAGATATACTGATATTGCAGAAGCGTTGAGTAACCGCACACACAGCCTTTCAAAATTTGCAATGGGCTCCAGACGCTTTATTATCGGGCTTGGCAAAAAGATGTTGATTGCAAACTTATTTGGAGAGCTTGTTGCAATTTATAAAGTAAGCGGCGATGAAAGTGTGCTGTTTGTTTGGCTCTACTTGATTGCATATACATTGCAAATTTACTTTGACTTTTCCGGCTATAGCGACATGGCTATCGGACTTGGACATGTGTTTGGATTTAAATTTCCGGAAAACTTTAACTACCCCTATATAGCCGACAGCATAACCAACTTCTGGAGGCGCTGGCATATGACGCTATCAGGGTGGTTTAGAGATTATGTTTACATACCCTTGGGAGGCAATCGAGTTAAAATGTTGAGGTATGTGCTCAATATATTGATTGTTTGGATGCTGACCGGTTTTTGGCATGGTGCAGACTGGAACTTTATACTTTGGGGCGGATATTTTGGAATTGTGCTTTTGATTGAAAAGCTGTTTCTGGGCAAAGTGCTACTCAACGTGCCAAGAGTGGTGCGGCATGTATACGTCATGCTTATCGTGTTTATAAGCTGGGCGTTCTTTGATGCAGTTGGATTTGAAGCCGCCTTTACAGTGATTGGCCGCATGTTTGGTGCAGGTGGGATGTTTGCAAGTGATGCATCAATGTATTATTTACGCAGCTATGCACTTCCGCTAATTGTAGGAATAATTGGTTCCACCCCACTTGTTATTAGGGCAGCGCAGAGGATAAATGAGAAAAGGACTTTGACTACTGTGCTTGAGCCTGTTGTTTTGCTGTTGATTCTCATTGCGTCAACTGCAAGTATGGTTGATGGCTCATTTAATCCATTTATATACTTCAGGTTTTAAAATTCGGCCATCGGGTTTTATCCGCTGCAACAATACCGACAAGTGAAGCGAGGTAAGGGCAATGAATAAGAAAAAACCGACATTCAGAGAACGAGTAACCTGTGCAATCTTCATTGGAATGATTGGCATATTCTTCTTGCTGAACTTAATAATACCACCTCCGGAAGTCTTAGTCAGTGAACGCCGCTCACCGGCACGCTTTCCAGAACTCAGTGTGCAAACGATAATGTCCGGCTCCTTTATGACAGGGTTTGATGACTATGCTGCCGATCGGTTTGTGTTTAGAGATTCATTTAGAGCAATCAAAGCATTTTTTGTGCTGGAGATTATGAGAATGAATGACAAATCCGGGATATACAACAGCGATGCTGTTGGAGTGGGGCAGTTTCGAAGGGTTGATGCCACTGCATTTGGGCAGACCTCCGAAAGAATAAAAAGAGCCGCCCAAATCTTTGACGGACAGGAAATGAATATATTCTACTCCATTGTGCCGGACAAAAGCATTTTTGCAGAGCGATTTATGCCGGGATTTAATCTTGAGCTTGCTGAGTCAATTCTATTTGATGTCCTTGGGGATTACGAGTATATCCGCTTGTATGACAGTTTGAGTGCTGAAACATTCTATAAAACAGATTTACATTGGGATCAAGCGATGATAAGGGCCGTTACGAGCCATATTCTTACATCAATGGGAGCGAATGCGCATCTAAGCGATTTTCCAATCAATACGGTAGGTGAGTGGAGGGGAGTATACGCCGGGCAACTTGCGCTCCCTGTTTTGCCTGACCTGCTCAGGACAGTTGAAGTGCCGGGACTTACTGTGCGCTATTTAAATGAGAGAACCTTGGAATTTGAAGAAGGTTCTGTCTATGATTTAGGCCGTTTTACAGGGATTGACCCCTATGATGTTTTTCTCAGAGGGCCACAGCCGCTTATTATAATCGAAAACGATTCGGCTCCGAAGCGCAATCTATATCTATTCCGGGATTCATTTGGCAGCAGCCTTGCACCACTGATGATGGAGGCCTATTCAACGATAACGGTTATTGACCTTAGATATATAAATCTTCAAATTCTGGATCAGTTTATCGAATTTACCCCCGGCTCAGATGTATTATTTATTTTCAGTTCGCAGATTTTTAATAACCCTTCAGTATTGCAAGCATAGAAGCTGTCAGGGGAGTGGTAGGCTGTTGCAAAATGCGTTAGAGCTGACGAGAATCGAACGCACATCGCCCCTCGTCAGCCATAGTCAAACATCGGCATTTCAAGAAAGAAGTGCCGATGTTTGTCATTATTATAACTTCAATGCCTATAATGTTATTCTTTTACTACGACATCCTGAGCGCTGACTTCAACAACTTCCATTTTTTTTGCGATATAGTTTCTGAGCTTTTCAAGCGCTGCTTGCTTCTCGGTTGTGAATTTTTCATACAAATCCATGAGCGCCATGACTATATAAATTGCGCCAAAAATCATGCTCAAAAGCCCCAAAGCCAAAGATAAGATGCAAAACAGTTTTTTCACGATAAATACCTCCAATTAAAGTTTTGTTTTTATAAGTCGTTTGAGAACCTTATTCAGGTTATTAACAACAACATCTCCGGTCAAGCGGAAATGTTGTTTGCCGCGCAGGTTGTCAATATATCTGATTTTGCTGTAAATGTAGTCCACATCATCAATGCCGTTTTTGAAATACATATCAAACATCGACAGGCTTTCTTCATATCCAGATTTAATCATATATGAAATAGACTGTTCATCAAATGCCAAAGAGTCTTTTACAACCTTATTATCCATGAAGTTGAGCTTAATCAGTTTGCTGTTGAAATGATCATTTTCAAAAGCATAGCTGCTCTGGTCAAAGTGGACTACAATTGCATAGTCAAGCGGTTTAATAAGCAAGGGCTTGACGGGGATGTTGTCAACAAAGGCACCATCGCAATATTTCGTTCCTGAAATGGCCACAACTTTTGAAACTATTGGCAGCGACACACTTGCCTGAAGATACCCCCAAATCATCCCTGGATCTATGTCCTTCAAGTCAACATAATTGAGTGTTCTGGTGTTGATATTGAGCAGGGTAGTGTATAAACTTGAGCGGAAAGGTAAATACTCTTTGGTTACATTCTTGATAGCGTCGGGTACATATGTATTTCTGACATATGCATGTGTGAAAGAACGTATGTTTTCAAAATTATGATTTCGCCACAAATGATCAAGTTCAACAAGTTTGTTCTGAACAAAACAATAGGCGTTTAAGGTGCCGATAGATGAAGCGCTAATATATGCGATTTGGTCTGGTTTAAGGTATTCATTGAGTGCCTTTAACACCCCAACCTGATATGCACCTTTTGCAAACCCGCCGGATAGAACAAGACCAATGTTTGGCATTTAATTGACTCCATAATATTTTACAAACCTATTTTGATTCCATATTCTAACATAATAGGCATTCTTACGCAACAAAAAACTCCTCAGTGGAGAACCCATTGAGGAGTTTAAATTTACTGAAAATGGATGTATTAGCGCCTGCCAGCATTATAGGCTTCTTGAACTGCATTCCTTAAAGATGTTTGGTATCCTTGATTATTGGTTACTGTTCCTGCAAAGTGCAAGCAGAAGTGACCGCTTAATCCATTGCCTGAAACTGCGCTTCCGGCATGAGGCATTCCGTTGATTGAGGCGGCCAAAGTTCTGCCATTGAGATGAACCCAAACCGGTCTGGCTGCCCAAGACCATGTGCCGCCGCGGATATCAAATTTAATATCTGTATCTCTTTGAGTAGATGTGTCAACGTCTGCATGTCTGCCGATTGAAAAGGCTCTAACGTTAAAGGTTCTGCCTGTGCGGACATCTGTGATTGGGATGTCAACGCCTGTAGGGATAAGACGTCTGGCCTGTTCCCACGTCAAAAGTTCAACAGTTCTAGGGCCTGAGCCAAGCAGGTCAGTCCGTATGTAGCCGGCATCTCCATTTACGCGAACATTAGACCATCCGTTGCTTCCGTTACTCAGTATATCGACTCTGGTACCAGGATTGAGTACGCGAACGATTCTGGCATCAGTTGATGGGCTTTGCCTTAAGTTCACCCCGCCAACCGTTTGCAAAGTTTCAATTGGTTGTGCGGCTGCTGGAGTGCTTGCGGTTTGCTGAGTGCCTGTAGTTGTGGTAGGGAACATCAATAAATCTGATCTGATGAAGCCGGACGTGTCGTTTAGTCTGACATTTGACCAACCTGTCGGATCATGTGCAGTGACTTCAACCTCAGTGCCGACATTTATTACCCTTAAAACCTCTGCGTCCGTATTCGGGGCAGCCCTCATATTAACGCCTGCTGTTGTTCTGAATGTGGCAGGGGCATTCCTAGAAGGGAACGTAAGAAAATCTGACCTGATATAACCTTCTGTTCCGTTACGGCGGACTCTTGACCAACCGGCGGGATCGTGGTTAAGGATGGTGATTTCTGTGCCCTGTGCAACTGAGGTGATTATGCCTCCGTCTGTTGAGGGGGCGTTGCGCAGGTTGACACCTTCAGTTGTAATGAACACATTGTCTGAACCAGAGGCAGCTGCAGTTTGAGCGAAAGCAAAAACCAAGCATATAAAGATTGTTATAGTAAATATTTTGCGAATATAGCGATTCACGGATACATCTCCTTTTTGCGATTCAAAATGAGTGATAGCGCTATGATAGCAGAAAAGGTTTCATTTGTCAACCATGTTGTAATCAAATTGTAATTTATTTGTAACCGAGATTGTGAATACAGTTATAGGAAGCAACTCAATTCAAAATAGTCAGAGTTTGTGTAGTCATATTACTCAATAACTATTGACATTTATTATAAAGAGCGTTAAAATATCCGTCGGGTGTAGTATTTGATTGATAGTTCATCCTATTGTAGATTCCGCATGATATGGAGAAGTACCCAAGTGGCCGAAGGGGCTCCCCTGCTAAGGGAGTAGGCGTGTAAACAGCGTGCGAGGGTTCAAATCCCTCCTTCTCCGCCAAAACGAAAAAGCCTACAACTACAACCGTTGTGGGCTTTTTGTTGGGAGAGTTAATGTTTTAGCGGACACAGATAGTCCGAAACCTCGAGCAGTCC
>WQUY01000009.1 GCA_009781855.1 Oscillospiraceae bacterium | reverse complement strand
GAGGGTTCAAATCCCTCCTTCTCCGCCACAATCTGTCCGAAAACCCTTGCAATTGCAAGGGTTTTCGGCTCTTTTCGTGTGTTTTGTTGCCGACAAAAACCTTAATAGCGGATAAATTGGTTTTTATCGGCATTATTCTCAAAAAAACAAAGAAACCCCTTTGTTTGCTTACCCTCTTACCGCTTCTATGAGCTTTGTCAATAGCTCTCCTTTTCATAAAATTGTAGAGCTAAACAAAAAGACAACCACATAAGGCTGTCTTTTCGTTCGCGTGTGCGCTAATGAGTAGCGCTGATGCTAATAGTATATGCTTTTTCTGTGCCCAACTTCAAGGCTCAACACTATGAGCTTCTCCTCATCAATATTGGCAAGAATTCGATAGTCTCCAACGCGATACCGCCATTGCCCTGCTCGATTAGCAGTTAAATTTTTTCCTTTGGCTTTTGGGTTCGCTCCATCTTCGACCAGTTCTTCCATATATCTCTTCACTTGTCGTTGTACAAATTTATCTAACTTTCTGAATTGTTTTGCAAATAGTGGTGTTGGCTCAAGTGTATATTGTTTTCTATCAGTCATTTAATCCCACATCCGTCATCAAAGAACCCCAAGATAATCTTGGTGAGCTTGTTGCCAAGTATTGTTCATATTCTTCGAGCGCTTCATCGGCAATATGCGCATCGTATTTATCCTCTAAAGCGTTGAGTGTTTGCGTCCGAATCAACTCGGATAACGATACACCTTCAAGCTTCGCCACAGCTTGTAAAAACATCTTTTCAGCATCAGGCATTTTCAATGTGATTACTGCCATTTTCTCAGCCTCCTGTCATAGCGACAACATAATGGTAATACTCTAGTATTACCATTATAGCGAGAGGTTATCCTGAAGTCAAGTAGGAGATGATTGAAAAGGCCTCGGCAGGTGTGCGATTACGGTGTTTTGCCGTTTAGAGCCGTGCGGTGATTAAACACTTGGAAGCCGTGATTTTATCTATTGGAGGTTATCAGCAAGATATTACATCAAATTTGCTGTAATTATAGGGGTTAGTCTCTTATATCGCCCAAACGGGAACAATCATAGTGCCTTTGTCGAGAGCCGACAATTCTTTCCTCGTGCATATCACGGCTCCGATTCCTCGTGGTACGCTCGCCTTGTCCAACACTTTAAAAGCAGTTGTTAATTCGGTTGACGGGGATGCGGTTTTTTTGATTTCAATGGGGTGCAATTCGCCGTCACTTTCCAAGATTACATCTATTTCTTTACTGTCAATATCACGATAATAGTGTGCGTAATATTCCAGTCCGTTGTTTGTGTAGGTCTTAATTATTTCAGATACGACATAGTTTTCTAAAATTGCGCCGTTGATTGCGCCGTTCATCAATATTTCCGGGGATGAATATTTCGTCAGATGCGCCACCAAGCCCGTGTCAAAAAAATACATTTTAGGCGTTTTCTTAATGGTGCGATTCAGCAGATTATTGGAAAACGGACGCAAATAAAAGATAACTCCTGACTTTTCCATATGAGAAAGCCACGTTTTGGCCGTTTCATCCGAAACACCCACGTCTGTTGCGATAGCGTGAATGTTGAGCATTTCTCCGGCACGACAAGCGGCGGCACGCACAAAATCACGGAACAAATACTCATCTTTCAAATCGACCATATCCTTGATATCACGGTCAATATATGAATCAATATAACTGCTGTAAAACACATCGCGGTTTAAGTGCTTTTCGCTAATGTGCGCAGGCAGTGAACCATTCCAAATGCGTTCAAATTGTCCGAAAATATCTGTGGACTTGCCGAGTGTCGTTCGTTTTTGCAATGAATCCAAGTTCAAAGCGAATGGAAGACACGCACCGCTACCATAGATTTCATGTTGTGAAAGCCCGGACATACGAAGAATGGCGGCGCGCCCGGCAAGGGATTCACCTGCTAACTTCATCAACTGATACATTTGTGAGCCAGTCATCAGATAACTTCCCGGTGCTGCGCCATTGTCAATCTCTATTTTTATATAGGGAAACAATTCGGGTGCGTATTGTACCTCGTCGATAATTACCGGTGCTGAATTGAGTTCCAAAAACAACTCCGGATCGGTTTGCGCAAGCTGCCGGTTTTCTCTGTTGTCAAGAGAAACAAACCGCCGTCCCTCGCCTAACAATCTTCTGAGAGTGGTTGTCTTGCCGACTTGACGCGGACCGGTTATGATGACCGCTGAATAACTTTTTGAAACTTCTAAAACCAACGGGTCAATATCTCTTTTGATGTAATCCATACAAGCGCCTCGATTCGAGTAAAGTCAACTGCAACCTTATTATGCCCGAAGTCAAATAAAAAAGCAAGGGGAAATCAAATGTTCTAGGGCTTGCCGTGCGGTAATAGAAAACAAAACATATAAATCGCTAACAAACATTCTGCGGAGAAATGATAGTGATGCCCTTCAAGCACTTCTTCCGAGTTTTAGCCGTTGCCTTTAAAACAGCCCTTCATCATAATGAGCACGCTTGCCTCCAACCAACGGAGGACGTGTCCTTGCAGCCATAAGCAAAGCTTTGCCAATACTTGCGGTCTCTAAACGCAACGGAATGGCAACACGTTTAAGATGCATTCCAATGAGCGTGCCGCCTATGTCAAGCCCAGCATCCGCTTCAACTGACTCGAGAGCCACAGGTTGACTAAAACCGGAATAAGCTGCTGCGGCAAATGCTCCACCTGCGTTCGGAACAGGAACTGCATTGACGATGTTGAAATTGGTGGAAGCAACACGCTCAATAATAACTGCACGATTCAAATGCTCACAACATTGTGCCGCAAGATAGATGCCTTCTTTTGAAAAAACCTCATTCAAGGTCTCAAACACAGCAACCCCTATTTCCGGACTGGAATGTGTACCCACACGCTGACCCACAATCTCACTTGAAGAACATCCGACAATAACAATATGCTCAAACTTTAGTTTGGCTTTCAATATGAGTTCTAGCGCGGCCTCTTGTGCAGCGCCTTTAATCTCGTTTAAATCAAACATCTTAATGACCATTACTTTCATATTTCTTAGCTGCCGGAAATTGAATTCCCGGCAGCTCTTTGATAGTTTTAATTATTTACTTATCAAGAGAGATATTGTCTATACCGTTTTGTTCAAACTCTTCTATATATTCATCAATTCGGTCTGTAAGCTCATTAAAGTTTTCCGGACCGATTGGTTCAAAATCCATATCGCGGCGCGCAAGCTCCTCCGCCAGAATTTCGAAGAAAATCGAATCTTCGTAATCGGCGATGGCTTCGTGAATCCCTCCATTTTCGAATGCCGCAGATGGTTTTGCAGCACCATCATTATATTCTGTCAGCGTAGGCATTTCATTTGATGGACAATATGAAAATAGTTTGCTTTCAACGTTATCATAATCAGTGAAACGATCCGACCCCCTGGTCGAGTTAAGTACCCAATTTCCAATATATGCCATGTCCAGAAGCCGTCTGAATTCCAGTTCCGTTAATTCGATTTTCATAACGCACCTCCTGTTCAGCGTTTGCCAATCTTTTTTGACCAACACCCTTTACCACATATAATATTATACCAAAAGTACAATAGAATTTCCACTGGAAATTCTAGAAAAAATCTTTCTATTATAATCAAGCGAAGAGAGCGTCGTGACCGAGGTTGGCTCGGTCATGACCGAACGAGCGCAGATTTCACAAGGTTCAAAACCGTGCGGCCTCTGCCGCGCAACACGCACGAAGTGCGGAATCCAGGGCTCTGCCCTGGGGTTAATACCTTTTATAAATCGAACAAGCTGACGGAAATCAGATACTATCGACTCCCGTCAGCTTTTACCAGTTATCGCTGAAATACTGTACGAGTCAAATCATTTCTCACTCACAAAAACCGTATGGGTATCACGGCAGAGATACTGTACTGCCCTCCGTCCGCTTTGTAGTGCAACAGGCAAGCCGCCCGGCGGCATCATACGATGCCCGGCAAAATACACGCTGCCGAGGTCATCTATAATGGCGGGGTATGATTTCATACTCATGCCAGCCTTCATTTCGGTCATCCACGAACCTTTCCAGTTGGCACAGTACCGCTCATAAGTAAGCGGCGTGGCAACATCGACAACTTCGACTTTTCCATCAATTTCGGGAAACTGTGCCGTGAGTGCAGCAATAACAGCATCTGCGACTTTTTGTTTTTCTTCAACATAAGTGCCATTTTCTTTAGCACGTTTCCAAAAATCATAAGTATCACCGGACAACATGGTGGTAAGCGCGGTTTTCCCTTCGGGAGAATACACCGAATCGCCCGCATAATTGTTTATACCCATCTCCTCATAGGTTTGTGTGTCTAGCTTAATAGGCTCTTTTAACGCCCAGACATAGCGGTGTGGGTACGCACTCAAATCTGCATTGATACCCAACGAGAGCAACACATTCATCGTTGGTAACGTCACCTCACGCATTTTATCAAGCCATGGCGCTTTGGGCGGTGTGACAAACAAATGATCTATTTGCATGGTGTCTGCTGTTATAATCACAGCATCAGCATCTAAGCATACATCTCCTGAGATAATGCCCACAGCTCTGCCATTTTCGACAACCACTTGATCAGCACGTGTGTTGTAGCGTATTTCTCCACCGAGAGATGTGAATGTATCCGCCATGCGTTTTGCAAATGGAAGTGAACCACCTTCAGGGAAGCCACCGTCACCACTTGCGAGTATGCCCATGGTAAATACAAGCGGCATAATACCAGACTCTTCGGCAGTAAGTGAGCAAATCATTTTGCGTAGCCCTTCATGTGAAAATCGCTGTACATATTCATTGCGCGAGATTTTTGAGGTTTTTCGCATAATACTAAACGCCGATATGCCTTTAAACAAAAGTGACAATGGAGGATGATTTTTCTTTGTGACTTTCACACCACGCAGGTCAGTAACAGGCATGGAAAGCCCTTTGAGTTTGCGCATATAGCCGCATAAGCGACGAATCTCCTTTTCGTCTTGTGGTGCAATCTCAAGCCAGTGCTGCTCGGTTTGGAGCACATCACGGAATAGTTTTATTCGTATTCCGTGATGGTCATACTCATAAAAAGGCTCATCGCAACGCATTTTGACATTGTCATCAAGTGCACCCGTATATCTCCACAGTTTGTGAATAGGGCTGCTCAGATCAGAGCCGGTCAACCAATGCATACCACCTTCAAAGAGATAGCCTTTGCGTTTCCATGATGTACAGTTCCCACCGGCAAGGCTATGACTTTCTAAAATTGTTACATCAAACCCACATTTTTGTGCGTAAATTCCTGCACTCAATCCGGCAATGCCTCCACCAATAATGATTACTTTTTTGTTCATATGTATGTCCCCTCTAAAATCCCGTTGCACTAAAACCAATAAGCCTCAGCACATCATTATTTATTCCTGATTATGCGGTACTTCTTCGTTGCTTTCGTCAACCACGGCATCAACTACAATCTCATTTGCCTCAATCAACGCGGGCAGGACAAAGGTAATTTTTGTACCAATCCCTTCACGGCTCAACACTTCCATATGGCCTTTATGCCGTGCAGCAATCCACTGTGCAATTGACAATCCAAGACCTGCACCGCCAGTGGCTCTGGCACGTGACTCATCTGCTCTGACAAACCGATCAAATACATTTGGTAAAATTTCCGGGCTAATGCCTATGCCGTTATCCTCAACAGATAACCTGACTGAAACACCAGCATGTACGGCAACAATAGTTATTTGACCATCAGCATCGGTGTATTTGATGGCATTGTCAACAAGGATGCGCAATGCCTGCTTTATAAGTACTCTATCAGCCAGCACGGTTGCCCCATCAGTTGAAATATTGAAACTCTGTTTTGTGCCGAGCATTTGCATTTCATTGACAACTTCCTCAATAATATCGGATAAAACGATGCTTACCTCAAAGAGGCTAATTCTATTGCTGTCTCCACGCGCCAAAAACAATAACTGCTCAACCAGCTCTTTCATATTCTCAGCTTCATCTTTGATGGCTGCTATCGACTCGGTCAGGGTTTTTTCATCCTCTTTGCCCCAGCGGTCAAGCAGGTTGGCATAACCTTGGATTACCGCAATGGGCGTGCGCAACTCATGCGAAGCATCTGAAACAAATCTTGCTTGCGCCGCATAGGATTCGTTGATTCTGTCAAGCATTCCGTTAATAGCATCGGCGACATTCCGCAACTCCTCATGCATGTCATCCACCTGGATTCGGGAATCCAGACGACCTGCATCAATGCCATCTAGCTTGCCTGCAAGCGCCATCATTTTTTCGTGGTCAAGCTGTTTGTTCAAGTCAGAAAAATTCTGTGCGGTTTTTGCAAATTCAGAGATTGGGTCGAGCGATTTCTTGATGATATGCCTGTCACCAACTGTTTGCGACAGCAGTATCAAAAATTGAATTCCGAGTAACGAGATAAAAGCAGTAATGAAATAATATATGAATTCACCAATATGCAACTCAACCTCATACGCCCCGTCTTCAACGCTGATACCAACGAGATAGGTTATGCTTCTCACGGTATTGCTAAATCCACCGGGTGCGGCTCGAAAGCCCCTGACTGTATAATTGGCCTCAAAAGGCATATATCTTGTAAAAGGCCAAACTACGTTGCCCTCAATAGTCAGTTGAGGTAATGAGCGCATATTAACACCTGCCCAATGCATCCATACTTCGTTTGTGGGCGGCTCATGTTCCTGAACAATTTCCAAAGCATTTATGACTTTATTTTCGGCATAAAATGCAAGCACGATTGCTGCAATAATGCATATCATTATATTAAGTCCGACGAAAATACCAAACAATCTAAATAGAAACTTCAGCTGAAGCTTATTGGTTATAGAGCTTCGAATTTTGCCCACCGGCTCGGTGCTTTTTTCATATCTACTCATCTTTAATCACATATCCTACTCCGCGCACAGTATGAATCAGTTTGATGCCAAAGGCTTCATCAATTTTTGTGCGCAAGAAACGTATATACACATCAACGGCATTTGTGCCGCCGTCAAAATCATATTCCCAAACATTTTCAAGCAGAGCGTCGCGAGAGAGCACAACATTTTTGTTTTTTAGCATATAGTGTAACAAATCAAACTCGCGTTTTGTCAGCTCGATTGGCGTTGATTTATGCGTTACGGAATGACGTTTAATATCCAGACTTACATCTCCGGCACAAAGCGTATCTTTGTCTGTCTCTTCCGCAGCAGCGTTAGCGTTGCTTTTGCGCAAGGTAGACCTTATCCGTGCGAGCAGTTCTTCGATGGCAAAAGGTTTTGTAATATAATCTTCCGCACCAAGATCAAGACCGGCTACTTTATCCATAACTTCGTCACGGGCGGTGAGCATAATAACCGGCACCGCTGAAACTCGGCGCAACCTTCGCAGCACTTCCATACCATTAAGTTCCGGTAGCATGATATCAAGCAGAATCAGGTCAAACTCGCCTGAGACGGCAAGTTCGTATCCTGTCCTGCCCGAAAATGCTTTTGTAACGATATAACCTTCGTGACAAAGCTCTAGCTCAACAAATCTTGCCAGCTTTTCTTCGTCCTCTATCAAAAGTATCTTTAAATCACTCAAAATATCACATCCGTTTCAAGTAAAAACCAAATGAGTCAGCGCGCACTTAGGTTGACGGGCATTTTAATCGCAAACTTCATCATCGTCTTTAGTGTTTTCTTTTTCTGTATTCTTGTCATCCTTGTTTATTTCCTCAGTAAAAGACTTTTTAACATCATCAACAATGTTACATGCACTGTCCATAACATTGTTTACATCATCACGGTCAAGGTCAGGCCCGCTGAAGCGGTAACGAATGCCGCAAAACAGTGTAATTATAAATACCGGCAACGTGACCCAAATAAAGATGACGAGCAGCAGTATAAAAGCCAATACAGGAATAGAAAACAAATGTTCGCCATTTTTGCTTGCTTCCAGACAATTGGTCATGCCCTTATCCAGAACTTTCATACAGAAGCGTCCGAATCTTTTCATCAGTTCGGAAAAACTCTCGCGCTTTTTTTCATCCGAACCGTCCTGCTTCTCGTTTGGATTTGCCCCGGAGTAGAACCCTCCACCGGGTGGCGTATCGACTTTGCCTTGCTTTTCAAGATAAACAAGCGCCTCCAAAAGGCTTCCATCCGTGTTTTCCAATGCGTCCTTAGCATCCGTATAACTCACGCCTGTTTTTTCACGTAATTTTTCGGCTTTTTCGAAATCAGTCATTTTTTGTCCTCACAGTCGTGTATTTTGGCTTTGAAACAGTAGCCTACGCATCTGATACTAACATGATTATATGAAAACACAATTTGTCTCAGATGAAAGATAGATTAAAATGAGCTATGCAAACAATTTATCGAAAACCGCCCCAAAAAGGGGCGGTGGAAAAGGCGCTCGGAAGTCTATGTGTTAGATTCTGCTCATTACATAACCTTTGACATCATCCCAGGTGTTGTAGACACCTTGCTCATGCCACTGCTTTAGTTGCTCTTCGGAATAGCCGAGTTCTTTGAGTATCTCTTCGGTATTTTCTGCCAGCATCGGTGCTCTGGTGTAGGGGAGCTTATCTGCACCCTCGATTGCAACCGGCGGACGAACCATTGCACGCTTACCGGACGGATAGTCAACCTCTTCAAACACACCGGCTGCCCATGCTTGCTTGTCCTCCAGCACTTCTTCCCATACTTGGGCGATGGAGAACGGTATATCAGCTTCGGTGAGAATCTTTGTCCACTCCTCCGCGGTCTTTTGAGCAAAGGCTTCACTGATTATGGCAACAAACTCTCCATGCAGTTTGTTGTTGGTAATGCTAGCCATAGTGTAACGCTCATTGCCGACCAAATCTTCGCGACCTATGAGTGGCATGAAGATGGGGTAGAACATGTCAAATGGAGGCATTGAGAGTTGAATATGTCTGCCGTCTTTACTCTGATAAGTGTTGTTGAAAGGGTTTTCGGCAGTTTTACGGCTGAGCGGATAAGTTTGCCCAAGTCCTTTATATTGAGCTGCCTGAATGGCAATACCCTGTACGAATACACTGCAATGTAAAAGATTGGTTGTAACTTTGTCGCCTTTGCCTGTTTTCTGAGCATTATACAGAGCAGTCATGATTCCGGCCGCAAGGAACATGCCAGAGACATGATCGCCGATGCCGGGGATAAGGTTAACAGGCTCGGAGTCCTCTTGATAAAGCGTACCGAGAAGCCCACCGCGTGCCCAAAATGCGGTGAAGTCATAGCCGGGGAGATTCATGTCCGGGCCGGCTTCGCCATAACCTGTGAAAGAGGCATATACAAGTTTGGGGAATCTGTCTTTCAAGTCCTCATAGTTGAGACCTAATTTTGCAAGAGCCTGTGGGCGCCAGTTAGTCAGGAAAATATCTGTATCTTCAAGCAATTTATAGAGTATTTCACGACCTTCGGGAGCTTTTAGATTTAACACCAAGCTACGCTTATGAGCGTTTTCAAGGTCGAAAGTAGTGTTTTCGTAGGGATCTCCCAAACGTCCTTCGGAAGCGCCATTGAATCGAACCTGATCGCCGCCTTTTGGCTCTATTTTAATAACGTCAGCGCCGAACTCCGCAAAAAAACGCGCACATGCAGGTACGGCTATGAATGTGCTCATTTCAACAACTTTTACGCCCTCAAGCGGCTTTTTTACACTCATTAAAAAATCCTCCAATTGACTTGATATTAAGACATGGTGCTGGTGGCCGGAATCGAACCGGCACGGGATTGCTCCCACGGGATTTTAAGTCCCGGGCGTCTACCTGTTCCGCCACACCAGCACATGCGAAGTGTATTATATTTTATTTAAAATCATTTGTCAATCTGAAATAATGTGTTAAAATGCTTGACAGAAGAGCAAGCCTCCAGATACTCTGTCTCAATAAATAAGGAAAGATTCGGGCGATGTTTAAGCGTCGGAGCCACGAAAAAAGGGGAGAATAAAAATGGCAGAAAACAAAATACCGTACAAAATATTTCTAACTGAGGATGAGATTCCGAGAGCCTGGTACAATGTCCGTGCAGATATGAAAACAGATCACCGGCCAATATTAAATCCCGGCACACTTCAGCCTATGACTGAAAGCGATTTAGAGCCGGTTTTCTGCAAGGAGCTAATCAAGCAGGAACTCAATGACAAGGATCGATTTATCGAAATACCTGAGGGAATCAGAGATTTTTACAAGATGTACAGACCGTCTCCGCTTGTCCGTGCATATTGTCTTGAAGAAGCGCTCAAAACCCCGGCAAAAATCTATTATAAATATGAAGGCGGCAATACCTCCGGAAGCCATAAACTAAATTCGGCTATTGCTCAGGCATATTATGCTAAAAAGCAAGGGCTCAAAGGTGTAACAACCGAAACAGGAGCAGGGCAGTGGGGAACAGCGCTATCAATGGCTTGCGGATATTTCGGGCTTGATGTGAAAGTATTTATGGTCAAAATCTCTGCGCAGCAAAAACCTTATCGCAAAGGTGTTATGGAGACCTTTGGCGCATCGGTGACCCCTTCACCGTCAGACACGACAGAAATAGGTCGCAAGATGCTTGAGCAAAATCCCGATTCCAGCGGAACACTGGGCTGTGCAATTTCTGAGGCTGTGGAAACTGCTGTAAAATCTGAAGGTTACAGATATGTATTGGGCAGTGTTTTGAATCAAGTGATATTGCATCAGACGGTTATAGGGCAGGAAGCAAAAATAGCGTTTGAGAAAATTGGAGATTATCCCGACGTAATCATTGGCTGTGCTGGTGGCGGTTCAAATCTTGGTGGCCTTATGCTTCCGTTTATGGCTGATAAGCTGGCAGGAAAACAAGCGCCATATTTCATCGCGGTAGAACCAGCAAACTGCCCATCTATGACGCGAGGCAAATTTGCGTATGATTTTTGCGATACGGGTATGGTTACACCTCTTGCAAAAATGTATACACTGGGTGCAACATTCTCTCCACCGTCGAATCATGCCGGTGGCCTGCGATATCACGGTATGAGTCCGATTCTTTCACAACTCTATCATGACGGATACATCGACGAGGCAAGAGCTGTTATGCAGTCTGAGGTGTTCAAAGCGGCAACATTGTTTGCAAGACACGAGGGCACACTCCCTGCACCGGAATCGGCACATGCTATTAAAGCAGCAATAGATGAAGCCGTAAAGTGCAGAGAAACAGGCGAAGAAAAAACGATTCTCTTCGGTCTGTCAGGAACAGGTTATTTTGATTTGGGAGCATATATGCTTTATAACGAGGGTAAGCTTGTTGATTTGGTTCCAACTGATGACGACTTGGCGCGCGGACTTTCAGCAATACCGGAGGTTAATCTTTAGAATTGAGAATTGAAAGTTGAGAATTGAGTGTTGAACGCATAAAGAAAATTCCCCTCCATCGGAGAGGGATTTTCTTTATGAACGAACGTCTACATAACTAAATCTCAATGCCCAAGCTGTTCATCAGTTTTTCAAGCGATGGCATATCAGGCAGCATCAAAACACTGGTTCGAGCCGTTTTGCCATCAATCTCCAATTCATTTTGAATAAGCAAAAGTGTGTCGCTCATCTTTGCAAAGTATATTGACGGAACGCTCATTATTGAACCGAGCATGTCAAGTGCAGCCTCAGGAGGGGAGATGTCAATGGGAATGCTGGTCAGGTCCGAGATAGCAGTAACAAAAGAAGCTGACATTATATTTGATACTTCGTTTATAACAGAATAACCAATCTCATCAATTTCGTCGTGATTTTTGATGTCAGTGCACATGAGCATGTTGACTAAGTCACAGACAACCTCAACGGGTAAAAGAAACATCATCATGCCGCTTATATCACCGCTGAGCATCAGCAATGTCCCTACCATGACTGTCTCCGGGCCTCCCAGTGCATCAGAAGCTTTGTTAAATTCGGATATACCAATATCAGGTATTGAAATGTTAACAGGGACTCCAAGCATCCTAGACAATGATGACGCAGCATTTCCTGAGCCAATGTTTGCGATCTCCCTTAATACGTCGATATGAATATCGCCAATTTCGCTAAAGGAATTCAAAGCCATAATTATCCTCCAAAAATTTAATTTTCATCCCAAATACATTTTCTTCAAAATAAATTCAACGAGTCGCTGCGGCAAGAAACGACGCAAAAAAGCAAGTAGTTTATAATCAAAGCCTACGATTGTGCGCAACGGTGGGTTTCTTTTCGTACAAAGCTTTAATACTACTTGCGCCGCTGATATAGGCGGCCGTCCTTTAATTTCATCCTTTTCCATTTTTTCAACGGCTCTGATACATTTATCGTAATTCAAAGAGCCTTTTTTTACTTCAAAACTTCGAGCTCCGGTAAATCCAGTGTTTGTATCGCCAGGCAGCACCAGGCATACTTTCGTATTTGTATCGGATAGCTCCATTCTCAGCGATGCGGCATATGCTTCAAGCGCCGACTTAGAAGAGCAATAGTGCGACTGATAAGGAATGGGAAACAAGCTAGCAACTGAACTTATCATGATGCAAAGACCGCTTCCGCGTGTCCGAAAACGTGGCACCACAAGGCTGTTGAGGTGCAAAACTGCAAAGAAGTTTGTGTCCATGAGTCTCGCTACCGCCTCTATGGGCATATCCTCGGCAGGACAAGCGATTCCGATTCCTGCACTATGGATGATTATGCCGACATCATTGTGCAAAATAATTTCAGCAGCAGATTCTATGGATTTTTGGTCGCAAACATCCATTTTTACGGGATGAATTTCACCGCCGCCGGGCATATAAGCAGATTCGGTTTGTGGAGTGCGAGATGCAGCAAATACCTTGTAGCCGTTTTGTGCTAATAGATTTGCACATGCCAGTCCAATACCGGAAGAGCCACCTGTCAAAAATACGTTTTTGCCGTAAGGGTTTATCCTCCGTTCAGTCAATTCATACCTCCATCTTCGCATATGTACATAGTGTTCAAAGCGAAGTGCCAATAATTATGCCTGTGCAAAAACTTCTTTGAAAATTGCAACCGACTCATCAAGCTGATCTTTTGTGTGGGTTGCGGTGCAACTTGTTCTGAGAATGCACTCACCATCTTGTACAGCAGGTGCAACAACAGGATTGCAATAGACACCTGCCATGAGCAACATATGATGTATTTTAAATGTGCGCAAAGTTTCGTAGGTCATAACAGGTACGATTGCAGTTTCAGAGTCGCCGATTGCTATTCCGGCCTCTCTGAATTTCGCACGCAGATAATCGCCGTTTTCTTTGAGCTTAATGGGTCTTTCAGGTTCAGCTTGCATAATCCGCAACGCTTCGAGCGCAGCGCCACAATTGGCTGGTGGAATAGATGCACTGAATATGAACGGGCGAGAATTATGCTTGATATGGTGTATGACATACTCCTTTGCCGCAACATATCCTCCGAGGCTTGCGAGTGACTTTGAGAATGTACCCATTATGATATCTACTTCATCTTCAAGGCCAAAGTAATTTGCTGTTCCTCTGCCATTTTCACCAATCATGCCAAGACCGTGCGCGTCATCAACCATGACACGGGCGTTATACTTCTTTGCAAGTTCGATTATATCAGGCAGGCGTGCAATATCGCCTTCCATTGAAAACACCCCATCCGTCACAATGAGCTTGCCCGAATCACTTGAGGTGCGTTCCAGTTTTTCTCTGAGCTCATCCATGTCATTATGAGCATATTTGACTGTCTTTGCAAAGCTGAGACGACAACCATCAACTATGCTGGCATGATTTCCTCTGTCGGAAAATATTATATCTCTTGGCCCTGCTATTGCAGAAATTATGCCCAAATTGGCTTGAAATCCAGTGCTGAATGTAAGGGTGGATTCTTTGTTTAAAAATGCTGCGAGCTGTTCTTCGAGTTGGTTATGAAGAACAAGCGTGCCATTGAGAAATCTTGATCCTGAACATCCCGAGCCGTATTGCTTGACAGCCTCGACAGAGGCGTTAATGACACGTGGGTCACATGTGAGACCCATATAGTTATTGGAGCCAAGCATAATTGTCCGGCGACCCTCAATAGTTACTACTGTGTCCTGGTAGGTAGATAGAGCATGGAAGTATGGATAAATGCCTGCGTCCATGACCTCTCTGGCGGCAGTAAATTTCTCGCATTTTTCAAAAAGATCCAACGTTCTAACACAACCTTTCAACATTTCACGCTATATTCTACCACACAATGATAGTATTTTACAAGCAAAAACTCTCCTTGTATGTTGCATAAACACTAAAAGTCAGCTATACTGTGCCTTGGAGTAAACACTGACCGTTATATACGCGACTTTCATCAGCGTTTACTTATGGCGTTGGGCAAATCAAGGAAGTTAACTTGAAAAGCTTTTACGCCATGTCGTATGTGTGGGGGGTGTGGATATGGGAGAGAATCAAAGCGGCGCCTGGTTTGTCAGGGATTTGCTTGATAGACACGGATTTAAGTTTTCAAAAGCTTTGGGGCAAAACTTTCTCATCGATGCAAACATCCCGGAAAAAATTGTAAGATTATCCGGCATAGATGAAACTTGCACAGTTGTAGAGGTTGGGCCAGGGATTGGTGCACTGACAATGCAGTTATGTAGAGCGTCAGGAAAAGTAATCGCAGTAGAACTCGATGACCGATTATTGCCCATACTATCCGATACATTAGCGAAGTATAAAAATGTCGAGGTTGTAAGCGGAGATATTTTAAAGCTCGACATGAACAAGCTTATCGGAGCGCGATTTGATGGGCTGAGATATGCCGTTTGTGCAAATCTTCCTTACAACATTACTTCACCGGCGCTGATAACACTTATAAATACCAATATATTCGAGCAACTCACGGTAATGGTACAAAGGGAAGTGGCATGGCGCATGTGCGCAACACCCGGCAGCGCTGATTACAGTGCATTTTCGGTGTTTATAAACTATCACACCGAGCCGGAAATACTTTTTGATGTGCCGCCTGAGTGCTTTATGCCCCGGCCAAAAGTACACTCGTCGGTTGTTATGCTCAAAACCCGTAAGGAGCGGCTGCTTCCACCAGAAGAAGAATCCAGGTTTTTCAAAGTAGTCCGTGCTGCATTTGGCCAGCGCAGAAAAACTCTAGCAAATGCTCTTCACGCTGCTTTTGGCAGTGTTATGACAAAAAGCGATATAATTGATGCAATAGAAAAATGCGGTTTTGACCCACGCATCAGAGGTGAGACGCTAGGCATAGAAAGTTTTATAAAATTAGCAGAATACTTCTAAGGAATTAATATTGGACAATCAAGGGGGGAATGTTACTTGGAAACAAGTACAATAGCACTCATCATCATTGGTGTAATGATGATACTGTACATTTCGGAGCTGCTGCCGATTGCAACGACATCCATTTTGGCATGTCTTGCACTTGCTATTTTTGGCGTTATTCCATTTCCGGTCGCATTGCGCGGCTTTGGCGAAAATGTAGTTTTTCTCATCGTTGGCATGGTTGTGGTTGGTGATGCGCTTTTTGAGACTGGTGTTGCGGAATTAGTGGGAAGAAAACTCATATCGGTTGCTGGAGCGAGTGAGAAGCGATTTGTTGGCGCACTGTTTTTAGTTATTCTTCCGATATCGGCATTTCTAAGCAATACCGCAACTGTCGCGATGACGCTTCCGATTGCCGAATCATCGATAAAAAAATCGGGCGGCAAATTACTCAAAAAAAATCTCTACATGATAATCGGACTGATTTCCGTGGTAGGTGGGGGACTCACCATTGTAGGCTCGACACCTCAGGTTATCGCACAAGGTTTGTTTGAGGATCGAGGCATAACGCCGATTGGTTTCTTTGAACTCTCTCTGATTGGATTGCCAATCGTTGCGCTTCTGTTCTTATACGTCATGACTTTTGGAGATAAATTAAAGACGAGAATTTTTGACTTTCCTGAAGTTGACGACCCCAAGCATGTGATGCACGATGAAAGCAATGCTGTACCTGTGAAAAAAACACGCATTGAGATTGCAAGAATGTTCATATCCGTTGCAGTATTGGTTTTCTGTGTCGTAGGATTTATTACGGGATTGTGGACGCTGGGCATCGTCGCCATGGTTGGCGCTACACTTTGTATAGTTACCGGTTGTATTTCACAACAGAAAGTGTTTCAAAAGATGAATTGGACTACCGTTGTCATCATGGGTAGTTCGTTCGGCGTTGCCGCAGGTCTTGAGCATAGCGGTGCTGGAGTTATGATTGCTCATGGTATGATAGGGCTTCTTGGCGAGAGTATCACCCCATGGTTGCTTAGCGCTGTTCTTGCATTGGCAGCTGTGCTTTTCACTAACTTTATGTCGAGTACAGCAACGGCGGCCCTGTTGATTCCGATTGCGGCGATCGTTAGTGCTGAGCTTGGTTATGATGTCAGGTCTATGGTTTTGGCTGTCGCTATTGCTGCAAATGTCGGCTATGCAACCCCGATTTCAACTCCGCCTATCACAATGACGCTTATCGGTGGCTATCGTTTTATGGACTATGTCAAGTTTGGCGGTTTGTTTAACCTGATGGCTTATTTACTGATGATTGCTATGTTCCCGCTGGTATTGAATGTCTAAGTTGGCGGGAGTCGAACCGATGGGAGTTCGACTCCCGTCAGCTTAAGTTTTTGCTCGTTGACATTTCTTGGAAATTGATGTAAAATCTCGTAAAGAGATACAATAAAGATGCAAGTTTATGTGAATATTGGTCAATAAGACTTTTTAATCATAGATATTTGTGCAATAAAATCGTTTCGCTTTGGAGCAAAGTTTATTGCTCAGACTCAGCAGGGGGGTTACTTTATGAGTTTAGTTTCGGAAATCAAATGTGCAAGATGTGACAGAAAATATTCCGGAGTCCGCAGCAGGTGTCCTTATTGTGGTGCACGGCGGATTGGCCAAGGAAAGTACACTGAGGATTCAGACAATGCAAAAGGGAAGATGCTTATTAGCATACTCATAATGGGGGTTTTGGTTGTTGGTGCAGGGGTTTTGTTACTGACATCGCCCATAGACGCTGACGCTGCGCCTCCGGCAACTGTCGAAACGCCGCCGACGACACCGAGTTCGCCCGAGGATGATATTGAAAGCCGTCCCGGTCTTGCCCCTCGCCCTCAACCCAGGCCACCTGAGGATGAAGATGAAGACCAAGATGAGCTGCCAGCTCCGGTGCTTGAGGTGCGTTCAGTCACCATTACGCATAACAACAGCATTATTCGCAACAACGACTTCACCCAACCGTTGGGTCAGCCGATTACTTTAGGAGTCAGGATTGAGCCACCTGGGATTGAAGAAGATATCATCTGGACGAGCAGTGATGAAAGTGTGTTCAGTGTCGTTGCTTTAAATCCGGAAGGAACACAGGCAAGGGTCACAGGGATTGCACGCGGACATGGAACATTGACCGTTTCTGTCGGTGGGGTTGAGGCAACATGCACGGTGAGAATTTCTGGTTAGGTACATCGGGGAGAAACGCTGTCTGGGTGAACACTGATTGAATCTGTTCGAAGGATTTACGGATTGCATTTAAATCAGCGTTTATTTGGGGAAAGGATCGTTTCATGAGCGTAAAATCGACCGGTATAGTAAGAAAAGTTGATGAGCTGGGCAGAATAGTATTGCCGATTGAGCTTCGCCGCACATTGGGCATTGCAGAGAGGGATAGTGTGGAGATATTTGTTGATGGGTCATCGGTAATACTGAGAAAGTTCATACCCGAGACAAATAAAGCAGGGAAGGGCAAAAAAAATGTTTGCGACATTTGCAAGCGTGAAATGAGCTAAAAGCAACAACGAAGAAATCAAAAAAGGTAAGGCTGAAAATTTTCTGCCCTACCTTTTTTTTTGCACCAAGTTATATATTATGTTCTTTGAAATTCCAGTCTCTTCTGAGGCATTCTTTGCCGCGTCCTTGACGGATAGTCCGGTGTCTATATATTGAAAAGCAATTGACAATGCATCATCGACTGTTATTTCCTCGGCAGAATCCTTTGCAGCGCCTTCAATAATCAATACGAATTCGCCTCGCGGGTTATGCTCATTAAAATGTAAAATAGCCTCTGAGAGGGTAAGACGGAGCACTTCTTCATAAATTTTTGTAAGTTCCCGGCAGATAGCGATTTGGCGTTCACCCCAAACATCAAGCATATCGGCTAATGTTCTCAGCAACTTATGAGGCGCTTCATAAAAAATCATTGTTCTTTTTTCTGTTTTAAGCTCACTTAAATGCTCAAAACGACTTTTTCGAGAGGTAGAGAGAAACCCTTCAAATGTGAATCTGCCACTAATGAGTCCCGACATAGCTAATGCAGCAATTGCAGCGCAAGGCCCCGGAATAGTTATCATGCGAATATCTGCACCTACACATAGACGAACAAGCTCCTCACCCGGATCGCTTATAGCTGGGGTACCTGCATCTGTGACGAGTGCACAGTTTTCACCTGATAGTATTCTTTTTAAAATTTTTTCGCCACTATCACGATGATTGTGCGTATAGTAGCTTACCATTTGCTTTTTTATGTCTAAATGAGCAAGCAGCTTTAATGTCACCCGTGTATCTTCGGCAGCAATGAAATCAACGTCATTTAGTGTTTTAGCGGCTCTTGGCGATAAGTCGCCAAGATTTCCGATTGGTGTTGCAACGATATATAAGGTGCCGGATGTGGAATCAGACATGGTTTTCTAGCCTCCGATTTTGAAAGTGTAGCGTGGTAAAGCAATAGCCTGGCTGACAGCCTATCTTCGATAAATCGCTTTGACTTCGTTGCTATCACTGCCGTTGCCATTTGCTAATATAAGCGGAGCTTCGATTTTTAGTGATGGGTTCCCACCTCGGCGGCTTTCAATCAGCACAAGGTTTGGAGGTGAGCCGTGTTGATGCTGAACAAACCTCATGCGCTTGGGTTCAAAACCGGCGTCATTCAACGACCTGAAAATATCCGCAAGTCGTTCAGGTTTATGTACAAGCATGAGAGAACCGCCCCACTTTATCAAATAACCCGCTGCTTGACAAATGTCATCAAGGTTACACAAAGCTTCTGCACGGGCTACTGCAATTTCTTCGCTTTTAGGGAGTTTTCCGCTACCGTTTGGATAATATGGGGGATTAGAGACAGCGAGGTCATATTTTCCTGCCTCCGAAAAACTGCGATATGCTCGAATATCATCCTCAATAATCTTTACTCTATGCGAAAGTTCGTTTAACTGAGTGTTTTCGGCAGCCAACTTTGCTGCATCAGGCTGTATTTCAATACCGTCAATAAATAAATCGGGGGATTCCCATGCCATAATAATTGAGATAACTCCAGAACCACAACCCAAATCTATGGCGCGAGTTTGTTTTCTAACCTTTGCTTTTGCAAAATGCGCCAGCATTACCGAATCGGTTCCAAGCCTGAATACTCCGGATTGCTCTTTAAAACGAGGCCCGCCGACCCAGAGATTATCAATCATAACAATGACCTTACCTTGCTTGTGCAGCGCAACGCTTACGCAGCACTGAATGAAAAAACTGCCGCCCCTTCTTTGAGACGGCAGTTTTTACTTTTTTATTATTCTGCTATTGCATCAACAGGGCATGACGAAACGCAAACGCCGCAATCTATGCAAGTGTCCGCATTAATTTCGTATACGGTTTCGCCTTGTGATATTGCGTCTACCGGGCATTCGCCCACGCAAGCTCCGCAAGATACACATTCAGCACTAATTTTATAAGCCATGATTAACCTCCAAGTATTTATATTCTAAGACAAATAGTATTCTACCATGTAATCAACAAAAATCAATAGGAAATTATTATTATTTGAGTTGCTGCATAAGCTACCGGGAGTCGAACTCCCGGCAGCTTACTGTCATCACACCGCCTCTTTTTTGCGCTTAATGGCGAAACAGTCTAAGGAAATGATTGCTACAATCATGATACCCAGCACCAACATTTGCACATTCGGATGGATTCCTATCATACTCATGGCATTTCTGAGCAGGAATATTACAAAAATGCCTATGAAGCTCTGAGGGACACCGCCCACTCCGCCTGCAAAAGACGTACCGCCTATAACAACACCGCAGTTAACCATCAAAGGAATGTCTACTCCGGCGATAGGGATACCTGTGTTGAATCTGGAAGCGGCAAGAACTCCTGCAACTGCGGCAAATGTGCCTGTGAGGACGAATGCAAGCCATTTTGTGCGCAGAACATTAATGCCTGAATGTTCTGCAACCTCATAGTCACCGCCAAGAGCATATAGATTCCTGCCGAAGCTTGTAAACCTCAGGAGCAAGAACACAAGAACACCGAAAACAATCATAAAAGCTGCAATGTTCGGAATACCAAACCAGTTATCATTAGCAATTCTTTGGAAATTTGGATCAGATGCGGACACATGTCTTGCGTTTGATAGCAGCAGCGCAATTCCCTGAACGAGCATGCCCATTCCAAGCGTGATAATGAAAGCCTCCGACTTTTGATGTACTATCAAAAATCCGTTGATAAATCCGACCACAGATCCGGATAGAATCGCAAGGATTATGGCAAGAGCCATATTCATTCCTGAATTGAGTAGCATAATGGCGATTATTCCCGCCATAACCATAACAGAACCGACAGACAAGTCGCATCCCTTGCAAATGACTGCGAGTGTCACGCCGAAAGCGATAATTGCATTAGTTGAAACTGCCTCAAGAAGATTAGAAAAGTTGCCTGCTGTATAGAAGTTTGTATCAGGAAATATCATCACAATGAAGATGATTGCAATAGCGACAACGGCTTTTTGTTTGTTTAATATGTTAAGTGCTTGAGCTCCCAGAGCTTGTACGTTTAGATTCATATTGCTTTACCCCCTTGCATGTCTGCGATGGTCAAGCCAAATTGCCAAAACAAGAATGATGCCCCTGACGACTTCCTGAACATGTGTTTGTACACCAAGAAGGTTCATGCAGTTGGACATTAAAATGACAAGAGCAACACCCATAAAGGTGCGAATGACACTGCCTTTGCCGCCGAGCAGCGACGTACCGCCTATAACAACAGCCATTATGGCATCTCGCTCGAAGAAATCTCCAATAGCTGGTACGGTTACCGATACACGGGAGAAAAGTACTATCGAACCTACCGCAACCATGAATCCGCCTAATGCATAAATGAAGATTACAATCCGCTTTGTCGGGATGCCGCCCAACTCTGCTGCTGTTAGATTGCCGCCCGTATAGGTAATAGCTCGTCCGAGAAATGTCTTAGATTGAAAAATATAGAGTACAACGAGGAAGAATATAAATAGCCAAAACGAGATGGACAATGGTCCCCACATACCTGAGCCTAGCGCACGAGTAACAGGCATTGGATGCGCAAACAAGGTGCCCCAGTTCATAGAGAAGCCCCCGGTAAGAATCAGTGCAAGAGCTCTATAAATTTGGCTCATGCCAAATGTGATAAAGAGCGCCTTTGCCTGCGTGTTAGCACCTACATTCACAAGGAGTGAACCGTTTAATGTACCTAGCATTGTGCCAAGCAGAAGTCCTATCATCATTGCGGGTATTTCGCCGATTATATCGACCAAAGATAATGTAACCATCGCAATAATTGAAATCATGCCGGGAACAGATAAGTCGATAAAGCCGCCCATAATGATAAAAGTCATACCCAAGGCAACGAAACTTAAAGCGCCAAATTGTCGCATGAGATTCGTAAAGTTTCGCTGCGATAAAAAGGCAGGCTCAACAATGGCAGTTACGATAACAAGTCCAACAATTACGAACAAAACCAGATATTCCAGCAGGAAGTCAACAAACTTCGATCTTTCTTGTGTAAGTTGTTTAGTCATGATTCTCCACCCCCTCGATTCCCACTCGCTTATCCAATCGCAGCATCCATGATGTCGTGCGCCGAATCCACTTCCGGATTAAACTCCCCACTGATACGCCCCTCACAGATAGTCAGCACGCGATTGCTCATTGCGAGCACTTCCGGCAGTTCTGAGGAAATCATAATGACCGAACTGCCATTTTCCACAAGTGTCTTAATCAATAGGTATATCTCGTATTTTGTACCTACATCAATACCGCGGGTTGGTTCGTCAAGAATCAGTATGTCGGGGTTGATTTCGAGCCAACGCCCCATAATGCATTTTTGTTGATTTCCTCCTGATAGAGTTTTTACTCTTGCATGAGGAGAAGGAGTCTTAATCGAAAGGCTCTTGATTTGCCGTTCGGCAATTTCTTTTTCTTTCGATGAATTTATAAATCCGAATTTTGAAATATTTTCTAAGCTTGACATGACAATATTGGATTGTACCGAAAATGGTAACACGAGTCCTTCCAGCTTGCGATCCTCAGGCAAAAGACCTATGCCTGCATGCTTGCCATCCCGAGGTTTTCTTATCTTAACGGGACTTCCATTCATGAGAATCTTGAGCTCTCCGGCTTTGTCAGCACCATAAATCGCACGGACAATCTCTGTACGGCCTGCACCGACAAGTCCGACGAACCCAAGTATTTCACCTTTTTTTAATTCAAATGAGATATCCTTAAGCTTGCGGGTATTGATGGTCTTAACTTCCATGACAACCTTGTTGTAGGTAACCAGCGGACGACTAGGAAACTCATTTTCAATCTCACGACCAATCATTTTAGCAATCATCTCGCCTCTAGTCAGATGATCAATTGGCTTAGTGTCAATAACTTGACCATCGCGAACAATAGTGACTATATCGCACAGTTCAAAAATCTCATCTAATTTATGACTGATATAAATGATCGTTACGCCTTTAGAGCGCAAGTCATTTATGAGCGTAAACAGTTGCGTGAGTTCATCCGCTGTCAAGCTACTACTGGGCTCGTCCATAATGATGAGTTTGGAATTAAACGAAAGGGCTTTGCTGATTTCAACCATCTGTTTTTCAGCAGCACTGAGATCGCTTACAAGTCTGTAAGTATCAATTGTACTTCCGATGCTGTCCAGCAATGTTCGCGCTTGCTTGTGCATATTACGCATCCCTTTCATTTCTGAGTAACGACCAAGAAAAATATTTTCACCAACTGTTAAAGTATTTACCAGATTAAACTCCTGATAAATAATGCTAAGACCACGTCTTATTGACTGAATCGGTGTGGTGTGTTCAATAGTCTCTCCATCGAACACGACTGTTCCGGAGTCTTTAGTATAGACACCAGAAAGTATTTTCATAAGTGTGGATTTTCCGGCACCATTTTCGCCGACTACGGCGTGTACGGTGCCTTTTCTTACCGTTATAGAGGCATCGGATAGTGCCCTAACTCCCGGAAAGGATTTGTTTACATTTTGAACTGATAAAATAACATCGTTGTTATTCATGTGCTCATCACCTTTTTCCCAGAATGGAATGCTCCGAGCCGACAATGTATGTCGGCTCGGAAGAATTGCTCTTTACCAATCAGGCTCAACAAAGCTATTGATTGTATCAATCGTTACCATATCCAGTGGAATCCAGTTATCAATCTCAACCGTTCCGCCTTCAAGCATGATTCTTGCAAGTCTGAGAGACTCATCTGCCATGTTTGTAAAGCTTTGTCCTACGCTGAGTGCTTGTGTGCCGGCACGAACTTGAGCATAGCCTGTTCTGTTGCCGTCAACTCCGATTACAAATACATCGTACATACCTGCGTTTTGGAGCGCTTCGATAACGCCGGAAGCGCCGTTATCCCAGTGTGTCCACACGATGTCGATATCATCGCCGAACCTTACAATGAAGTCTTCCATGATGCTCATTGCTTCGTGAGTATTCCATCCTGTTGGTGCAAATTGTGAGTCAAGCATGATAATGTTGTCTGCAATGCCTTCTGCAAAACCTACATGACGATCATTAGCTGCTGAGTGACCTGCTTGGCCGCCTACTTCAACAAAGTTTGCGCCATCCGGAAAATGCTCAGACACGAATCGGCCTGCTTGTATACCGCCCAGACGGTCGTCAGAGCCAACAAAAAAGTCCATGACATGTCTATGTTCGTCCGGAAGCACTGATGAGAACATGCCCACGATGACACCGGCCTCTCGTGCTTGTTGCAGCGCAGGAATGATGCCTTCGATGGAGCTTGGATTTACGAATACTGCGTCGTATCCGTTGGCAATTGCAGTCAGAACGCCATCAAATTCGACTTGAGGTTCATTTTCGCCTGCAAAAACGGTCATTTCGAAACCGTGCGCCGGAGCAAGTCTTTGAAACTCTCTCCAAGAGAATGCTTGCGACTCATTTGACATAGCTTGAGTTACGAAAGCTGCTCTGAAAGTGCCGGAATCTGTTGTTTCTGCCGGTGGTGTCTCAGGTGTAGTCGGAGTTGCTGGAGCTGCATTGTCACAAGCGGCAAGGAATCCTACAGCCAATAGCAGCACGAGCAAAATTGGGAGAATACGCTTTTTCATTGAATTTCCTCCATAAATAGTGTTTTTGTTTGAAAATATATATAAACAAGTTTTGGTCTGCAATCTGCCTTTTTGCGTCTGGTATCTAAACAGAGGTTGCAGTCCACAACATTGTTGTCTTAACTATTTGCCATATATCTTTTCGGCAAGCCGC
Organism: Oscillospiraceae bacterium; assembly: GCA_009781855.1. Taxonomy (GTDB): domain Bacteria; phylum Bacillota; class Clostridia; order Oscillospirales; family Oscillospiraceae; genus WRMH01. Next base: position 28,254 of record WQUY01000009.1, on the reverse strand, counting down.
ATAGCGTTTTCGGAAGGGTTTGTGGTAATAAGATGTCGCTCTATGGGGTTAGAGATACGTTCGATGAGCCCTTTCCAAAACCGCTCTAAGAACCACTGGTTTTTAAAAAGGCTACCGATTAGCACGACCTGTAACGTTTCGTCAGGATTATATTTCATACGCCGACAAGGAGTTGTAGCGAGATCAAGCAGTGCGTTGTGTGCCATAAACACGGTTTCTTGCGCATATGGGTCGCCTGATTCGGCACATTCTAATATTATCTGCGCAGCCGATGCAATCTCCGGTACAGTCATAATTGCAAAACGGAAAGGTACTTGAGTAAAGTCGTCTATATCAAAATGACGCGCAATCTGTGCGTAAACAGGGAGATAAGAACCGCTACCATCACTAAAGAGCAACATTTTTCTCATAACTCTTTGGGCAATCCAGAAACCACTACCGCCGTCACTAAGAAGTGCGCCCAAGCCGCCCGCCCGCAAAACCGGACGATCCGGGTGAAATGCCATACTATTAGAGCCTGTTCCAGCGACTATGCATAGTCCCGGCGCATCTGCAGCGGCCAAAAAAGCAAGCTCACAATCATTAAATAACTTTATTCGACTATCGCTAAACCCAATTTCACTGACCAATTCGCGATATATACGCATGTCCTCCGGGGTGTCGCATCCGGCGATTCCGAAGACAGCCCCTTTAACATTGTCAGGGTGTATATCAGCGGCTTTGCAGGTCTCGAAGAAGCCATCTACCAAGTTTCTGCGGGCTTGCGCTATACTGGATGATCTATAGTTTGAACCTCCATATACGAAGCGACACATATCACCGCCTGACAATGCACGTACGCAAAATTCAGTTTTGGTACCACCGGCATCCACTGCCACGAGTATGTCTTGGCTCATGATGCCCTTCCTCTCGCTTGTTCGAATTGTGCTTCTATCAGCATGTCACGTACAAGGGTCAAAAGCCCTTTTTCGTAAGCGGCACTTTCGTTAGTCATTAGGTGAAAAGAGGGAATAGCCCAATTAGGGAGATTGTTTTCGCACAGCTGTTGTACGCCCTGTAATATTTCTTCTGTGATAAACTCACCGCCAAAAGCAATTGTAGGCGGATTGAGCAGACAAATTATATTAATTATGAGATCTGCGATGAGCTTGACTTTTTCTTGAAGTCCGTCAGCCTCATTTAACAAATGCTCAAGAGTTGCGCATGGATCGACTCCAGGCACCTTGTTTAGGTGAGCGATTTCTCCGGCAAATCTGGAAAAGCCTCTAACGATACGTCCGCCCATCACAATGCCGGCACCGACACCTTGCCCAATGTGTACGAGCACCATATCAGAGTCGGGTTGTCCGATACTGGAAGCAATGCTACCGAGTGCAACGGAATTCATATCATTTTCGACATATACGGGAAGCCCTAGTTTTTCTTGGAGTATATACGAAAGCGTAACACCCTCAAGGCTTGGAATCTGTGTAATGGAGTATAGTGCCCCACCGGGTCCTACAGCACCCGGCACACCAACGCTGAATACGCGAATATCATCATCTTGCTTTTTAAGCGTTTGTAACAGACTTTGTAGTTTTTCAAGATGAGAATCAGATGGAGTCAGTGCCCAACTGTTGCGTGAAATCACTTTGCCGTCAATGGTTGCCACAATATATGCAAGTTCCCGGGGAAGCACACGAATCACACCTGCTCTCAGGTGATCGGTCTGCAGGGTATAACATTGTGGTCTTCTCCCGCCTTCTGATGCGGCAAAGCTACCCGGGCGTACCACACCTTTTTGCTCAAGTTCTTGCACGATGGTATTCACAGTGGGCTGACTGAGTCCAGTATGATCTGCCAGCTGTTTCCGTGTGGCAGTTTTCATTTCGGATAGTGCATTGAGTATTAAATTGGCATTCATTTCTTTAAGAGGATGAATTTCATTTTTTCGATTAGACATAGCTCCACCTTGAATATGACTCTAAGTTTAAGATAATTTATAAATGTATCATTTATGTTTTTCGAGAGAAAATCAATATATACAAAAGAAAAAGAGGTTTTTTGTCGTAAATAAATAGTTTTATTTTAGAAAAGAAACATTCTATAATTAAATCATTTAAAAAAGATATCAAATTCTACCACACAGATGGCATAATGTCAATATATCTTATTTGTTTGTGTTATTTATTTGTCATATTTACCAAATAAACTGAAACATTGTACAAAATGTTTCAGTTTATAAAGAAGTGACATATGATGTTCAAGGGTGGGAGATTATACCTCAGGATATTCATTGCATAACAAGCGATAAGGCGCTTCGTCTTCCTCAATTTCCGGGAAGCGTCCCAGCTTTTCATAAAATCGATTGTCATTGTTATCATCATTACACATAGACACCTCTCCTAAAAGCACATCTCCGCTTCCCGGGAGTACTTTAAAGTCGTGGTAAAGATACGGTGGAATCGTGATGCTCTCACCGGGAGCAAGTGAAATCTCACTTCCGGCCGGAACAACATAACGCCGTCCATCCGAAAGCACTGAGACAGGAGTATCTGCAAATGTTTCGTCCGGGGTAGCGTTATACACTTTTATGAGCACAGTGCCACCTCCACGATTGATGATATCTTCCATCTTATACCAGTGAAAATGCATCGGTGCGTATTGTCCCTCTTGCAGCATTAATAGCTTCTCAGCATATGGTTTATTATACTCAGCATGATTTAAAATGCCATTACGTATTGTGATTAAAGTAAATCCTAGCTCGTCGAACTTTCCCTCGCCATAATCTGTCACATCCCAACCCAGCTTGGTTTTGCGAATTTCATCATATGTGTAATCCTTATTTAACCATTCTTGCGGAGTCCAGTTACAGAAAGGCGGCAGAAAAAAGCCATGCTTTTTGGCCAGCTTTTCCATTTTTTGAATAGCAACATTAATTTCTGATCGCTTCATATTTAAACCTCTTTGTTGTTTTTATACCATAGGCGCATACTCCGACTCTCGGCAGCTTATAATTCAAGTGGATTCGCCTCCCCCCAAGCTAGACTCCGGATAAAAACTCTTGCACCTGCGCTTTGGTCGGCATGACTTGTAAAGCGCCCGGCTGTCCAACGACAATGCCCGCCGCGGCATTACAAAAGCGGAGCACATCTGCACATTGAGCTGCACTTTCTAAGAAGTTAAGCCCACTTACACAGTGCGCCAAAAATGTCCCGATAAAGGCATCCCCTGCACCGGTTGTGTTCACAACCGAAACATCAAATCCGTTTACATGCACATCCAAACCATTGCCAATATATCTTGCACCGTTCTTGCCCAATGTAACCAGCAAGTGCGGTGCTTTGATTTCTCCGAGAAAGGCAAGCTCATCATCGCTTGCCTTTATGATATCTGCCTTGGGAATATAGCGTAATACGACCTCTTTCAAATCATTTATATCATGCCAAAGTGGGGGACGCAAGTTTACATCAAAGCTGATTAAACAGCCCCTTTCACGTGCGATTTCGATTGCTCTGTCATGAGCACCTCGGCAGGGGGCATCTACAAGCGAAATTGAACAGAAATGTAAAATATCACCTTGCCCAAACCACTGCGCACAAATATCTTCGGCTGATAGAAGCATGTCTGCCGCCGGAGCACGATAAAACAAGTATTCAACATCCGAATTTCCTGAGTCAGATACAAATGCAAGCCCTGTATTTGCTTCATCTGTGCGCAGCACTGCGCGACAGTCTATGCCTTCTTTTTGAATTGCTTCCGCCAGGAAGTCTCCGAATCCATCATTGCCAAGCTTTGTAATCAGCATGCTTTCTATGCCGAATTTCGAGGCGGCAGCCGCCACATTTGCCGGTGCACCTCCGGGGCTTTTTTCAAACGCTCTTGTTTGCGACAAACTGCCTTTAGAACAAGGCAGAAAATCTATCAGCGCTTCTCCGATTACGATAAGCTTCGCCATAGAATCCTCCAATTATGATTGTTGTACATAATGACTCGTAACGAATATTAAGCCGAAAGCTATCGCCCAATGTCAGTTCGGAAATAGGCATTTTTGAAAGAAACGCAGTTTACGCCACGATATGCACGCAATGCAGCCTCCTCTAGTGTACTTCCCCTTGCCGTGATGCCCAGCACACGGCCTCCGTTTGTAACCAAATCTTCACCGGAAAGTTTTGTTCCGGCGTGAAAAACAAAAATATCGTCCGGAATCTTATCTAACCCACTGATTTTAAACCCAGTTTCATATTTATCCGGATAGCCGCCGCTTGCAACCACGACGCAACAAGCATAACCATCATGCCATTTTATCTGGAGCTTATCCAGCCGCTCGTCAGTCACCGCTTCAAATATATCAAGCAAGTCCGTTTCAAGCTGCATTAAAATCGGCTGTGTCTCCGGATCGCCGAAACGCGCATTATATTCTATAACCCTAGGGCCGCTTGGGGTGAGCATGAGTCCGAAGTATATTACACCTTTAAATGGGGTGCCTTCCTTATTCATTGCGTCAATAGTCGGACGGAATATTTCTTTCATACAAATATCTGCAATTTCGGGGGTATAAAGGGGAGAGGGGCAAAATGCGCCCATTCCTCCTGTGTTTGGGCCAAGATCGCCTGTAAAAGCTCTTTTATGATCCTGAGATGAGTGCATAGGCACTACAGTTTTACCATCGGTGAATGCTAGAATTGTGACTTCCGGGCCGGTCATATATTCTTCTATGATTACTTTGTTTCCGCTGTCGCCAAATTTTCTGTCGCACATCATTAAATCAACCGCATTCAGAGCCGTTTGCTCATCCATTGCAACCACAACGCCTTTTCCCAGTGCCAGGCCATCGGCCTTGACCACTATGGGTGCGCCTTGCTTTTTGATATATGCTTTGGCAGCATCAGGACTTGTGAATGCTTCATAAGCCGCTGTGGGTATATTATATTTTTTCATTATGCCTTTGGCAAAAGCCTTGCTGCTTTCAAGCTTTGCGGCATTTTTTGAAGGCCCAAAAGCCCGGACACCCACAGCTTCAAGCGCATCAACCATTCCAAGGGCAAGTGGGTCATCGGGCGCGACCATAACAAAATCTGCATTTGTTTTTGCAAATTTAACCATTGCGTCTATATCGGTTGCACTAATATTTACACATTCCGCAATTTTTGCTATGCCACCGTTTCCCGGTGCGCAGTATAGTTTCGAAATGCGGGGCGACTTGCTCAGCGCCAGGCATATTGCGTGCTCACGTCCTCCGCTTCCAACTACAAGAACTTTCAAATCATTAGTCCTCCTGTTACTAGTGATGGAACAGGCGGGTTGCTGTAAATGCCATCACCATATTGTATTTATTGCATGTTTCAATTACATGATTATCTCTTATTGAGCCACCGGGTTGGGCTATATATTGAACTCCGGAGCGTTTTGCACGTTCAATGTTATCACCAAATGGGAAAAATGCATCACTTCCAAGTGAGACACCAGCCGCCTCATTTATCCACCTTTGTCTTTCTGCTCTTGTGAAAACCGCAGGTTGGCTTTTAAAAATTTTCTGCCAGGCACCATCTTGAAGCACATCATCATAATCGTCTGAAATATACAAATCTATTGCATTGTCACGGGCAGGGCGGCCGATGTCACTTAAAAAAGGCAGTTCCAGTACTTTTTGCGCCCTGCGAAGCTGCCAATTGTCGGCCTTGCTTCCCGCCAAGCGCGTGCAATGTATTCTACTTTGTTGCCCCGCACCAATGCCTATAGCCTGACCGCCAGTTACATATGCGACAGAATTTGACTGAGTGTATTTCAAGGCGATAAGTGCTATGATTAGGTCACGTTTTGCATTTTCTGGCAACGATTTATTATGAGTGACTATATTACTGAGCATGTTTTCGTCAATCTTTAGTTCGTTACGGCCTTGCTCGAAGGAGATTCCATAAACATCCTTGCATTCCAAATTTTCCGGGACATAGTCTGAATCTATTTGAACAATATTATAACCGCCTTTGCGTTTCTGTTTGAGGATAGCAAGCGCTTTGTTTGTGTATCCCGGTGCGATTACACCGTCGGAAACTTCCGGAAGGAGCGCAAGGGCTGTTTCTTCATCGCAGACATCAGACAAAGCAGCCCAATCACCATATGAGCAAACCCTATCTGCACCCCTCGCCTTTATATATGCACAGCAAAGCGGGGAGTGTGACATGTTCTCTGCAAAGAACATTTTTGCTTCAATTTCATCCAGCGGCAATCCGACGGCAACTCCGGCAGGAGACACATGCTTAAATGATGCCGCAGAGGGCAGACCGGTAGCGCTGTGCAATTCACGAACTAATTGATAGCTGTTGAGCGCATCAAGAAAATTAATGAATCCGGGCTTGCCGTTTAAAACAGTAACTGGGAGCGCTCCGGATTTCATAAATATGCGTGACGGCTTTTGATTGGGATTGCATCCGTATTTGAGTTCTAGTTCTTTCATCGTGAAATACCTTTCCAAAAACAATGGCAAAAATCGAGTATAGCGTAAGCATGTTATTTGCGGCAGGCAACTAAGAGTTTTTGTTAATGATCAAATCCTGTTTTTCACCGGTCTTGGCATTCATGTTACATACGTACAGTGATACTTTGTTTTCTGCGTTTAAAGCATCCCACATCGAATATGCAAAGCGTTCAAGCCCACCGGAGATTGTAACATCAACGGAAATAGGTTCGCCATCGAATGACGGAAGTGGCTCGCCATCAGTCTGATAAGTAGAAATAAAATGCCCTAGCTCCGGCATCGCCGATGAATATTCATAGAAGTAGCGATTGCAGCAATTGGGATTCCCATTTGAGGTTTTTAAAATTGACAACGCATAGCTTCCGTCAGGTTTAATAAGTCCTGAAATGCGTGGGGTATAATTGGGTGCATCCGGCTCAAATTTGCGAGAAAGCAATGCATTGCGGAAGTCTTGCCCTTGCTTCAAAAACTCAAAAATCGTATCGGTTTGGTCGCCGTTGGTCACTATTGTTAACCCATTAAAGACTCTGACAGGGCTATATATAACAAGACTAGGGTCTGTCATCTTATCAGGCTCAAATGCTTTTGTTCGGATGCCATCCTCAGTTTTTTCAAATATGCGATTGCGGCTGTTTTCACTGCGACCCATGATAAAATAAGCCATCACAATGCTTTGCTCTTCGCTGCATCCAATCAAGATGCCGCGTCCGGGGTAGGGATTTTTCTGTAAAAGCTCATAAATATTACATTTATTCATCTTGCACACCCTTTATCCGAACCACGCGCTCTTCAACTTCAAGCCGATGCTCACAAAAAAGTGAAATAGCTTCAGGCAAAATTTTCCACTCAGCTTCTTCCATGACCCGCCTTTGCAAAGTCAAAGGTGTATCATCTTCGAATATTTCAACAGCTTTTTGCAATATGATTGGCCCATCGTCAGCCTCCTCAGTTGCAAAATGGGCAGTGGCACCTGTTACTTTCACGCCATAACTCAACACAGCCTCATGCACCTTCAACCCATAAAATCCAGGCCCACAAAAAGACGGAATCAAAGAGGGGTGAATGTTTATGATCTTGTTTTTAAAAGCATTTATAAACTGCGGGCCAAGAATAAAATTAAAGCCCGCATAGACCACAAGCTCGATCTCCAAATCCAAGAGTTTTTCCAAAAGCGCCTTTGTGAAGCTGAGCCTATTGGGAAAAACCGACCTATCCACAACATATGACGGTATGCTCGCATATTTAGCCCGTTCCAAAGCATATGCTTCTGGGTTTGAGGATACAACTGCAACAAGGTCACAGTTTTTTATCTCTCCAAAAATACGCGCATCAATAATTGCTTGCAAATTTGTGCCGCCGCCTGAAACTAAAACTGCTGTCTTTACCATAATAGATCGACCCCTTTTTCACCGCTAAGACAATGACCAATGATATGCGGAGTTTCACCCAGTTTTCGCAAAGAATCCATCACTGAATCTGATTTGCTTTCGCTTACGGCAAGAACGATTCCGATACCCATGTTAAACGTGTTATACATGTCTTTTGCCGGAATATTTCCTTTTTGTGCAAGCATTTTGAAAATCGGCTTTTCAGGTATTTTTGAGACTTCGATGCGGGCACGAATCCCCTCTGGGAGCATACGGGGAATGTTTTCGTTGTAACCGCCGCCGGTGATATTACTAATACCCTTGATATCCTTGCCAAATTGTTTGATGATGTTGAGCAAGGGTTTTACATATATTCTGGTAGGGCGAAGCAGCTCTTCGCCCAAAGTACAGCCAAACTCAGGTATATGGGCATCAAGCTTATTGAGCTGCTCTGCAAACACTTTGCGGACGAGTGAGAACCCATTTGAATGTAATCCAGAGGATTCGATGCCTATGATAACATCACCTGAACTTATGGTTTTGCCATCGATTATATCATCATAGTCTACAAATCCGACAGAAAATCCGGCAATATCATATTCATCCTCCGGCATCATACCCGGATGCTCTGCGGTCTCTCCTCCAATCAGGGCGCATCCGGCCTGTCGGCATCCTTCTGCCACACCTGATACGATAGCGGCAGTGCGTTCAGGTTTGTTTTTTCCGGTTGCGATGTAATCCAGAAAAAATAACGGTTCAGCCCCGGAACATATGATGTCATTAACACACATTGCAACGCAATCTATTCCTATTGTGTCATGCTTATTCATCAAAAAAGAGAGTTTAAGTTTTGTGCCAACCCCGTCAGTTCCTGAAACGGCGACGGGCCGCTTCATATTTGACAAATTTGGTTCAAACATTCCGCCAAATCCACCGAATGCTCCAAGAACGCCCGGTCGAAATGTGCTTTTTATATGCGGTTTTATCAGTTCGACTGATTCATAACCGGCAGTAACGTCAACACCGGCTTTTGCATAGCTGTCTGATTTTGAGTCTTGCATTTAAGTTCCTCACTTTAGCTGACGGGAGTCGAACCCCCATCGGTTTTGCTGGGCGGACTTCCGCCCCTACACTCCAATGATTTTGACAATTTCCTTTGCTTTTTCCGCACGTGCAATTGCCCCGTTGACCGTATCGTCCACAACAGTAAAATGACCCATTTTGCGCCATTTTTTTGATTCGGATTTACCGTAAAAATGAACATGGACATTAGGGTCTTTGTATGTATCTTCCAGACCAACAAGCCGAGCCACGCCGTCACTTTCTCCGAGCAGATTGACCATGACTGTTGGCTTAATCAGCGCTACATTACCAAAAGGAAGGCCGGTTATGGCGCGAATGTGATTTTCAAATTGGTTTGCAAAGCAGCCCTCTATCGTATAGTGGCCTGAATTATGTGGTCGAGGGGCGACTTCATTTACAAGCACATCGCCACTGTGTGTGACAAACATTTCAACGCAAAATGTACCAACGCCCTCAAATACCTCCATGACCTTATCAGCGATTTCCGTCGCCTTATTGACTGCCTCTTGCGAAACCCGTGCAGGTACAATCGTTGTATCTAAAATGCTATTGTTATGGGTGTTTTCTGCTGGAGGATAGATGACCCTGCTTCCGTCAATGCCTCTGCAAGCAATGATAGATATCTCCCTGTCAAAATTGATAAACTCTTCGGCCATAATCTCACTTTTGTCTCCACCAAGGAGCATATATGCACCCTCGGCATCTGCCTCAGTCATAACCAGCGCGTTGCCCTTACCGTCATAACCGCCCAAAGTGGCTTTGAGCATCATTGGATAGCCAAATTTGTCATCAGCGCCAAGCCTCTTAATCGCTTCTGGGCTGTCTATTTTGGCAAATCTCGGAATAGGAATGCCATGCTCACCCAATTTTTTGTTTTGTGAGTATTTGTTTTGTATCACCTTGAGACTTGCAACTGACGGATATATCAGATGTCCGTTATTTGCAAGATCTTCGAGCACTTTTGCATGTATGTGTTCGAATTCATATGTAATCACATCTACTTTTTTTGCAAGCTTAACATATGCGTGCGCATCGTCAAATTCAGCGACAATGTGCTCATCACTTATGCTGTGTGAAGGGCAGTCTTTTGTAGGATCAAGCGTCACAACATAAAAGCCCAGCCTCTTTGCTTCAAGAATCATCATTTTTCCCAGTTGTCCGCCGCCAATAATTCCAATCTTCTTTTTTACTGCATCCACTAATTTGTCCTCATTTCATTTAAATAGTTCTCATATCCTATCTCTTGCAGACGATTGATTTTTTCCTGTACAAAGTCTACAAGTCCTGCTTTATATGCTGCGAGTTTCTTTTCAAGTTTTGGGTTGCTGATAGAGAGGATTGATGCTGCAAGTATTCCAGCATTTTTAGCCCCGTTTATAGCCACTGTTGCAACAGGAATGCCGGGCGGCATCTGTACAATTGAATAAAGAGAATCTGTGCCGCCCAGGGCTTTTGTTTGGATAGGCACGCCTATGACAGGTAATGTTGTTATCGATGCTGTCATTCCAGGCAGATGTGCCGAGCCTCCGGCACCGGCAATAATTATTTGTATTCCCCGTTGTGCGGCGGTTTCGGCATATTCGTAGAGTCTTGCAGGCGTCCTATGTGCAGAGACAATGGTTATTTCATAGGGTATCTCGAATTCGTTTAATATATCTGCGGCCTGAGCCATCACGTGCAAATCTGAGTCACTACCCATTATTATGCCGACTTTCATCATGTATCCCCCTTCAGATTTGTAACTGTTTAGCGACAGCATTTTAACACATTTTACCGCTATAAACAACTAGTACATCATACGAGCTTGTAAAAATAAATAAAACGATATATAATCAATATCTATAATAAAATAGGTGGATGGTTTTTTATGCTCAGTAAACATTATTGCGAAGTAGTTGAAAACATTCAGCTCAGCAAAGATATTTTTAAGGTGACGGTTGTTTGTAAAAGCCTTGCAAATGACGCAGCACCCGGTCAGTTTCTTCACATAAAATGTGGTGATGAACGGCTCTTGCGCAGACCTATAAGCATTTGTGCAGTGGTAGGAAATGCTGTGGAGCTTGTCTTTGAGCTAAAAGGTGAGGGAACACAATGGCTTTCAAAAATAGCTCCGGGTAATAAGCTTGATATCCTGGGGCCGCTTGGCAGTGGATTTAATATTCCAAAAGGCAAAACAATTGTACTTGGCGGTGGAATCGGCGTTCCGCCAATGCTATTTGTCGCAGAATCAGCAACCAGTAAAGTCACGGCTATTCTAGGGTTTCGTTCGATGGATAGAGTTATTTTAAAGGAAGCGTTTGAACTTGCATGTGCGCAAGTCTATATCACTACTGATGATGGCAGCTTTGGTATCCATGGCTCTGTTATCAAACCGCTTTTGGCGTTGTTGGAAACAGGGGAGTATGAGGCAGTGCTTGCTTGTGGGCCGCATGTTATGCTGACCGAAGTTGCAAGGGTTTGCAAATTACATGCTGTGCCTTTGCAAGTCTCGCTTGAAGAGCGCATGGGTTGTGGTGTAGGCGCTTGCCTTGTTTGTGCTTGCGCAACGATTAAAGACGGCAACCCGGATATGAGCCGTGTCTGCTTTGACGGCCCAGTATTTTGCGCAAATGATATCGTATGGTGAGGGATTAAGAGTGGTTGATTTAAGTGTAAACTTTGCAGGCGTTAAATTTAAAAACCCGATTGTAACGGCTTCGGGTACATATGGGTTTGGCCGTGAGTATGGTAAGTTTTTTGATTTGTCCGAGTTGGGCGGCATATGTGTTAAGGGTCTGACACTTTCTCCTAGGCTTGGGAACAAACCTCCGAGGATTGCAGAGACCCCAATGGGCATGTTAAATAGTGTCGGTCTCCAAAACCCTGGAGTGGACTTATTTATCAGTGATGAGCTTCCTTTTTTGCGAAACTTTGACACCGTAGTAATAGCCAATATTTCAGGCAATACAGTTGAAGAGTATGCGCAAATGGCGCAGAAGCTTTCTGATGCAAATGTGGATATGATAGAAGTAAATGTTTCCTGCCCGAATGTAAAAGCAGGTGGGATGCAATTTGGAACAACAACCGAAGGTGTGGCCTCAGTGACAAAAGCGGTAAAAGATCGATCGCGTGTTCCAACCATGGTAAAGCTCTCGCCGAATGTAACTGACATCGCAGAAATAGCAAAGGCCGCCGAGGATTCAGGGGCAGATGCAATTTCACTTATAAACACATTGCTTGCGATGCGAATAGATACAAAATCGAAAAAACCGATGCTTTTTAATAATGTGGGTGGGCTTTCTGGCCCTGCGATTTTCCCGGTTGCTGTCAGAATGATTTGGCAGGCAGCATCTGCCGTTTCGATACCTGTACTTGGAATGGGCGGCGTAAAGAGCGGAGATAATGCAATTGAAATGATGCTTGCAGGCGCAAGCCTTGTCGGTGTCGGAACAGTGTGTTTTGATGACCCATTTGCACCTATTTCAATCATTAAGCAGATAGGACAATACATGTCAGGAAACGACTTGAATCACATAGATGAGCTTGTAGGGAAGGTAGTGTTAAATTGACAAGGATATTTTTGATAAGACATGCTGAAGCGGAAGGCAATATGTACCGGCGTGCACACGGTCATCATAATGGGCTAATCACAACCAAAGGATATGTTCAAATAGGCAAGTTGGAAGAGCGGCTTAAAGACGAGCACATAGATGCAGTTTATTCCAGTGACTTAGGCAGAACTCAGGTGACTTCAACGGCTGTTACAAGAACAAGAGGGCTTCCAATCACAACTGACAGCGCATTGCGTGAAGTTCATATGGGTGTGTGGGAAGATATGCCTTGGGGTGAAATTGAAGTTTCGTATCCTGAGATGTCAAAACAGTTCGGACAGGATCCAGCAAAGTGGAAAGTCAATGGAAGCGAATCTTATGAAGATGTTGTTTCCAGGATGACAAGCTTCATTACCAAAACAGCAAAATGCCATGATGGCGAGACGATTGCAATTTTTTCTCATGGCTTTGCCATCAGAGCATTCTTTTGCAATCTGATGGGTTTTGCTTCTCATGAGTCGCACAATGTAAACTACTGCGACAATACTGCCGTAGCACTGCTGATTTATGACAATGACAAGTTGTCAATCCAATACCAAAGTGATAATTCACATCTTCATACGGACGAAAGCACATTGGGTAATCAAGCCTGGTGGAATGGCAGGAAAGTGTGGACAACCGAGAACATGCATTACATGCCTACGGATGAGGTCAGAGATGCAAAGCTTCTAAAATCGTACCAAAATGAGTTTGGAACACGACCTTTAGCAGACACAGTTTTTACGGCCTATCTGTCAAGCGAACCCGCAGGACTCGTTGGATTTGACAGTGAAAATGAAGACTATGGCGAGCTGAAATATATTCACCTACACCCGGACTTTCGAAATAATAATTTCGGAGTCCAACTAATCGGTCAGGCAATTTCGGCATTGAGAAAGCGTAAAAGGAAAGTTTTGCGTTTTAATGTGCAAAAAGATAGCCCTGTTATGAGATTATGTCTGAAACATGACTTCATTCCAATATCTGAAAATGGAAACATCTGCTTACTTGAGAAAAACATTTGCAACTGGAGTACAATGTGAACAGAAATGAGTTTTTGCCGATTTCGCGTGAGCAAATGCTTGAGCGAAATTGGTATTATTATGATTTTCTTCTGATAACCGGTGATGCCTATGTGGATCACCCCAGTTTTGGGGCAGCGATTATAAGCAGGGTGCTTGAAGCTGAGGGATTTAGAGTTGCGATCTTGGCACAGCCTAAATACCACGACACTTCGGAAATCATCTCCATGGGAAAACCCAGATATGCCGCGCTGATAACTGCCGGAAATCTTGATTCTATGGTAGCTCACTACACCGCAGCAAAAAAGCCTCGGAGTGAGGATGCTTATTCTCCGGGTAAAAAAACAAAGAAAAGGCCGGATCGAGCAACAATAGTTTATGCGCAGTTGGTTCAAGAGGCCTTTCCGGGATTGCCTATCATCATAGGTGGGATTGAGGCTTCATTGAGGCGTTTTGCCCACTATGACTATTGGGATAATAAAGTGCGCCGCTCAATTCTCTTTGACAGCGGCGCAGATTTGCTCATCTATGGAATGGGTGAAACTGCAATCACAGAGATAGCCAAAAGGCTTTCAAAAAAAGAAGATATTAGAAAGATTACCAATGTCAGAGGCACAGGGTATGTTGCAGATTATGCAGAAGAATGTGCTTTCCCATATGTTAAATGTTCATCATTCGAGCAGGTTTCTACTGATCATAGAGCCTATGCAGAGTCATCAATGCTCCAGTTTGACGAACATGATCCGGTGCGCGGCAGGGCAGTGGTGCAGGAGTGCGACAAACAGTTGCTTGTAATCAATCCACCGACAAAAACCCTAACAACAGCCATGCTTGACCGGATATATGATCTACCTTATACCCGAGAGGTTCATCCAACATACAAAAAAGCCGGGGGCGTTTCTGCAATTGAAGAAGTGCGTTTTTCAGTCATACATAATAGGGGATGCTTTGGGTCATGCAATTTTTGCGCCCTTGCGTTTCATCAAGGGCGAATGGTTGCATCCCGCAGTCATGAATCTGTAATCAAGGAGGTCGAGGGATTTATCTCGCATCCTGAGTTTAAGGGATATGTCCACGATGTAGGTGGTCCGACGGCAAATTTTCGTAGGCCATCATGCAAGTTGCAGCGAAAACAGGGCATGTGTACAGACAAAAGTTGCCTTGCACCTGAGCCATGCAAACATGTGGATGCCGATCACTCTGATTATTTAGGGCTATTGCGGAAGCTCAGGAGCATACCGGGTGTAAAGAGGGTTTTTGTTCGGTCGGGCATACGCTTTGACTACCTTATGCTTGATAAAAACGGTGAATTTTTTGCGGAACTTATTAAGTTTCATATATCGGGGCAACTCAAGGTCGCACCTGAGCATAATGTAAATAGAGTGCTCGGATATATGGGAAAACCGAGAAATTCAACTTTTGAGCGGTTTTCAGAAAAATACAAGAGGCTCAATGAGCGATATGGTATGAAACAATTTCTCGTTCCGTATTTGATATCCTCACATCCGGGCAGTACGATGCATGATGCAATTGCACTTGCGGAGTATTTAAACAAAACCGGCCGTCAACCGGAGCAAGTACAGGATTTTTATCCCACCCCCGGCACGCTTTCAACTTGCATGTACCACACCGGCCTCGATCCCAGAAACTTTGAGCCTGTCTATGTCCCGCGCTCTGCTATAGAAAAAGCAAAGCAAAGAGCATTGCTTCAATGGAAGAGACCTGAAAACAGTAGCCTTGTGCAAACGGCTCTGCGTGAAGTGGGCAGGGCAGACCTGATAGGATTTGGGAAGCAATGTCTGATCAGGCCAACTCGGCGGAAACCCACACGCTAACCGATGAGTACTAGTCTTCGTGCTGGTGGAGATTTTCCAAAGCTCCATGCCTGCCATCAAATCTTGCAATCGTTATCTGCACCTCCACACGCCTGTTGAGCCGCCTGCCTTCTGCGGTGTCATTAGAGGCGATGGGGTGATATTCTCCCAAACCGCGCGATGCAAAAAAAGAAGGGTCAATACCACTTTCAAATAATAGAATTCTCATGAAATTGAGAGAACGCGCTGCGCTTACATCCCAATTAGAAGGATATTGCGGTGTGTTGATTGGCACATTATCCGTATGCCCCGTTACAACGATATCAAATGGATTATCCGGATTATGTGTTCCTGCAAGAACCCGCGCTATGGCTTCAGCGATGTATCGCATTTCCGGCAGAACTTCTGCATTTCCGGTTTCAAACAAGATATCATTTGCAAGCGTCACCAAAAGGTACTCACCATCAAAGATAAGATTTATTTGCTCAGTGAGGCCCGATTCTTCGATGTAACTTATCATGCGTTCGAACAAGTTATTCATTTCCGGATTTCTGACAAATTCAGGATCATCAACGTATCGCTCATCCCGCATAGTATCCCACTCGCCCCCGACAGGAATGTATATCTGTCCGGGATCATCACCGGGATTAAACATTTCAACAATTTGATGAAATTGCGTAGCACTCAAGCCATCTCTTGACATTCCAGCAAAAAAGAGCATGGCTTTTTGATTGTCTACATTAGAAATAGCAAACATGAGTACGAAAAAAGTCATGAGCAAAGTGACCATGTCCGCATAAGTTGTCATCCAACCATCGGTTCTTTCTTCCTGCTCATCTTCGCCGACACGGCCTGAGCCTCTTTCATCCTGGCGGTTATCTCCTCCGGGCATGGCTACTTCCTCCCATCCCGGAAGAGCTTACCGTCTCCCGTACTCAACTGCTCTACCAGATAATCTTTGATGATTCTGGGGTTGTCGCCGTTTAGTATTGATAACAGGCCATTGCAGACCATCGTTTTACAAAATACTTCCTTTTTATGGAGTAGTTTTAGCCTTCCGGCGATTGGTATAAAAACGATATTTGCAAGCATTGAGCCATATAGTGTTGTAATCAGTGCTGCGGACATATTCCCACCCAGAGCATTTATTGCATTCGGGTCTTCAAAGTCAAGCCCCATCAGCATATTAACAAGTGATATTACAGTCGCACACATGCCAAATGCAGGTGCAAATGCAGCAGCCTTGTCATAAATGGCAACAGCTTCATTATGACGCTCTTTGATACCATTGATGCAATCTTCCAGGGCAAATTTAACCGAAAATTTATCAAGGCCGTCAACCATCATACGCAGCGCATACTGCATAAGCTGGTCATCGACCTGTTCTTTTTCGAAAGCTAAAAGCCCCTCTTTACGAGCCTTTTCAGCCAACACAACTATTTTATCTATGTATTCACCTGGTCTGTATTCCTGAACAAGCAGAGCCTTGAAATGCCCCGGAACCTTTGCCACCACTGAAATCGGAAATGTAGCGACAACTGCAAATATTGTAGGCACAACAACAAGCATGACGCTTGGAATGTTGACAAAATCCATAATTTCGCCGCCAAGTATTATGATACCTGCAACGATAGCGACCAAGCACACGATCATCCCGATTATGGATGTTAAGCCTTTCATAGAGTCCTTCTTTCCCGGAAATAACACAAGCTGTTCTTTTATAAATTATCGAAATAAATTATAAAAACTTGAGGTTATTTTCGGGATTATTTCGGAACTATGGTTCTTCAGGCTCCGTTCTGCTTAAAATCGGATATGAACTTACTTCAATCTGTACCAGGGTTCGTCTCATAAGCACCTGATCTCTCTGGATTTCCAAATCATCGAGGTCTTCCTGAGAGCGGCGCTCCATACGGGCGCGTTCAGATTGAACAAATGCTATGTCAATATCCTCCGGCCACTGCGCATCATTTGCCAAAATGGTTACAACATTGTCCACGACCTGAGCAATGCCCCCGAATACAGCCATCCTTTTTTCAAGCTCACCCGTTATTATCCGAAGTACGCCAAAGTCCAGAATTGCTGAAATAGGCTGGTGATTGGGCAAAATACCCATGTCGCCGGTGATACAGCGCATGATAACCATGTCTGTATCATCATCAAATTTTACACTTTCCGGCGTTGCTATACGCAGACGCAGTTTTTTCACTGCCATTATTTGAGTTCATTCCTTTCAAGGTGCTACGCAACCTAACTATCGTGCGCTCATAACGACGAGACGATGCGCTAAGCTGCTTGGCATTAGGGGAGGGAAGTTCTACTCCTTGTAACTCTCTACCACTTCATCAATCGTGCCTTTATTCAGGAAGTAACCTTCGGGGATATCATCATATTCACCATCTATAATCCCTGCGAAACCTCTGATTGTTTCAGCCACAGGGACATATTTACCAGGTATCGAAGTAAACTTCTCAGCTACAAAGAAAGGTTGAGAAAGGAAACGCTGAACTTTTCTGGCGCGGTCAACGATTAGACGGTCATTTTCAGAGAGTTCATCCATACCCAAAATGGCGATAATATCCTGCAAATCTTTATATCTTTGCAGAATGCTCTGAACCGAACGCGCAGTGTTGTAGTGCGCTTTACCCAGAGTGTTTCGGTCAAGGATACGTGATGTAGATTCAAGAGGGTCAATCGCGGGGTAGATGCCCTGCTCAACGATAGCACGCGACAAAACTGTGGTTGCGTCCAAATGTGTGAATGTTGTGGCCGCAGCAGGATCAGTGAAGTCGTCGGCGGGAACATAAATGGCCTGAACAGATGTTATTGATCCGGTTTTGGTTGAAGTTATGCGTTCTTGCAAGCTGCCAACCTCGGTAGCCAATGTTGGCTGATAACCAACGGCACTGGGTACACGTCCCAAAAGTGCAGAAACCTCAGAACCAGCCTGAACATATCTGAAAATATTATCAACAAAAAGCAACACGTCCTGCAACGATACATCACGGAAATATTCCGCAATTGTAAGTCCGGAAAACGCCACGCGCATACGAGCGCCAGGAGGTTCGTTCATTTGGCCGAAAAC
Source organism: Oscillospiraceae bacterium (assembly GCA_009781855.1). Taxonomy (GTDB): domain Bacteria; phylum Bacillota; class Clostridia; order Oscillospirales; family Oscillospiraceae; genus WRMH01. Next base: position 9,857 of record WQUY01000009.1, on the reverse strand, counting down.
AAGCGCAGCTTTGTTTATAACACCGGAGCGTATCATGTCATTATAAAGATCGATACCCTCACGAGTACGTTCACCAACACCTGCGAAAACAGAGTAGCCGCCATGCTCGGTTGCGATATTACGGATAAGTTCCATAATTATAACCGTTTTGCCGACACCCGCACCACCAAACAAGCCGATTTTTCCACCCTTGGAGTAGGGACAGAGCAAATCAATTGCCTTTATCCCGGTTTCAAACATTTCCGTGGTTGCAGTCTGCTCTGCAAAACCCGGTGCTGTCCGGTGGATAGGCCAGCGCTCTTTGGTTTCGGGATTCGGTTTGTTGTCGATGGCGTTGCCCAAAACATTGAGCATACGACCCAACGTCTCATCGCCGACAGGCACAGAAATAGCAGCTCCGGTATCCACAGCTTTCATACCCCTGACCAAACCATCGGTCGAATCCATCGAAATACAGCGTACAACATTGTCGCCTAAGTGTTGTGCAACTTCAAAAACAACAACCTTATCATCAAGCTGTACTTCAATGGCGTTGTAAAGCGCAGGTAGTTCCGTGTCAAAACGCACGTCAACGACCGCACCGATTATTTGCAAAATCTTTCCAATGTTCTTTTCAGCCAAACTAAATCTCTCCTTTTTACTGCAAGGCATTTGCGCCGGTGACTATCTCCGTAATCTCCTGAGTGATGATGCCTTGCCGCTTGCGGTTATACTCAAGCGTAAGATCGTCTATGATGTCTGTCGCATTACGTGTGGCAGAGTCCATACTTGTCATTCGGCTTGCCAGCTCGCAAACTGCCGACTCCATCATAGCGCCGTATATCGATATATTCAGATACATGGGAACTGCATGTTCCATAAATGACTTTGCATCGGGATCATAGGTCATCTGAACCGGATTAGACGCCGGAACTGATGTCTCGGTCCTGATAGGCAAAAGTTTCACGATATATGGAACATGTGCAAGGATTGTTTGAAAGTGCGTATAAACTATGTAAACCTCATCGGCTTCACCGGAAGTATACATTTGAGCGATTTTGTTACCGAGTACTTCAGCATCGGCAAATGATGTTGCTTCAGAAGGGCCTGGATTTCTGAAAACGATGTTCTTGCCTCTGCGCTTAAAATACTCCCAGCCTTTTGTGCCAATAGCAAGAATTTTTTCCTGCTTATCGGTCTTGCTATGGTTTGCATCAATAAACGCCAATGCTTCTTTGGAGATATTTGTGTTATAACCTCCACAGAGGCCTCGGTCGCTGGATAACACGATATATGCAATGTTTTTGACTTCACGCTCTTGTGCAAAAGCAAGTTCTGTGTCGGAATCAAGACCTTTTTTTATAGTGTCCATAACCACATTCAGGTTGTCAAATAGTGGCCTGATGTGATCTAGCCTTGTTTTAGCTTTTTGCAGCTTAGAAGCAGAGACCAAGTTCATGGCTTTCATGATTTTTTTAGTGTTGTTGACACTCGTTATTCTTTTTTTTATGGCTTTCATCGAAGACATTGAGCCGCCCCCAATTTATGAGTAAGAATGATTAACTTGAGCCTGTTAAGGTGAAACGGACTTGAAGTTAAATGGTCTTTTGGAATTCCTCTGCGGCAATCTTTATCTTTTCATCCAGCGCGTCTGAGAGTTCCTTTTTGTCTCTGAGTTCTGTCACGACATCGTAATATCTGTCAGACATAAAGTTTAAAAAGTCACTTGCAGTTTTTTGGACGTTTTCAACATTGACGCTAGAAAAATATTTTCTTGTCAGCATATATAAGAGCAAAACCTGATGTTCGACTGGCAATGGCTCATATTGAGGCTGTTTAAGGATTTCAACGATACGCTCGCCATGCCTGAGTCTCTCCAAAGTGTCTTTGCTGAGATCAGAGCCAAACTGTGCAAAAGAAGCAAGTTCACGATATTGAGCAAGCTCAATACGCAACGGCCCGGAAATCTTCTTCATTGCCGAAATTTGAGCAGCACCGCCGACGCGAGAAACGGAAAAGCCCGGATTTATTGCAGGGCGAACACCGTTGTTAAAGAGTTCTGTTTCAAGATATATCTGACCATCAGTAATTGAAATAACATTTGTCGGTATATAAGCAGAAATATCACCTGCTTGGGTCTCAATAATCGGAAGCGCTGTCAGTGAGCCGCCGCCTCGCTCTTCGCTAAGCTTGGCTGCGCGTTCCAACAATCTTGAATGGAGGTAGAAAACATCACCGGGATAGGCTTCGCGCCCCGGAGGTCTTCTCAAAAGCAAACTCAGTGCACGGTAGGCAACAGCATGTTTGGATAAATCGTCATAGATGAGCAGAACATCTTTGCCCTCTTCCATCCATTCCTCGCCCATTGCACAACCGGCATATGGCGCAATATATTGCATTGGAGAGGAATCACTTGCAGCAGCAACGACAATCGTTGTATACTCCATCGCCCCGGCTTCTTCGAGCGTTCTGGAAATACGAGCAACTGTAGAATTTTTCTGACCAATAGCAACGTATACGCAAAGCACACCTGCGCCTTTTTGATTTATAATGGTATCGATACAAATCGCTGTCTTTCCGGTTTGACGGTCTCCGATGATAAGCTCACGTTGGCCGCGCCCGACCGGAATCATTGCATCTATGGATTTGATGCCCGTTTGCAGAGGTTGATTTACCTCTCCGCGTTCAATAACACCAGGAGCAATACGCTCAATCTGGCGTGTTTTTGTATATCCTATAGGCCCTTTGCCGTCAACAGGCTCACCGAGGGAGTTGACAACTCTGCCCAGCATTTCGTCTCCGACGGGAACTTCCGCAATCTTTTTTGTTCTTTTGACGATGTCACCCTCTTTAACGAGTGAGTCAGAGCCAAGAAGAACAACACCAATGCTGTCCTCGTCAAGATTGAAAGCGATGCCAAATACACCACTGGAAAACTCCAGAAGCTCACCGCTCATTGCATTATCCAAGCCATAAACTCTGGCGATACCGTCTCCAACCTGTATAACGCTGCCTGCCTCGGCAACATCCAGGGTGGATGAGTAGGCCTGAATCTGCTGTTTAATAACCGAACTTATTTCGTCGGGTTTGAGAGTCACGCACTGCACCCCTCTTTCATGTATACTGTCAAATCACGCAGCTTTTTCTTGATTGTCCAATCTATGTAGTAGCCATCCACAAATATATATGGACCGCCAATCAATGAAGAGTCAACTTTAAGCTCAAGTTCCACACTTTTGTGCAGCTGCTCAGAAAGCACCCTCTTCAAGGTTTCGGCTTGTTGTTCATCAAAAGCAACTGCTGATGAAACTTCAGCCGTGATTATCCCTTTATGCCGCCGGATAAGCTCAATAAGGCAATCCAGTGCCGGAAGCAGAAATGCTTCGCGGTTTTTATCGGCAGTCAAGAACATTAGGCCAAGCAAATCCTCATGGACATGCCCGGAAAAAGCTTTTTTAAAAAGCTCATGTTTTTGTGCGGCAGTAATATGCGGATGAACGAGTATGCGCTGGCATTGCTCATCTTGCAAAGCATTGCGCAGATACACAGCCTGCTCAAAAAATTCATCAAGCTTATTGTGCCCCTTGGCCAAATCGAACAAGGCAGAAGCGTAGAGAACACTTAGTCTCTCCATCTCATACCCTCCAGATTGGAAACAGCATCGTCAAAAAGATTGTCTTGAGTTTCCTTATCTATCGAAACCGAAACAAACTTCTGTGCCATCATAGAAGAAACATCTATGATAGCGGTTCGCATCTGAGTCTCGGCACGTTCCCATTCCATTTCAATATTGGCAGTAGCGCGTTCTCTTGCAGCATCGGCCTCAATCTTCGCTTCGGAAATAAGCCGCTTGCCGGCCTCAGCTGCATTTTTGCGTGCATCAGTGAGAATCTCTTCTTTTTCTTTCTCAACGTCTTCCATCTTTTGCTCATAGGTTTTCCGCAGCTCAACAGCTCTTGCCATTTCATCATCAGCCTGCTGTAGCTGCTTTTTGATTCTCTCAGTTCGCTTGTGCAAGACATTGCGAACGGGTCTGTAGAGCAAAAATGCAAGAACAGCGCCGAGTATACCTACGTTAACCAGATTTGCAGCCGCAGATATTAGCGTGTTGAAATCTATGCCGAACGGCGGGATAGATGTCGTAAGTGATATGAGATCCATGTTCAATAAAATCACCCTCTTCCACTTGGGTTCGCTGATTGCGAGATTATTTCACGCTCCAGCAGCGGACGTGAATGTTTTGCCAAAGTTTCAACTTAGCTGAGGCCAAGTTGAATTGCAATTTCTGCAAAACGATTGACAAGCGGATTGGCAAATAACAAAATCATAGCCACGACGAGACCGTAAATACCGTTTGTCTCGGCCATCGCCAAGCTGATAATCATGGCTGTATTAATAGAGCCTTTCGCTTCTGGCTGGCGAGCCATTGACTCGATTGCCTTTGCGGCGATATGCCCCTGCCCGAGAGTCGTCAGCATTCCGGCAAAAACTGCTATTGTTGCAGCGTACTGCCCGGCGATTATGACATTTGCTAGAAATTCCATGGTAAATCCTCCGATTCGTTGATATTTGTTTTTTTGATCTATCTAAAATTTATTTTGCGCTTGATTTAGAGAGGATATGCCTGATTGACCGCAAGCAAGATATCCCGAAAGCCGAAGATTAATCTTCGGCCAGTTTTGCGGCATCGGCAACAAACGACATGCTTAAAGTAACGAAGATATATGTCTGAATCAATCCGGCAAAAAGGTCAAAGTACACATGCAATGCAGCCGGCAGGACAAATATTGCAAAGACCGGAGCCAATACATATATCAGCGACATCATAATAAGACCTGCGAGCATATTTCCAAAAAGACGGAAGCTGATAGAAATCGGCCTGGCAAGCTCACCAATCAGGTTTACGGGCAGAAATAGCGGAAAGGGCTTGAAAAAGCTTATGACATATTCTATGCCCCGATATCTGATGCCCATTGCTTGAATTAGGACAAACGTGACAAGCGCCAGAGCAACGGTCATTGACCAGTCAGCAGTGGGCGGTCGAAACCCGGGAATTAACCCACCGATATTGGAAACTAGGATAAATAGAAATAAGGTGAAAAACCAATTGCCAAGAAACATCAGCTTTTCACCAACCGTATTTCGAAGATAGTTTTCAAAAACCTCTACAATTGCTTCAACAACATTTTGAAAGCCAGTGGGGATATCATTGAACTTCACGACTCTAATTCGAACAATAATGGCAAATGTAATGAGTATACCCATTACAATCCATGTACTGACTATGGTGTCGGTGATTAATATTTGGATCCCGCCAATATTAATAACACCATGTACTCCAATAGTAATATCCAAGACAAATCGCTTCCTTTTATTTTTGTTGGCATTAGCTAATAAGATACAAAATATTCATAAATTTGTCAAGTCAAAAGTAGGTAATTCAGTATAATTAAAATGGACTATTCTTCTTGAGCGAATTTTTTGTGCCTGACTATTATAACAGCTATTTGGAGGGTAAAGACTCCAGCGAGGGCACCCCAGACACTAATGAATGGTGGATCAACATTCACATTGATGATGCCGACCACAACCAATACTAATGCTGTGATAAAATATCTGAATAAATATTGAAGTTTTACGTAGTTTTTGCCGGCGTTCGGATCTTCTTTTTCCATTGTTTTTCTGACTGTTCTCTCAAGCAGAAATACCTTGCCAACATTAAGTGCCGAAGTCACGATAACCCCTATTGCAAAATAGAGCGCCTGAATCGAACGGTAAAAAACACCTCCGCCGATTATAAAAACCAAAGCGACAAGTCCAATCATTAGAATCATGTATTTTCCTGTATGGGATAATTTCATATTTTCAGGTTCCTTCTATGATGATTATTAGATTTTCTTTGCGAAATCGAATATCGACTTAAATGCAGCACCTATGCCGAGTAAAGTGCAAACAAGCAGCAGCCATGGCGAGGTATCGAAAAGGTTGTCCAGAAACCAGCCAAGAAAAATACCAACACCAATACAGGCGACTATTGTTATTCCGATTTGAGTCAGAAGTGACATAGCGCGAATAAATTCATTTCCCTGACCCTTGCTTTTTTTGGACATCATCTCAGCTCCCAAAACAATAAGTAGTTAACGTGCAAGATTTTGCTTTTTCCGCAAGAAACCCATTTTGGTTTCGCTTATTATAACAGCAATAAATGTTAGGGCGAAACCCAAAGTTAGTCTCGGTGTTAAAATCTCATGGAATAACAGTACTGACGCAAGCACGCCAAATACAGACTCTAGCGTCAGAATAACTGCAGATTGCGCCGGGGGAGTATACTTTTGTCCGAAAGCTTGCATAAGCAAGCATCCGGCAGTGCAGACAACAGTCAGAAAAACTATGCTCCAGACATCGGTTGACGTAACGCCAGATGGGGAAGCCTCAAACATAACTGCGCCCAGAAGCGACAGCACCCCCACAGTTGCAAATTGGATCATTGTAAGCATTATAGGGTTTCTACCCCTTACAAACCCTGCAGAAACAATGATGTGCAATGCGAAGAAAAATCCGCCTATAAGTGTCAGTCCGTCACCAAGAGCAATGCGCATATCGCCATAAAGTGTGATGAGCGCTATACCGATGATACATGTTCCTGCTGCAATAGCATTAAACTTATCGGGTTTTTTTCTTATAATCGCCCAGTAAAGAAAAGGTACAATTACACAGTATACTGAAGTCAAAAATGCATTTTTGCCCGGAGTTGTATACCGCAGACCATAAGTTTGAAAAACATAAGCTGCAAACAGCGCAACGCCCATCAAAACGCCGCCTTTGATATAATCCTTGTCAAGCTTTTTTAATCTGCTGATACAGAATGGAAGCAGCAAGAGCGCCGCCCCGAAAAAGCGGAATGTCAGAATATACAATGGAGGAACGTTGTCAAGAACATTTTTCATCATGACAAACGAAACGCCCCATAATAACGCTGCCGAAAACAGGACAAGCCTGCCTAAATGTTGCATTTTTTTGTTGTTATCCATATGGTTACGCCTTTGTCATATATCTTGCCGCAGAATTCAGCAGCATTCGTTTAATTCCAACGCCATCAAAGTCTATCTCAAGTAGTGCGTCTCCACCGGCCGGTTTGCTGCCGGTTATTACACCGCGACCAAAAGCTTTATGCTCTACAGTATCGCCTTTCTTAAAGTCGGCTTTAGTTTGTGAAGCGCCAGATGCCACAGAACTTACAGATTTTTGCACAGATGCACTTTTATATCCGTCAGACAATGTGTGACTTTGTGAAAACGATGTGCTTTGATCCAGAGGATAGCTGCGCCCGGAAAGAGGAAAAGACTGTTTTGTCGCACCGAACTTCTGCTGACCGAACTCAAAGTCAAAGCCTCCGAATCCAATAGGTGGCTCTATGACCTCAAGATTGTCACTTTTAATTTCTCGCACAAATCTTGAAGGCATAGCCGAGGATGTTTTACCAAACAACATTCTCCGTTTTGCTGCCGTAAAGTAGAGCTTTCTTTTTGCTCTGGTCATCGCTACGTAACAGAGCCTGCGCTCTTCTTCCATTTCGCCGGGTTCGCCGATAGCGCGAATCCCCGGAAAAACGCCCTCTTCTGTTCCAACCAAAAAAACCGTATCAAATTCAAGCCCTTTCGCACTGTGCATGGTCATCATCATTACACGATCGCCATCAGAATCATCGCGGTCAAGATCACTGAATAACGCAGTTTCGCTAAGAAAATCGAATAGATTGCCGCCGTTTTCATTCATAAAGCTAATGATATTTGTTTTAAGTTCCAAAACATTTTCAATTCTAGAAATGTTCTCATCCGCTTTTTTTTGCTCAAGCATTCTGATATAGCCGGACTTATCCAAAAGCGTTTCGTATAATTCATCAAGCGGAGCTGTTTCATTTATTTCACGCAACTCATCTATCATATCTGCAAATAAATGCAACTTCCCGGCAGATGCGCTTAAATTATCATGGTTTTGAGACTCCCTGAGTACTTCATAAATCGACTTTTCCTGCTCAGCTGCCAGCTCTGTAAGTCGGACAATAGTTGTATTACCTATACCGCGTGGTGGGTTGTTAATAATACGCAACAGACGAACATCATCCATCGGATTATGCAAAACACAAAGATATGCCAGCATATCTTTTATTTCTGCACGTTCATAAAATCCCGTGCCGCCAAAAATCCGGTAGGGGATACCGCTTCGCTTAAAAGCAGTCTCAAACTGATTGGATTGTGCATTCATTCTGTACAAAATCGCATGTTCACGCCAGTTGCGGCCTTCTGCAGCGCTTGCAACAATCCTATCGGCAATCAGTTCCGCCTCTGCGCGTTCATCAGATATGATATGAAGCTGTGGCATGTCACCCGGCCCGCTTTCCGTCCAAAGTTTTTTGCCCTTGCGTCCTACATTATTGCTGATTACATCATGAGCTGCGTTGAGTATAAGACCCGTAGAGCGATAGTTTTGCTCCAGTCTTATCACCCGTGCGTCCTTATATTGTTTTTCAAAGTTGAGGATGTTTTCTATTGTAGCGCCTCTAAATTTATATATGCTTTGGTCATCGTCGCCAACAACGCAGATATTTTTATGCTCGCCTGCCAGCGATGAAGCCAACAGATATTGAAGATTATTCGTATCCTGATACTCATCTACCAGCACATACAAAAATCTTTTTTGGTAGTACTGCAAAACATCGGGAAACTCGAGAAAAAGGCGCACTGTAAAAAGAATCAGGTCGTCAAAGTCGAGGGCATTTGACGATTTCATCCTGTTTTCATACTCAAGATAAGCCCTGCCTACAATCTTCTTGCGAACATCGCCCGATTTTTCGGCAGCATTATAGAATTGCTCAGCTGTAATCATTTCATCTTTGGCGCGACTGATGTAACCCAAAACAGACCTATGAGGAAAAGTGCGCTCTTCTATATCCATCTCTTTTAAGATGCGTTTCATAAGAGATGTGCTATCGGTGGTGTCGTAGATGGCAAATGAGCTGTCATATCCCAACTTGTCAATATTTCGCCTAAGTATACGGACACAGGCCGAATGGAAAGTACTTGCCCAGATATCTTCAGCTCCCGGCCCAAGCATCTTTTCAAGCCGCGCTTTCATTTCGCCCGCCGCTTTATTTGTAAATGTAATGGCGATGATTCGCCACGGTGCAACGGGCTCAACTGCGCAAAGCTTTTGAATCCGGAACTCAGAACTGAGATTTTCCTTGCCATCTTCCGGCCTACCATCTTTTTGGGAGGCTTCTTTTACGTATGACTCTAGGAAATTCAAATCGTCTTCTGTAACATCTCCCGGTACGACATCGCTGTCGGAACCAGAGCCGTATCTCAGAATATTTGCAATTCGGTTTATAAGCACCGTCGTTTTGCCGCTACCTGCCCCTGCGAGCAACAGAAGCGGCCCTTGTGTTGTAAAAACAGCTTCACGCTGAATTTCATTAAGACGCTGAAAATCAAGCCCAATTGCTGCTTTGCGAGCTTTAATAAATCTATTTTGAAATTCGGTTTGGTTCATTCTTCATGTCCTTAATTTATAATAACGGCATGCACCGCTTTCTGTTCGAATACTATACAGCATTCCAAAAAACAATGCAAATAATATTGTTGTCAAGGCGGTATAAATATTCTGCGTAGGGGCTGGCTGATGGTTTTCTGTTTTGCGAAGTGTAGGGCGACGAGACCCGTTCCGAGCAAAACAGAAAATCATTAGTCAGACCCCAACATACCAAGCTTACAGGGTGTTGCTGATGGTTTTGCTGTCGAGGGAATTCCTGACATTTGACTTTATTCCCCTCCTTGGAGGGGTGGCAGGCGAAGCCTGACGGGGTGGTCTTTGGGGGCGAG
>WQUY01000008.1 GCA_009781855.1 Oscillospiraceae bacterium | reverse complement strand
TGACCCATTTGATGATACCGACAATGTGTTTGTCATCATCGCACATTATCTACATATCGTAAATGGGGTCAGCGAACGGACTTTTGCTCCGGATAATGCAATTACAAGACAAGAAGCGGCCGCTATGTTGGGCAGGATTGCCGAGGCATTCGAGTATAGCGCAATGGGTGATGCCAGAATCAGCTTTGCCGACTCAAGGTTATTTGCTCCCTGGGCATCCGAGGCGATTGAGTTTGTGTCGTCGAATGGCATCATGGGAGGCATTGGCAACAATGAATTTGCACCACTGGGCCTTTATACGAGGGAGCAGACATTTGTAACCATGATTAGACTGGCGGCTGTTGTGGAGTAATTGTAAAGAACTACAAAATACAAAAAGCCCGCAGCCGGATTGGATGCGGGTTTTGTTGATGAGAATGGAGTACTAGGTACTGTCTCTCAAAATGAGTTCGGGAGTGACGGTCAGCAGTTTTGCAGTTTGCCTTCCCTCAACAACGGTTTGAAATAAGTTTACTATGAGACTGCCCATGATATCGGTTTTATTATCTACAGTGGTCAGTGCGGGAGAGCAGCAAGTAGAAGCTATTGAGTTGTTATACCCTATGACCGCTATATCATTCGGAACAGAAAGCCCATGTTCTTTTAACCTTTTGAGTCCTCCGATTGCAGTTATATCATCTCCAAATATAATTGCTGTAAACGGTATCTTCGAATTGATAATCCGATCAACAGCATCGGTTCCACCATCAAAGCCTCTGTTAACGGTAAATATATTTTCTTTATCGTGACATAAACCCTTAGCCTCCATAGCGTGTAAGAAACTAGAGGCTTTCAAAATGCCGCTGTAGCTCTCGGTGTCCTTTACATACAGGATTTGACTGTGTCCTTTTTCGATGAGATGAGAGACGCAAAGCTTAAGTGCTTTCCGTTCATCAATTATTACAGAATATGCATTATCAGACTGCAAAACGCAGTTGCTGAAGAAAAACGGGATGTCAGGGAATTCGGATAGTATTGAAGTGTTCCAGAATGTGTCTCTGAAAACAGACCCCAAGCACATCACTCCGCTGATGCCCTTTTCAATCAGTATATGCAAGTATTTAAGATTACTGTCGTAATCTCCACCGGTATTGCATAATACTGAATTGTAACCCAACTTAAATAGCTCTCGCTCCATGGCAAAAGCGGTGCTGGCGTAATGCGGAATCCTGACATCAATGGACATAATTCCGACTGTTGGTATACGCTTAGAAACAAGAGCTCTTGCGAAAGGGTTGGGCTGGAAGTTCAGGCGCTTTATAACCTCTTCGACCTTGTTGCGCGTATGAGCAGACACAGAAGGCTTATTATTAAGAACCCGCGATACGGTTGCAGAGGAAACATTAGCCTCTCTTGCAATGTCATAAATACTTGGTTTCATTATCCACCTTTTGAAAAAAGAATTAGGTAGTGTGGACTGCGAAGTGCTACACTTTCAAGATGCCTGTGAAAAACATTCGAAATTGATACCGGTTTACATGCCTGTTACGAATGGATTGAAACTGTACACCTATTTCGCCAATGTTACCATATTGACAAACTATCTGTCAACCTGCAGCAACAAGCTTGCGCAAAACAGTAAATGATGTTACCATAACCCTATCTGAAAGTGACATCCGGGTTAGGTCAAAATATGGGGAAAAACCAATTTGCTACATAGCTTGGATAGACGCAACGGAAAACATAAAAGAGCTTTTTGGCGTACTTAGAACTTTGTACAAGAATGTTTGCGTTTTAGAAAAATTATGCTAGGGGTAATGTTCATGAAAAAAGCAACGCTAATGGTTGTCTTGGCGGCGATGATCCTAGGTATAGTAGGGTGCGATAGGCGTGCCGAAGCCCCAGATTCTGAACATCCGGTTGCGGTGCCGACGGAGGCGACGCTGCCGGGTACAATCGAGATCAGCGACCTGTTGTATATTGTCAATGGTTTTCTTGAGTTTGAAGAGGGGTGGGAACTCCACATTCGGTACGCCGATGTATGGGACGATCCGGAGCATGGTGAGATACTGTATGTTTTTGATTATGGGGTGTTTGATATTGTAGTATTTGCAGACATTGAGACAGACGCGTTTCGGTATGGATATGTACGCACCCAGAATATGATGACAGATATCAATACGCTATTTGAAGTGATGTCTATTGCCGGGGCGTTTTTGAAAGCGCTTGAACCGATTGAATATGAAAATATGCTTTTGGAAGTGCTCCAGTTTGGAGAGGTTGAGACTGAGGATGGTTATAGTTTCAATTTTCTTGAGTTGCATGATGAAGTGATAGAGAGTTTTGGTGAGATTTGGGGTTTGAGTTTGCAATGGGGCAGAGTGGTCAATATTTTCCCGATTGATCCGGGGCTACTTTAAATCATTTTTTCTAAATAGTACGACAAGGACAAAGTGGCTGTCGCTAATGATTCTAGTAAATCATTTTGCGACAGCCACTTGTGTTTCCAGGTCTTACCCTAAATATGCGCTGTGTTTATGCAAGCGTCACTCACTATGCGTGTACTGATGATAGGGTAGCCATGTCGTAGTTACGACGACACTGAGCAAATCAAGTCCTTCAGACACCTCAAAGATTATAATCTTGTTTGTGAGATCAATCATTACAGATTCCAAATCAATATCTGCCCCTGTGATAATCAAATCAATCAGGTCGTAGCCTGCACGCTCGTTTATGGTCAGCATTACCTGTGTTCCTACGGCTGCATCTCCTGATGACTGCATTAAAGTTCCGTAATCTCCGTCGGTCATAGTTGCGGTCCATGTGCGCGAGAGCGGTGCGGCTACCGTAATCAATCCATTAAGCGTTGCTATCGATCCGGTCACTGTAACGGTCAAGTCCTCGGAGACCAAGTCAACATTGTTGGCAATATCTCTGAGTGTAAATGTGATAGTGTATGTTCCCGGCTCGGTTGCAAAGAATGCATAATTTGCATGGTTGAACACACCGGTATTTACCGCCCAGTTTGCGACAGCACCTGTGCCGACCATGCCGCGTGGAGTCAAGCCATCTATGTCGCCTAGGAATCCTGCTTCATTAATCGCTTTAGTTGTGTTGCTGATTCGGCAATAAGCGAGTACAAATGCATCGCTTGCATCTGCGTTTGCACTGGTGATGGTCACGTCGAGGCGCCCGCGTCCATTCCGCAGATGACTAAACCACCGGCTATCATATGTCAGTGCAATGTAAGCTGGATATTCATTAGCGATTGCTTCAAGCTGCGTTCTGAGCGTGGCGATTTGGTTTCCCGCAACAAAGCCATCTGTCATAAGGGCGTCGAAGAGTGCTGTGTTCGGTGTGACAGGCTCAAGATCGCTTGCAGGTGCACCTACTAAGGTTGCCAGCGGATAATAGACATTGTTGTCTAACCACGGTGCTCTGAAATGACGTGTAGTGCCAAGCGCGCCGCGTGGAGTGCCGTTAGGGTCGCGTCGTCCCAGTCCGTTTCCGGTAACCAGGTCTATAGGCGCTTCTGCAAAGTGCGCCCAAGAACCTACTCCAGACTCACGCAAATTGAAAGCATCGGGGGCGTAAACGGCATTGAGGTTGTTTGCCATGCCTTGGATTCCGGCATTATTGCGCACGCCGTTTACGGCACGAACCATGAAGAACCCTTGTGCATCGGGATCCAAATTATGAAATGTGTGTGATCTGGCGGTTGCAGGTAGTCTGGTGAGGGACATGCCTTGGAATTGTCCCGAACCTGCGAGCATTGCGGAAGTGATGTTGGGCAGTCCGTTGTTTACAAAATCTTCGGCATTGGGCGGTGTAAACACGGTGGTTAAGCCATGGACTCCCGATACATCAAACGCGATGATTGGTGCGCCGCCGATTCTGTCAGGGACATCCCATGTGAGCGTGGCTGATGTCCTGTCCGGGCTATATGTTACATTGAAGTTTGTCGGTGCGCTTGGTGCGATTGGGCCACCTGGGCGCACGATAAGGTTGGTGACGTAGGTTGTATGAGCTGCTGTGTCTAGTGTATATGTTCTATGTACACCGGGGTCGGTGCCGACTACAATTGGCCAGAAATTGAATGTGTTTGCGCCGGCTCCGGTGGCTGTTGGTCTCAGCGCTACTTTAAGTTCTTCTACCGTTGAGACGCCTTCATACTGCAATTCGGCGGCAAGTGCGGGCGGAATCAAAATAATGTTGCTGAATCCACCTGCTATTCTGCTGCGTAGCTGCGCAAGTGCTTCACTGGTTGTCCAAGCAAAAGGTTCTGCGGCAAATTGCCCAAACTCACGCAATGAGAAAATGGTATTGAATTCTTTCATGGAGATGGTGCTGGAGCCTGCCGGGAAGCCCATCATTTCACTGTGTGGTCTCCATCCTTCCGGGAGTGCGCTCATGTTCTCGGCAAAGAAGTCAATCACATGATCGTTGCGCTTACCTACACGTCCGGTTGTGTCTATATCGGGAACCCTGTTATGTCCGATGTTGCGGATAGACATTCTGATGGCGCGGCCGATGGTATTGAGGGTTTGATTGCCCGCACCGGATGTGCCGCTTCTGTCATCATCTAAAATGCCGAGTTCTTCAACGATGGGGCCTGCCAACACCATAACAAAGCCATATGGGCCGCCGGTGCTGAAAGCGTGGTGGAACATCATGCCGTAAGTATAGCCGCCGGCATAAGCTTCCATTGCGGCCAATATGACCGGGAAGTATTCGGGTCTGGATCCTGCCATGACTGCGTTTATTGCAATTTTTTCCACCGTTATAATGCCGGCTCTTTTTCTCATCTTGCCCAGAATTTCGTCAGGAGCACGATCCGTGTATGCAAGCATTTCTTCGACAAGTGCTCTGGTGGGAGGGATTAGCTCAAGGCCATCGCCGAAAGCGAAAACTTCCGGATTATGTTGTACTCCGGGAAATGCCGGGGGTACAAAGGTTGTGTTGAATGATGTGCCTTGACGACCATCTCTGTGTACGGCAAGTCTGTTGAAGTTTCTGACAGCATCTTCATAATTTACTCCGCTGATGGTAAATGATGATGCACGGTGGTTTAGTCTGTCTGCGGGTCTGTCCATGTCGCCGAGACGTGCCGGATTAGTTATTCCGGGGTTGCGTTCGAATTCAGTCAGACGACCGTCCAGTGAACGTGTTCCGCATGATGCCATTGGAGCATTTGCGCCGTAAACGCCAAGCGCCCATCGGGCTTGCTCTACCGGTGACCATGAGGCCATAATAGGATCTGCAAATCCCCAGTATTCTCTGAGCTCATCGGGGGTAAAGCTCTGTTGTCTGTTTACGATATTGTCGTACCAATACATGACTCTGGTACCGGCGTTTCCGGCAACCATCTGTCCTCTCAGAGGGATATGTGTTGCATATTCTCTGAAATTCGAGATGTGATCCATAACGACTCTGCGGGCGTTGGGCATACCGCTGTCTTCATTTGAAAATTGTGATACTGAGGCATAGGTCGAATTACAGACATATACCGTAGGAATTCCGTGTGCTTCTCTGCGTGTCATCTGGTGGGTCCCCCACCAAGTGCAGAGGTTTCAAATGGCGGTGCCGGCTAACTGGACATCAATGTCGCCGGCGAAGTTAACGGTACCGGTTGTTGCGCCTGTAATCGGATTCATGTTGGGATGGCTGGAATAGCGTAGATTCCACTCGCCTACGGAGGGGAGCACTCCGACCGGAGCCACAACGTAAGTAGGTACGGCAGCGCCTCCGACTGCAAGTCCCCCCAAGCCTCCTGCGGGCAATCCGTCCGGACTGTTGTTAAAGAAGTCTTGGCTTGCGTCGGTATTGGAACTCCAGTTACCGCCAAATGCGGAAGTGACCAGCACGATTCCGGCTCCGGGATGGAATTCATTGTATCTTCCGTAGAGGTCAATAAGGTGCATGGCTATGGCAATTTGCGGAAATAGTGTGCCATTGGTTGGTAGTCCTACGACCATTCTTTCTGTGAGTTTGCCATTTGCGTCAAGTTGCCATGGTCTGCGCTCTGCGAGCGGCAGGTTGTCCAGCATGTCTATTTGACCCAGCGGGTTTAGAAATTCAATAGTGACATTTGACGCGCCGGCAAGCGGAGCGGTCATGCCGATGACCAGTATAATTGCGAGCATTGCTGCAATAAATATAGATGATTTTTTTCGTTTCATAGCTTACCCTCCTTTATTGGTTAATATCCATCAAAACATTTTGTAGCCTTACAGCGAGGCTTGCCATCTGTGAGCGATTTAGGATGCCGTGTGGATTCATAGTTGTTTCAGTTGCACCGCGAAAAATGCCCAAATCTACTGTGACGGCTAGTGCCATGCGCTGTGCAGATGAGAGGCCTTCGAGATCGGTAAAATGAGCCAGAAGCGCATAGGCCTCTGCTGCTGTCAGCGTATCTGTGAATCCGAAATGTGCTAATGCATTGACGATGAGTTGTGCGGTTTGTATGCGCGTCATCTGTTGTGCAGGAGTTACATTGTCTCCTATGAGTTCGTTGGCTACCGCAGTGTTAAGGTAGATTGCAAACCATGCGTCTTGATTCACTCCGGGCACAGCAGGTGCGTCGGCATCGGTTGGCATGCCTATGGCTCTCATAAACATAGTGACGGCCTCGGATGTCAGCACAGCTCTCGTTGGGTCAAAGCGGTTGTTACCTACACCTTGGACAATCATTCGCGCAGCAGCTTCGTTTATCTCATCTTGGACATGTTGTACGAGCTGTTCAATGTCTATGAAGTTGGATTCTACACTCAGTGCTACAAGGATAACTTCGCCGGAGATTATGACAGTGACACTGCCGTCAGCGTTGAATCTTGCCGGAATTGCAGTAAAGGTCAGGTCGTCGTTGAGAATAGCCATTGCTGTTGCTTGACGTGCGACACCCGATGGCAACTCAATTGTGACAAGTGTCAGACCTTCGGAACCTTCTGGAGGCTGAGCTTCTATTTCCCCAGTGACATTGGTAACGACTACGCTTGTACCTTCGTTTTGCTCATTTGTGTGAGCAACTGCTTGTGCTACGCGATCATATGCACCCAGTGGTACTTGTGCCGGAGGTAGTTGTTGTGCTTGACCTTGGCCGTTGCCGCCTCCGCCTCCGCCCCAATTTACGCTTGGGGGTCTGATTATGGCAGTCGCTCTTGCCCATGCGCCATTTCCACTTGCGCGGTGGGAGACTTCCATGACATCGGTGTCACCGACGCTTACGATTTCGGCTGCGTTGACTACGCCGTTGACAGCACGGACAACAAAATTATAAGTTGCACCCACAGTTAAACCGGTCAGTGTATGTGATGTTGTGTCTGCCGGAATATCGATCCAAATTTCATTGAGTCCAAGCATTCCGCCATGACGTCCTGCATAAAAGCCACCGTGAATGGAAATCTGATAACCTGTGACGGCAGAACCGCCATTTCTGAGTGGTGTGCCCCAAGAAAGTGTGACATTTCCTTGTGCGGCATCCGTGACTGTAACGGTGAGATTCTGTGGCGCTCCGGGTGCGGTCGGGCCTTGGCTCAGTGCATCGTTTGTAAATGCGCCTGTAGCTCCGGTGACCATCTGTGTTTGGAAGCCTCTGGCACCGTAACCGGCTGCGGGATATAGATGGAAGTGAGACAAACCGCCTCCGCCGACGACTATGGGCATGATGAGATGCCTGTCTTGTATGCGTGCGGCTGCTGCTGCCGCCGTTCCCGTAGCTCCTGGGCCGAATCTATTGGCAATATAACCGCTCAGCCAGTTTGCAGCGCCTGCACCTGCTTGCAGATACTGCGCCCCCCAACCTTCGTGACTTGCCGATATACCGACGGTCATCATGTAGTCTCGGACGTCTTCTTTGTTATTGATATCCCAGTCTCTGTGAATATCCCACACAAATCCCGGTGCGAGATTGAAGAAGGTGAGGGAATTGCAGTCACCCATGAGTGCCATGCCGTTTCGGAGATGGCCTAAAAGTCCCAACGGATGGTATGCAAATGCAGAGTTAAATCGGACACGGTTGACCATGACGCTGTGCAGTGTGATGCTGTTTGAGCCTGCCGGGAATCCCATGAGTTCGCTGTGTGATTCCCAACCGGGAGGAAGCAGCTCGCATGTCTCGCGAAATGCAAGCAAAGTATGGTCTTGCTCACGGCCAATACGATTGGACTCATCAATGGTGGATGAGTGGCCGATGTTGCTTACGCTGAGTCTGAATGCGCGGCCGATTGTATTGTTGAGTGGGAATTCCGAACCGCCAAAGCCTCTGCCGCCATGCACACCGATTTCAGCGGCGAGCGGGCCGCTCATAATCAGCATGAGTGAAAATGGGCCGGCACCGGTGGTGAGTGCATGGTAGAACATTTTGTCGGTTTCCCACGCGTTGGCATAGGCTTCCATTGCCGCTAAGACAAATGGGAAAGCTTTGGGCTCAAGACCGGCCATAACAGAGTTTATCGCAACTTTTTCAACGGTGATGAGACCGCCGCGCGGCATTGCTTTGCCTATGATTTCGTCACGCTGACGCGTGGTGGCTTCGAGCATTTCATTGACGAGAAATGCCGTGGGTGGGCGAAGCGGTAAGCCATCGCCGAAGCCAAGTTCCATAGCCATGTCATTAAATGCACGAAGATTGCTTGCGGTTTGGGTAGTCCATGCCGGTACTCCGAGTTGTGCTTGAGTAATTGGGGCAGGATTTGCCTCTGCCGAAGTCAGAGGTGCGGTTAGTGCAGCTATAGCTTGGGTCAAAACAGTTCCACCGACAACATTGTTTTGCATATGTAAAACAGCACTGTTAAAGTCTCCTAAGCGCGTAAAAGCTCTGGAATATGCGCTGCGGCTCATCACTGCTGTGCGTACACTCGTGATGCCGTGGTCTTCGGCGGCGACGCGTACAGTGTCTACAAAGGCTTCGGTAGTCAGAAGAACCACTGGTGTGCCGCGTGTTTCGAGTTGCCTGACATGGTATAAACTCCACCAAGCGCTCACGGCTTCGTCAGCTACGCCGAGTACGATGGCATCATACGCAGCAGCCCATGCGTCGTATTGTGCCACTGTTTTCGGGCCAATGGGGGTGCCTACGTCTACTTGTGTGATGCTTCTCGCGTTGAGTAGTCCTCCCAGTGCGACAACGGATTCTCTGTTTGCTGCGTTTTGGTAAAAGAGCAGCCCAATATCAAGGTTCGCTATTGGTGTTGTTGGGCGTTCGGCCAATCCATGGTTAAACGCCGGTTCAATGTATCCGAGAGGGTTTAAAAAGGTCACTGAGGTGGATGCACTTGCGATTGTTGCTGGAGTTACAATTCCTGTGAGCATTATGAGCGATAGAATCAGTCCCAATGCTACTCTTAGTTTTCTCTTCACGTGTTAACCTCCTTTTGGAACATTATTTTTCTGTGTTTGTGCGCAAAGGGTTTCTATTACTCCATATGTGTCCTCCTTTGTATTAATCCATCACACTTAAATTATTTCACAAAACAAACCCGAACAATGAAAAAAGCAGGGTTGTTTTGTCTCTAAATTATATTTATCTATTAATTACAACAGATTATAACAGAATCCTTGACGAAGTTCCACAAAAAAATCACGCAGAGCAGAATAAAACAGAGAGTCAAAGATATAGTTGATGGTATAGGGTATATTTGTAGCAAAATTCGCAAGATAAAGGCTTTGCTCAGTAAATATTTTATTGACATACCGAGGTGATTGTAGTACCCTGAAAGCTGTGCGATAAAACCAGTTACATATTGTTGCAAAAGGGTAACGGATTTTGTTTGTGAAAAAATGAAATAGGGGGAGCAAATACATGCCGCTGAATAAGTTTCCTAATGTGTATAGGCCGATTCAAGTTGGGAATATGACACTGAAAAACCGCATACAATATTCGCCAATTGTGACTAATCATGCTGGGCTGACAACCGGCGAGGTGACGCCTCAACTCCTTGAATTTGTAAGTGCACAAGCAAAAACCGGTGCAAGCCTCGTTACAATCGGTTCAACACCTGTAAACTTTAAAGAGGGGCGAGATTTTTTTGGCTGTCTATCTGCGACAAAGGATGAGGACAGACAAGGGCTTACCATGCTTGCAAACGAGGTGCACAGGTATGATTGCAAATTATCTGCAGAACTTATTCACGCTGGGCAATGGGGTGCATTGACGCTTCCGGAAGGTGAGGTGGCATGGGTGCCGTCCATAGTTGAGCCCTATCACGACCCGAAGAGAGTTAGAGAAATAACCAGAACTGAAATGCTGTCTGTAATCGATGATTTTGTTGCGGCGCTGCGCAGGTGTGTGGATGCCCATTTCGATATGGCTATGATTCACTATGCACATGGAAACCTGATGTCTGGATTTCTCTCGACATTATGGAATCAGCGCGGGGATAAATACGGTGGTTCTGAAAAGAATCGCTGGCGTTTCCCTATGGAGCTGCTTGAAGCGGCGTATGATACGGTCAAAGGCAGAATTCCTTTGGAAATGCGCATTGTAGGAAGTGAACATATGCCGGGCGGAACCTCTTTTGAAGAGCGTGTCAGATTTGTTAAAGAGGCGCAGAAATATATTGATATGATTGTTGTTTCGGCGGGAACGTTGCTTTATGGTGAGGCTTTTAGCGTGAATATGCCAAACTACTATATTCAACCCGGAGTAAATGTATCTTATGCTGCTGGATTTAAAGAAGCGTGCCCTGACTTGGTTGTGTCGGTTGTTGGTGGGATATCTACCCTTTCACATGCAGAGGAGATAATCAAGTCCGGAAAAGCGGACATCGTGGCCATGGCGAAAGCATTGATGGCAGATACAGAGTTTGTGAATAAGGGTGCGCGTGGTCTTGAAAAAGAAATTCGACCATGTCTCAGATGCATGTATTGCCTCAGAAGGAACTTTTTAGACCTGCATATTGCGGGTTGTGCAGTAAATCCAACAATGGGTTGGGAATACAGAACAACGAAGCCTACGATTGCTCCAAAGAAAAAGAAGGTTATGA
Source organism: Oscillospiraceae bacterium (assembly GCA_009781855.1). Taxonomy (GTDB): domain Bacteria; phylum Bacillota; class Clostridia; order Oscillospirales; family Oscillospiraceae; genus WRMH01. The sequence continues at coordinate 43,489 of WQUY01000008.1, read as the reverse complement.
TTGTCGGCGGTGGGCCAGCCGCAATGGCGGCAACCGGCTACCTCACCGAAAGAGGGCACGAGGTAGTGCTTTATGAAAAATCCGGAAAATTAGGCGGTAGGCTATTCGAAGCGTCTGCGCTGAGTTTTAAAGATGGGTTTAGAAATTATATTGAATATGCAGTCCGTAAAACCTATGAAAGTGGCGCAAGAATTGAACTGTGTAAAGAAGCGACAGTCGACACGATTCTTAAAGAATCCCCGGATGTTTTGATTATAGCAATTGGAGCTAAGCCAATCATGCCTGCAATCAAAGGTATTGATTTGGAAAATGTCAAAGAGGTCAGCGAAGTGGACAGAAAGGACGTCCAAACCGGGAAAAGAGTCGTGATATGCGGTGCGGGTCTTTCGGGTACTGAGTGTGCACTCGGACTTGCCATGGAGGGCAAAGAAGTAATCCTTGTTGATAAAATAGCAGAGAGCCTGTTTTACAAGGATGTTTTGGATTTCAATAGAGCCTCTTTGACAAGGCTCTTGGATGATTATAATGTAAAACTCATGCCGGAGTGTGATGTTCAGGAATTTTTGCCCGATGGCGTAATTCTGAGAAAGTCAGATGGTGAGGATATAACCATTGAATGCGATACTTCGGTCGTTGCCTTTGGGCTCAGTCCGGACTCAGAGCGTATAGAGGAACTCAATGAAGTGATACCGGAAACATATATAATAGGCGATGCAAATAAGGTCGGGCTGGTCGGTGATGCGATTGGTGAAGCCTACTGGCTTACAAAGGATATCTAACTTTATTTGCGATCTTAAAAAATACAATACGAGGCGGTGATTTTTTGAATTCATTCAGCTTAAACGGAAAGACAGCTTTAATTTATGGGTGTGATTGCGAGATTTCCAAAGCAACGGCATGTGCATTGGCGGTTTCTGGTGCAAGAGTCATTGTGATTGACAGTGACACAACCTCATTTAAAGCATTTGAGGATGCGCTGGGCGCTGATGGGTTTTCTATAAAATCTATTGAAATCAAACCCAATAATTTGAGTGAAGAAATAGACAATATATTGAAAAAATACGGAAGAATTGATATTTTGGTGAACAATCCGGGAGCCAGATTTTCACAGGCCAATTCAGAAATACAAAATGCTCAATGGGATATGATGGTTACCCATGGTTTGAGTCAGGCGTTTGCTGCAATTAAGGCTGTTGTTCCGCGTATGAAAAAAGCCGGATTTGGCAGAATTGTCAACATTTCATCTTATGCGGCAAGGATAGGGTTTGGATTTACCGGCATAGATTTTAGTGTATATAATGCGGGAATGACCTCGATGACACGTCAACTCGCACTCACATACGCAGGCACGGGAATCAACTTTAATGCAGTGGCGCCAGGGCCGCTTGAAGGAAAGGGCGCTTGCGGATATAATGATGCAGAACTTTCTGATATCCTGAAAAAAACGCCACTGAAAAAGCTGTGTAAGCCAGAAGAGGTGGCAGCGGCGGTTCTTTATTTGTGTTGTGATGAGAGTAATTATGTTACAGGTGAGACGATGAATATAAACGGTGGATTTTACATGGTTTGATGTAACAAAACTACAAAGTGGCGTATTTCAAATTTGCTTTGTTCAAAAGAATTTGCAGATGATGTAAGGTGGTATGCGTGTAATGACTTATTTAGAGTATAAGCGGTATTTCGGGCATATGCGCGGCTCGTTTTTGGCAGGACAGACTGCGGTTGTAACAGGCGCTGCGCGTGGTATCGGAGCGGCAACGGCAAAACTGTTTGGAGCACTTGGCGCAAAAGTAGTGTGTGCCTATCTTGGATATGATGAGGGAGCGCATGAAACAAAAAAAGCCATTGAGGCAGCAGGCAGCGAGTGCGTACTTTTCAAAGGCGATTTATCCGTTATGGCTGAGGCAGAGCGGCTAAAAGATTTTACGATTTCGAGTTTTGGTAGCATTGATATATTAGTCAACAATCTTGGCATCAATGAGGGTAAGCGATTTTTGGATGTGACCTCGGAAGACTGGGATAAATTTTTGACAACAAATCTGAAAAGTCAGTTTCATACCTGCCATTACTTTGCCCCGTTGATGATGGAAAAACGAAGCGGGAAGATTGTCAATTTGACATCGGTTGCGGGTAAGGAAGGTGCATTAGGCCCGGGAGCGCAATATTCTGCGTCAAAAGGCGGGATAATAGGATTTACAAGAAGTTTGGCCATAGAGTTGGCGGGTTATGGCGTTAATGTCAATACGTTTTGCCCCGGCTCAATGGATACACAGATGGTACACTGGAGAACACCCGAGCAGCTTGATGAATATGTCAAGAGTTTACCTATGGGAAGACTGGGCACTGCCGAGGAAGCAGCGTGGGGTATAGCATATCTGGCGGCTCCTTTTGCCTCAGGAATGTGTGGGTATTTACTTGATGTAAACGGTGCGGTTCACATTGATTGATATGGAGATATAAATATGGATAGAGCAGATAAACTACTTCATGGGGCGATTGACATGCACGCGCATGGATATCCCCAATTTACATTGAACATGCCGGGAAGGCAGAATAATCTTCAGTGGACGCAGGCGGCAAAGGCGGCGGGTATGGCAGGCTTTGTAATGAAGTCACATATCTGGCCTACAGTAGGTGAGGCTTATCTGCTCAACAAAATGGTGGATGATGTGACGGTGTTTGGAAGCATCACACTAAATTATACAGTCGGTGGTATAAACCCGATGGCTGTGCAGATTGCCGCTGAGTCGGGTGCCAAAGTTGTGTTTATGCCGACATGGAACGCCAAAAACGACATGGACAAGGGTGCAAAATATGTCGATAGGATGAGACCGTACATCACAACGATAGATAGCGCAATGGCGGATAAGACCGGGATTTCAATAATTGATGATTCTGGTGAACTTATTGCTGAAATTCATCAAGTGATTGAAGTATGCAAGCAGTATGGGCTCGCTATCGGTTCGGGTCATGTGTCAATCGAAGAGAGTATGAAGTTATGCAAAGCGGCCAGTGCTGCAGGCGTTGGATTTATTCTGACGCATCCGCTGAATACTCCGCTCATCAATGCTTCGTTTGACCAGATGAAAGAAATTGCTCAGATGGGTGGGTATATTGAAAATGTATTTATAGCGTGTATGCCAATGCATGAAGGACTCAAACCAAAACGTATCGCAGAGGTCATAGAGCATGTTGGTGCACAGCAATGCTTGATGTCCAGCGATGCCATTGAAGCGTGGAACCCACCTCCACCGGAGATACTTAGAATGTTTATTGCTACGATGCTTGCTTTAGGAATATCTGAGGACGACATCTACACAATGACGCATACAAATCCGGCGAAACTGCTTAAACTTGAAGAGAGTGTAACTGAAAAATCAGATTTATAAAGGAGAAAGAAAGAATGTTTGTTGTTACAGGCGCATACCAAGTTAAACCAGGCACGCGAGATGATTTTCTGAAAGAGGTATATGACCAGGGCATATACGCTGAATTCCTAAAAGAGGAAGGGAATATTAGCTACGATTACTATTACCCATACAGAAATGAAACTGATATCTTTTTTGTAGAAAGATGGGAGACTCCGGAAGCTTGGGATGCTCATAAAGTAGCTCCGCATACGGCAAGACTGCAACCCATTAAGGATAAATATATGACCGGATTTGTTCCGGGATTTTTTGGTGAGATAAAAGAATAACAAATGATTAAGGAGGAGCAAAAAATGTTGTTAAAAAACAAAGTTGCAATCATTACAGGAGCGGCATCAGGGATGGGTCAGGCAAGCGCAAAACTATTTGCAAAAGAGGGTGCCTGCATTGTTGCTGCAGATTTAAACTTAGAAGGAGCCAAGGCAACAGCTGCTGAAATAACCGCCGTGGGCGGAAAAGCAGTTGCAATCGGTGTCGATATCGCGGATGAAACGCAAGTTCAGGCTATGGTGAAACTGGCGGTAGATACATATTCCAAAATTGACATACTGTTCTGTGTAGCCGGTGTGCCGGAAGCCTCACAGAGTATTACGGAAATCCCATTGTCACAAGGACAACGCATATTTGCTGTTAATGTACTTGGCACATGGCTATGCTGCAAATACGCATATCCTGAACTGAAAAAGACCGGAAATGGAGTTATTCTTACAGTAGGCTCAGGTGCAGCCATTCGCCCCAGAGGTGGTACAGCGCTTTACTCTTCCTCAAAGGGTGCAATAGTGACAATGACAAAAGCTCTTGCTAATGAGTTTGCCCCAGAGGTTCGTGTCAATTGCGTCATGCCGGGAGGAACAGATACACCTATGATGGGCCAATTTATTCCGGGATTTAATGAAGAGATTAAGAAGAACGTAGCAGCATCCTATCCGCTTGAAAAGTTTGTGCTTCCTGAGGATGTAGCTGAATTAGGTCTTTTCCTAGCCTCTGATAAAGGCAGCAAAATGACTGGCGCCGAATATTTGATTGATAGTGGATTGGTTGTATCTAGGGGCAAAAACTAATTATTGATTTAAGGGGTGAAACCTGCATGGAACGGATATTTGACGGGCGAGTCGCCCTCGTGACCGGTGCTGCGACAGGTATAGGAAAGTCAATTGCTCATCTTTTCGCGTCAAAAGGGGCAAAGGTGGTGGTTTCCACAAGAAAAAATGTGACTGATGGAGAGGCCGTTGCTGAAGAGATAAGAAAAGCAGGCGGCGAAGCAACATTTATACGTTGCGATGTAGCCATAGAGTCCGAAGTAGAGGAACTTGTAAGCAAGACGGTTGAGCGATATGGAAGGTTGGATTATGCTGCGAACAACGCAGGTGTCGGACCCGACGGGAAAAGGCTTCCGATTGTGCCGATTGCCGAATACACAGAGGAACTGTGGGATGCAATAATGGATCCGAATGTCAAGGGTTGTATGTTCTGCATGAAGCATGAAATACGTCAGATGATGAAACAGGGTTATGGGTCAATTGTAAATACGTCCTCGGTTGCACATCTTGTGTCAAATCCTGGATTTGCAGCATATGGGGCAAGCAAATCGGGTGTGTGTAAAATTACTCAAATAGCTGCTGCTGAGTGTGCGACATTAGGCATACGTGTCAATAGCATCATGCCCGGACCAACGAAAGACACCCTGTTGTTTGACAATATTACTGCAACCGATCCTGACTTTGGCGATGTGTTTGCTCAGGTTGTTCCGATGAAGAGAATGGGACTGCCGCTGGAGATGGCAGAAACTGTGGTTTGGCTCTGTTCTGATGCGGCTTCGTTTATAACAGGGCACAATGTGCCTGTTGACGGTGGTATGACGATGAATGTCATTGGCGATTAGGGGGGGTTAAATAAACCCTAAGCTATATGTCAGATGCGCTATTTCGTTTACCTATGAAAATTTAGTAGAGGTGAAAATATATGGGAGTTTCCGGCTCTGAAAGCAAATTCGGAAAACATATCGTGCAGTATCCCGCCGACTACTCGCTCTGTGCAGGATGTGCAACTTGCGAGGCTGTATGTGGACTTACCCACGATGGTGTTACAGGCCCGCTCATTAAGCGGATATTTTTGGTGCGCGACACCACGATGACGGACGATATGCATAAAGTGTTTTCCTGTCAGCACTGCATGGATCATCCGTGCTACAATGCATGTCCATTAAAAGAAGAAGCGATGGTCAAAGATTCCGAAACGGGTGTGGTATACGTAGATCAAGAAAAATGCACAGGTTGCCAATTGTGTTATAAGGCTTGCCCGCTTGAACCTAAGCGTATTTCACTGCACCCAAACAAACCACGCAAAGCATTGAAATGTGATATGTGCCGATTAAGAGCTGAGGGTCCGGCGTGTATTGAATTTTGTCAAGTGCGATGTCTTGGGCTTAGTGATGCACCCCTGCCGTGGGAGGTGGATGAATAAGATGAAACTCTATTGTGTCCAAGTCGGGTCATTTAAAATACCGCGTGGATATATTGCGCAAAGATGTGAAAATGCAGATGTGCCGACAGTTATGCCGTTATTCACATATCTGATTGAACACCCAAAGGGGCTGGTACTTGTTGATTTGGGGCAACATTATGATTTGCGTGATGGCGGGTCAATGCTCAAAGAAGATGATTCGATAGTACATAAGTTAGCGCAACTGGGATATACGCCCAAAGACATCAAATATGTTGTGATGAGTCATATGCATTTTGATCATGCAGGGTATATGTGCGATTTTCCGGATGCGACATTTATTGTCCGGAGAGAAGAACTAAAAACCGCATGGTGGCCTGATGTATTTGAGAGTCCCGGATACTTGTTTGCAACATATGAAAAAACGAGGGATTACAAGTATATTCAGCTTTCGGATGATGAAGAGTATGATGTGTTTGGAGATGGTACGCTGGTATTGACAGATACACGCGGGCATTCACGCGGGCATCAGTCTGTAAAGGTCAATCTAAAGAACGCTGGAAAAATCTTGCTTGTCTGCGACGCGGCTCCTTTCCGTGAAGTTATGGATAGGCTGCTTCTGCCCGGAACATGTTCAAATAATGCACAGGCAATCCGGTCTCTGGAAAAGCTAAAGAGTCTTGAAAATAGCGGGTATCAGCTGATTTTTGCGCATGATCCTGACAATATGCCGCAAAAGCTCTTCCCGGAATATTTCGAATAAGCTGAAAGGAATAGTCAAACGTATGGAGAAACTATTTGGCTACGTGGGCAAGATTGCCCGGATAAACCTTACGGACAGTACCGTAACAGACGTGCCTACGTCTAATTATGTCCCGAAATACATTGGTGGGCGCGGCGTATGTAATAAGATATTTTGGGATGAGGTAGGCCCAGGTGTAGGGGCATTTGATTCTGAGAACAAGCTTATATTCATGACTGGGCCAACTACAAGTACCGGCATTCCCACAGGCGGAAGAAGCACGATGTGCGCGATTTCGCCGAATAATCTTCCGGAACAATATTGCTGGAGCGGAATCGGTGGATTTTTTGGCTCAATGGTGAAATTTGCGGGTTACGATGGATTTATTATCGAAGGGAAAGCTGCCGAGCCGACCTATGTATTTATTGATGATGACAAGATATCTTTTCACAGTGCAAAAGGGTTGTGGGGAATGATTGTCCATCATACGCAAAAGAAGCTTGAGGAAATCCTTGGGGATGACATAAACAGCATTGTTATCGGGCCTGCGGGTGAAAATTTGGTTCGTAATGCAAGCATCACGACATCTAATGACAGTGTTGCAGCGAAAGCTGGATTCGGAGCGGTCTTTGGCTCAAAGAACTTAAAGGCAATATCGGTTCGCGGTACGGGTGTGGTTAAGGCAGGAAGTGTTGAAAAAATTCTGAAGCTGCAAAAAACAATGGGCAAGCCGGCATATGAGCCCAGACCAATCAAATATAAGGATAGATTTGACCCACGTCCGCATATTAATTTTCCTGTACCGGGAGGCGTGAAAGAAGGGCGTGTTGCCTGTAGTTATGGCTGCAATCAACACTGCAATCTGATCTTGCTTGATGTCAAAGCCGGAATCGGAGGCAATGATAAGGGTCGTACTCATGTGGTGAATAAATGTGTAGGGATATATGCATATCAGATGATGGAAGACAGCGGCTGGACTCCTCAGATGTCTTTTAACTCTCCGGAGAACGATTACAACGGTTGTCGATTTATTTCAGGTGACGGATTTACTCCGGATCAGAGCGACCCTGCAATTGAGCAAGGGTTACTGACGCGGCGTTATGGTGATATTGTCAACTACTGGGATGGGGATTATGACCGCGGCAACGTGATAAACGACCTTTGCACACAGTATGGTATTGACCGGTGGGATGTTGTCATATGGTATATGTCATGGCTTGCAATGGGCAAGGCCGAGGGCGTTTTAGATGATATTGACTTTGGTCTTGGCATGGAAATTGACCCGGGTAGCGAAGAATTTATGAAGCGCTTCCTAGAGATGATTGTTTATCGCAAAGGAAAGTATGGCGACATTTTTGCCGAAGGTATGGCAAGGGCGATTAGAACGCTGGGTATGGATAAATACGGCAAGACCATCTACAACGGACGCACATCAGTGCGGACTAAGGAAAAACACATGATTCCGATAAGCCTGGAGTCAGCGTGGGGTCACTGTTGCCACTGGTCGGGAAGAGGTTTTCAGGGAAGTAATGACATCGCTTGTTGGTTGCCGATTGCGATTGAACTGATGACTGCAACGCGTGATGCGCAGACCAATACGCATCATCATGATTCATGGGAGTGGTTTCTTGATGTGCGGGATGACCCATACCATAATCCTCGTGTTGCACCGTCAATTGTGCGCAATGAACATTGCTCCGAGCTCAAAGAAGCGCTGATGAGCTGTGAATTCCAACTGCCGACAGTTTTTGACAAAGAGACAGAGGCAGATATGTATGAGGCGGCCACAGGTGTAAAGACAACACATGAAGAACTCTATCTTGCGGCAGAGCGGATGAAAAATCTGTTCCGTGCGATACTGATTCGTAACCATGGACGGACAAGGGAAATGGAAGTTAAAGAGGTATTTCCGATACTCACTTATCCGGATGCCGATGGGAAAGTAGCCGATTGGGATGATTTTAACCATCTGGTTGATATGTACTACGATGAGCGTGGTTGGGATAGAGCGACCGGGTGGCCGACGAGAGAAACATATGAGCGGCTTGGACTCAAAGAAGTAGCTGATGAGATGGAAAAACTAGGGAAATTGCCACAATAGGAAATGTGGGCATGAATTAAAATGCACAGCCTTTCAAGAGCGAAGTGGCAAACACTTTGCTTTTGAAACGGATGTACCAAACAGATATGAGGAACGTTATGTTATTAGAACTGGGCAAAATACTGGAATCGATAAAATATGAGACCTTGCCGGAAGTGACGCGTGAAAAAGCCAAAGTGACGTTGCTGAATTTTCTTGCAACCGGGTTGGCTGCGGCAAACGCACCGGCGGCTGAGGCAGAAATATCTGTATGGAGCTCAGTGGGTGGTGCAGGGGATTGTGTTATTCTGGGGCATAGCGGCAGAGTGTCGCCACTTGCTGCTGCGTCTGTAAATGCGATGATGGGACAGATATATTTGTTCGAGGATTGTCATGAACATACATTGAGTCATCCGGGTGTAGTGGCAATTCCGGTTGCGTTGGCTTTGGGTCAGAAATCAAGAGCGAGCGGGAAGCAAGTCGTTGAGGCAATTGTTTCCGGATATGAAGCGATAGGGAGAATAGGCGCGGTGTTGATAGCACCGGGATTTCCAAGCTTTGGGCAGCGGCCGGCGAGTACACTTGCACCATTTGGTGGGGCGGCAGCGGCAGCAAAAATCTTTGCTTTGGATAGCCATAAGACATGTGACGCGCTGGCTATCGCAGGCAATACAGCTTCTGGTGTGATGGAATTTGTGAATTCCGGAGCAGAAGACATTTGTCTTCAAAACTGTTTTGCCGCAAAAAACTCCATAATGGCTGCGATGCTTGCGATGAAAGGCATCAAAGGGTCGGCATCAATTCTTGATGGCCACTTTGGGCTTGGAAAAGCGATGAACCGCAAGGAGCTTGATTGGAGTCCTGCTCTGAAAGCGGCTCCGGGACATTATATGATTGATGAGTCTTTTATCAAGCGGTTTCCGGGATGTGGGCATGTTCTTGCAACAGCACAAGCAGCGATGGCGCTTGTTGCTGAAAATGAAATTGCAACTGAGGAAATTGAAAAGGTTACGATTGGCGTGTCAAAGGGCGGAAAAGAGTTTCCTGGTGTTGACTATTGCGGGCCATACACGGGTACGATTTCTGCAATGATGAGCCATCAATTTATGACGGCTTCTGTCCTCGTCTTTGGAGAGGTGAGCGCTAAGACAGTGGATATGTTCGATAATCCTGATATTGCAAATATAGCAAGGAAAATAAATGTTGAAGTAGATGAGCAGGTAAATCAGGCGGCTCCGCACAAGACAGGCGCTAAAATAAAAATCTTGCTCAAGAGCGGCAAAGAAGTATCGAATTATCAGCAAGATATTATACCGCTAAATCGTGATGAGGTAATTGAGCGGTTTATAAGCAATGCAGAGGATTTCTTCACGAGCAGTCAATCTCAGGATATCATCGACAAAGCGTTGAATCTGGAGTTGCTTGAATCGGTAGATGAGCTTATGTCACTGCTTGGTAAACGTTGATTTAATTGCGCACTATAAACTGCGTGCGCAATTTGCAACCAGGCTGTAGGTAGCCTAAGCAAGCAGCAAGGAGTACGTCCTGATTTTTCAAAATCCTTGCATACTGGAGGACATGCAGTGGAGCAGTTTAATGCGGTTTTCAACCAGATTTTACTCTTTTTCTCTATTTTGGTCATCGGGTTTTGTATCGTAAAATTTAAGATTCTTGGCGCAGACTATCTCCCGGTAATTTCCCGGCTTTTTACGCGTGTGATTTTGCCTTTTATTCTGTTTACCTATACATCGGGCGGTGCAACGCGGGCGGAGCTCGTAAGCTATAGTTATTTGCTGATAGTCAACGTTTGCATATTTGCGGCTCTTCTGATCTCCACAAGGGTGCTGCCGAAACTGTTGCGATTAAAAGGGAACAGAGTCTCGCTGTTTATACTCGTAAATTCCTTTGGTAACGTAGGCTTTATCGGGATGCCTCTATTGCTTGCAATATATGGGCAGCGGGCAATGATATTTGTGGTATTATACACGATTATTGATCAGATACTTTTCTGGACATATGGTATTTATCAAACATACCCCTATGATAACAAACCCAAATTTAGCTTGAAAATGCTGAAAAATATGGTCAATCCTCCGATTATGGCGATTGGATTATCCTTTGTTGTGATATTGCTTGGCATTCAGATTCCCCAGCCGATTCTTAGAGCATGTGAAGCCATGGCAAGCACGGGATCGGCACTTCCATTTCTTTACATAGGCGGCGTTGTGGCTACATTGGATGTCAAAAAGCTTTTTCGGTTTTATGAGATATATGTTGGTATGGTATTTAAAATGATTGCTCTACCAATATGCATTTTTCTTATTCTGCGTGCAATAGGTATTGCTCCGGAAATTATTGGAACGACTGTGATTTTATATGGCTTGCCTGCCATCGGTATTGTTCCGATGTTGGTGAGCAACAATGGTTCGGATGAGGAATATGCCACAGTTGCGGTCATAACTACAACTTTGGCCAGCATTATAGCGATTCCTTTAGTCGCCTATATTACTACAATGGTTTTGTAGTGTTATATTTAAAATAAAAAGATAACTAATTTACTTTTGAGGAGCGTTTTATATGGAAAGAAAATTTAAACACCTGTTTTCCCCGATTAAGATTGGCCACATGACTGTGAAAAACCGAATTGAGTTTGCTCCCGGTTGTCACATGCTGGCAACGGGGGATGGAATGGTGACTCGTGAAATGATTGCCTACTATCAATCAATAGCCGAAGGCGGCGCCGGGATTGTCACCATTGGTGAGTCAGCGATTGATTTTGTTCATGCGGCCGGTCATCAGTTCCAGCTTAATCTTGGGGATAGAAATGTATTTACAGGACTGTGCCAGATTTCTGAGGCGATTCATAAGTATGGTGCGATTGCATCTATTGAGGTATGCCATAATGGTAGTCAAATCATCTCCAGCGGTTTGCCCGCAATATCACCATCACCCCAGATAACCATTAGAGAAGAACGTGCAGCAAAGGCTGAGGGGCGCAGAAGACATCCTGTGATGAAGATGAGTCTTTCAGATATAGAAGATGTCATCGATGGGTTTGCGTACTCTTTTGATATGCTCAAGAGAGCCGGTTTTCAAATGGGGATGCTTCATGCAGGTCACGGACACCTTATTTCTCAGTTTCTATCACCACTCACCAATCATCGTGACGATAGTTTTGGCGGATCCTTTGAAAATCGTGTGAGATTTTTTGATGAGGTTCTATCAGCCATCCGGGCCAAGGTGGGCAAAGACTTTATCATTGAGACGCGCATCAGCGTGGATGAAATGCATGAGGGAGGTCTGGAGCAAGAAGAGATGGTCGAGGTCATGAAGCGTGTTTCGGATAAAGTGGATCTTGTACATGCCTCGGTTGCGCGACTAAACGAGCCTTTGACTGCCATTTACACAATCCAGCCTCCGTACTTGAAAAATGGAATCAATGTGCATTATGCTGAGTATATGAAGAAACATTTGGATATACCTGTAACAACAGTCGGTGCGATTACCGACCCGGTGATGTGTGAAGAAATCATCGCCTCGGGCAAGGCAGATGTGATATCAATGATTAGATCGCAATTGGCCGACCACGAATTTGCAAACAAGGCCAGAAAGGGAGAAGAGGAAGAAATAAGACCCTGTGTCCGATGCATGACATGTGTGCGCTATACCGGTGAGCGGGTTGCGCCGGTTCGTTGCGCTGTGAACCCTGTGGTGGGTCGTGAACTTGAATATCAATATGGCTATGTAAAACCGCCAATGAAAAGCAAAAAGGTATGCATTGTTGGTGGAGGCCCGGCAGGGATGCAGGCAGCATTGACAGCATCCGAGCGCGGTCATGAGGTTGTGCTGTTTGAAAAAGAAAATGAACTGGGTGGGCAGCTTATATGTGCATCTGCGTTGCCTTTCAAAAATGATATGGCGCGTTATCTGGACTGGCTCATTCGCATGACAAAAAAAGCTCCTGGTGTCACAGTGAAAATGAACACTGAGGCAACGGCGGAGTTGGTGCGTGCAGAAAAGCCCGATGCGATTGTTGTCGCTGCGGGCGCGACACCAATAATTCCGGATTTGCCTTGCGAAGATTCCAATATGCTCAAGTGGGTTGGAGATGTTGATACGGGCAAGGAGCAGGTTGGTGAAAGGGTTGTTGTTGCTGGTGGTGGGCTTGCCGGAGTTGAGAGTGCATATGCACTTGCGCAATCCGGCAAACAGGTAACAGTGATAGACAAGCTTCCGGAAAATAAATTGGGAGCTGAAGGCCCGCGTGGCGGCGTATATTTGAATAAGCTGCTCGGTACAAAGTTTGTGACTGAAGTTAAGCTGGTTCGCGTTACAAAAGAGGGCGCGGTGGTGCTGGACAAACATTGGGAAGAGATGCTCATACCATGCGACACGGTTGTTCTTGCGTTGGGCATGAAAGCCAGAAGCGAGGCATGTGCGCAGTATGCCGATTTGGCTGAAGATGTGTTTTTCGTTGGGGATGTGAGATATGCCCATAATGTCTATCAAGCCATTCATGATGCGTTTCATGCAATGCACACGATATAGTAGTTACTGTTTTTAACTGACTTTCTAAGTGAAAGGAGAAATGCGATTTGGGAATGACAATGTCAGAAAAAATACTATCTGCACATGCAGGTGTTGCTTTATGCAAGCCTGGTGATATCCTGACTTGTGCAGTTGATTTTGCGGCGAACCACGATATGTACTTCACTGTTGGCGGACAGATAGACTATGAGTCAGTTTCAAAAATCGACTATCCGGAAAGAAATATTATTTTGCTTGACCATGCGGTTCCGGCACCAACATTGGGTGATGCAACCGGAGCGGTTAAGGCTCGGAAATTTGCAAAAAAACATGGGATTAAAAACTTCTTTGATATAGGAGACCATGCGGTTATTCATCAGCTTTTGGCAGAACGCGGCTTTGCCGCGCCGGGAAGGCTAATCACATGCGGAGACTCGCATACTTGTGCTGCCGGAGCGTTTAACTGTGCTGCCAGGGGATTTGGCCCGGCAGAGATGACATATGTTTGGTGCAAGGGTGAGACGTGGTTTCAGGTAAGTCAAACCATATTGTATCAGCTCAAAGGGGAATTGCCCCCAATGGTGAGCGGAAAAGATCTGTTTTTGTATATTGCTGGAGTTTATGGTGATGCAACGGGTTATAGCATTGAATTTGGCGGTGAGGGAGTTAAGAGCCTTAGCATTTCCCAGCGTCAGAGTGTGGCGACCATGTGTGCCGAAATCAATGCGGAGTTTGCCATATTTCCTTGTGATGAAGTTTTGGAAGAATGGTTAGAGGCTCGCGGAGATACGGAAATCAATGCGGTTCATCCGGATGCTGATGCCGTATATGCCCATGTGCGTGAGATTAATTTAAGTGACATTGTGCCTTATGTTGCCAAACCTCACTTTATACCTGACAACTGTGTTCCTGTCACACAGGTGCAAGGACTTAAGTTAGACCAAATATTGATTGGGTCTTGCTCAAATGGTAGGACAGAAGATATGCGTGATGCCGCTGAGATACTTAGAGGCAAGCGTGTTGCGTCCGGAACAAGGCTCATAGTTACTCCTGCATCACAGCGCGTATATCTGGAGTCACTGAGGCTGGGATATATTGAGACACTTGTGGAGGCAGGCGCAGTGGTTACAAATGCCACTTGCGGAGCTTGTTATGGGGGGCATTTGGGGCTTATTGGCCCGGGTGAACGTTGTCTTTCTACCACAACCCGAAATTTCAAGGGGCGTATGGGTGCAGCAGATAGTGAAGTGATGCTTTGTGCACCGGCCACGGCGGCAGCATCGGCAATATTCGGGGTTATAACAGACCCTAGGGATGTTTAGGGGGGTACGTTAGATATGATTGAAAAATCTGCGTCGCGCTACAGAGGCAGAGTGTGGATATTCGGCGATGAAATAAACACTGACCTGATATTCCCTCATGCAGCATTTAGGGTTTCGCCAGAGGAACAGATTAAATTTATTTTCAGTGATAATCGTCCGGGATGGGTGGAACTGGTCTCTCCGGGAGATATTATAGTCGCAGGCAAGAATTTCGGTACAGGGTCATCCAGGCCGGGCGCGTTGCTTTTGAAGAGACTGGGGCTTGGCGGTATGGTAGCGGAGAGCTACAATGGGTTGTTTTTTAGAAACTGCATAAGTTATGGTTTCGCGGCTTTGCAATGTGAAGGTGTAATCCAAATGTTCTCTGAGGGCGATTATGCAGTTGTTGACCTTCTGGAGGGTCGTGTGCTCAATGAAACGACCGGTGAAAAAAGATTCGGTGCACCACTATCTCAGGCTGTTGTGGATATAGTGAGCGCAGGTGGGATTGAGGGGTTGCTGATACAAGAGGGATATATGGATAAAATGGAGGATAATAATGATTAAAAACCCTGGTTTGGTTTTGAGAGAGATGTTGAATGCTCCCGGAATTGTTATTGCACCGGGCGTTTACGATGGTATATCGGCAAGGACGGTTGAGCTGGCCGGATTCAAAACTGCCTACATGACAGGCGCAGGAGTCTCAGCCAGTGTGATTGGGCAAGCAGATATAGGACTGACGACCATGACAGAGATGGTTACGACAGCAAAAAACATTGCACAGGTACTGAATATTCCGTTAATCTGCGATGCGGATACCGGTTACGGTAATCCTTTAAATACCATACGCACAGTTCATGAATATGAGATGGCAGGAGTTGCTGCAATACAGCTTGAAGACCAGCGGGCACCCAAGCGATGCGGTCATCTGGGTGGGAAAGTTTTGGTTTCCGCAGACGAGTTTACACAAAAAGTCAAAGCAGCCGCCACTGAAAAGTATTTCAAAGAAACGGTAATCGTAGCGCGAACTGACTCTCGGGCGGTAGAAGGATTTGATTCTGCGGTTGAGCGGTGTAAGAGATACATTGATGCGGGTGCAGATCTCTTATTTTTCGAGGCACCGCAATCGCGTGACGAGATTGAGCAGGTTGGAAAACTATTTGGACACCAGATTCCATTACTCAGCAATCAAGTTTACGGTGGAAAAACACCCTCCCTTACAGCTGAGGAACTACAGCAACTAGGGTACAAAATAGTTATTTTCCCATCTACTTTGGGATATGCAGCATGTATATATTTGCGGCAGGTCGCCGATAGACTCATGGAGCTTGGTACGGATGCAGGTGTTATTGAGGGAGGCATGAATGCCATGGACATGTTTAATATTATGGGTATACAGCAGTGGAATACACTGGAACAAAATTATAAATACTAAATTTATGGAGGAAATATCATGAGACTAGAAGGTAAAATCGCAGTAATTACAGGAGCAGGTTCGGGTATGGGTCGTGCTTCGGCAATCAAATTTGCGCAAGAAGGTGCAAAAGTTGTTATCGCAGACATTGATGAGGCCGGTGGAAAAGAGACCTTGGAACTGGTAAAAAAAGATGGTGGCGAAGCTGTATTCGTCAAAGCAGATGTATCCAAAGATGAAGATTGCAAGAATATGGTTGACACTGCTGTAAAAACTTTTGGCGGTCTGAATATCTTGTACAACAATGCGGCACTTCCTCAAAAGGAAAAACAGTTCTTTGATTGTTCAAACGAAGAATGGGATGCAATCATGGGCGTTAATCTGCGTGGCCCATTTATGGCCTGTAAGTACGCATATCCTGAGTTTAAGAAAGCAGGCGGCGGTGTATTTTTGGCGACAGCGTCACTTGGGGCAATGATGCCGCGTGCGCTGAGCTGTGCGTATTCTCCGTCAAAGGCCGGAATGGTCTGTCTATACAAGGTTTTGGCCAGTGAACTTGCAAAAGATAACATCCGCGCTAATGTAATACTGCCCGGCCCGACGGCAAGCCCGATGCTCAAGAAGTTTATGGGTGGCGATAGAGAAAATATGTCTGATGATGAAATAGCAAATCTTGTTGGTCAAAGCATGGCATTTGGTCGTTGTGTAGAGCCTATGGACATTGCAAATACGGCAGTATTTTTAGCCTCGGATGACGCGGCAATGATTTCGGGTGAGACGATTCTTGTTGATGGCGGTCGCTCTGTAGCAAGAGGCCGTGATTAGTCGCTGTAACAACAGTTACTTCAATGTAAAAAATCATGGGGAAGAGCGAAAAATTTCTTGACTTTTCGTAGATCCGGGTATATTATCCGAAAAAAGTATGCGGTTACATTTTGTATCATACGGTAACCGGAAATGGTTAATAATTGGGTGTAATAACTTCTGATACGCCTTGTAAACAAACAAAAAAAGCATTATTAAGAATTTGGAGGAAACGAAACATGAGTGGAAAAACTGTAGCTGAGCAAATCGCTGAAATAAGCGTTGGCCTAAAATTTGAGGACATTGACAAAAGGACCGTAGAAAATGCAAAGATTTTTATTTTAGACTGTTTGGGATGTACTTTGTCCGGTAGCCAAATTCAGTCGGCCAAATCAGTCCTGGGCGCAGTCGCAGGTATTGATTCTGATGGTGAATGTACGATTATCGGATCAAACCAGAAAGCAAACCCAATGTTGGCAGCATTGGTCAACGGCTTAGCCGGACATAGCCAGGACTATGACGATGACCACAGAGAGGGCACACAACACTCATCTGTAGTGGTATTGCCTGCGGTTATGGCTTTGGCAGAAAAATACGGAAAAAGCGGCAAAGATGTGCTTTTAGCATATATCATTGGCTCAGATGTAACCATACGTGCAGGTGAGGCGTTTAACGGCACTTCTTACTATGCAGGATGGCATCTCACAGGAACATGCGGTGTGTTCGGCAGCGCAGCAGGTGCGGCAAAGATCATGGGGCTCAATGCAGAGCAATTTGTGAATGCACTGGGCGTTGCAGGCAGCACTGCGGCGGGTTTGGGCGAATTCAACTCATGCGGAGCGTGGACTAAGCGATTCCATCCCGGACGTGCGGCAATGGATGGCGTTTTGGCAGCAAACATGGGCAAAAACAATTACTTTGCGCCACCGTCAGTATTTGAAGGACCTGAGGGATTTTTAGTATGCTTCTCATTCAAAGGCACACCGGAAAATCCAAATCCAAATGGAGATTACACCGTAAGCAAGCTTACAAACAACTTTGGTAAAGTATGGGAAATGGCTGATAATAGCATTAAACTCCATGCTT
Source organism: Oscillospiraceae bacterium (assembly GCA_009781855.1). Lineage (GTDB taxonomy): Bacteria > Bacillota > Clostridia > Oscillospirales > Oscillospiraceae > WRMH01. The sequence goes on along the minus strand of WQUY01000008.1, from coordinate 25,665 downwards.
GCTGCCGCTTTACAAATAATTTCTGCGATGTCGCAATAGATGTATTTCATCAGGGTTGTGATGTTAAGAAAATCAAGGCGATACATGCAGAATGCAACAAGTTTACAGATACTAAGCTTTGTAGGCCTGTGGACATCAAGCGTCATCCGGTAAATGTTGTCAACGCGCAGTTCTCGCTGTTTTATGAAATAGCATGTGGCCTTATTTACGGTCAGGCACTGCCGGAAAACTTTACAGAAGAAGCAATCAAAGACCCTGAAATTCATCGCCTGACAGATTTGATCACTTGGGAAATCAACCCTGAATTTGAGGAAGTCTATCCTGAAAAATATCCGGCAAGAATTACGGTCACTATGGAAGATGACTCACAATACATCGGATATATCGAGTATCCAAAGGGAGACCCGGAAAATCCGGCAACAAAGGAAGAAGTTGTCGCTAAGTTCCTCAATAACGCAGCAAACACAATCGGCAGCACAAAAGCACGCCGTGTTATTGAGCTGGTTGACAAATTTGAGCAGCTGGAAAATCTGGATGAGCTTATGGAGTGCTTGAAATAATGATCAATTCAGAGAGTTCACAAGTTTATTGTGTAATCATGCGCTCTGGAACCAGCAAAGGCATATTTCTCAACGAAAATGACCTTCCTCAAGATCCGGTGTTGCGTGACAAAGTGATTCTTTCCATTTTCGGAAGCCCAGATCCCAGACAGATTGATGGGTTGGGCGGCGCGGAGATGCTGACCAGCAAACTTGCTTTAATTTCGCCGCCGTCAAGGGATGATGCCGATGTTGACTTTTCATTTGGTCAAGTGGAAATCGCAGAACCCGTAATCTACTACGATGGATTATGCGGAAATATTGCTTCCGGGGTGGGCACTTATGCTATTGAAGAAGGGCTAGTCAAAGCAGTAGAACCGGTTACAAAGGTACGCATATTCAGCCGCAACACAAATCAGATTTATATTACAGAGGTTCCCGTCAAAGACGGTAGACCGTTGGTTGATGGAGACTACGCAATAGCGGGCGTGCCGGGTACCGGAGCGCAGATTCAAGTAGATATGGCGGGAACCGTTGGGTCGCGCACCGGAAGACTTTTGCCCACCGGAAACCCTATTGACACACTGGATATCAAAGATTTTGGAAAGCTTGAAGTTTCGCTACTCGATGTGGTCAATCCATGTATTTTTGTCAGAGCTTCCGATATTGGAATGAAAGGTGACGAAAAACCGGTTGATGTTGACGGAAATGAAGCGCTGATGAAGCTCGTGGATAATATCCGAGTTGCAGCATGTGCGAAAATGAATCTCACGGATTGGGAGATTAAAAATCCCACCCCATTTGTTGTTTTTGTTTCGCCGCCGAAAGATTATACAGATCACCTGACAAACAAAAAGATAAAAGCGGATGAAGTGGACTTTCTTGCCAGAATGATTATTTTAAGGAAGATGCATCAGACTTATGCCGGAAGTGTCAGTTGTGTGACAGGTATGGCGGGTGTTGTTCCGGGTACAGTTGTACACGAAATGGCGAAACCAACTGATGACCAGAAGATAATCAGAATAGGTCATCCTGCAGGAATTATAGACGTAGAGGCTGAGTGCGACAATACACCTGAGGGCATCGTTGCAAATCGCGTCACATATTCCCGCACAGCTCGGCGTATTATGGAAGGTTATGTCTATGTTCCAAACAAAGTGTTTGAGAACTGAAATGATGGAGTGCTAGGAGGCAAAATGTATGTCACTGTATAAAATAACTCCGCTGCATTTGGGAGATATCACAAGGCCAAAGGCAAACATGATTTACGGGTATGAAGGTGATGAAGTTCTTGACTTTCCACTGATTGCTTATTATCTGGAGGGTGCGCATAAGGTGCTTGTAGACACCGGAGGAAGCGACCCTGAAAGTGAGCAAGGCAAAAAAGCTGCGCCGTACAGTCGTACGCCGCAGCAGGCGCTTGATGTTGCGCTCAAAGCGATTGGCGTTTCGCCGGAAGATATAGACTATGTGATATTAACGCATCTTCACTGGGATCATGCTGCAAATAACCATCTGTTTCCAAACGCAAAGCTTTTTTGCCAGAAAGCTGAGATAGATGGTTTGCAAGATCAGGAAAACGTTCGTAAAGGCTACGAGTTAGACTACATCATGAAATTCGATTATGAACTGATAGATGGAGATCAGGTGCTTTTTCCCGGGATTTCTGTAATGCTTACACCGGGACATACACCTGGAATGCAAAGCATCGTTGTAGATACCGACATGGGTAAAGTTGTTTTGACGGGTGATCTTGTAACGCTCAGGCAGAGCCTGACTTACACACCACCGAGATTCAATGCATTGCTGTACAGAGATGCTGCCGAAAAGCAGGCGCAAGAGAGCCTTAACAAAATACTGAAAGTATCGATAAATGTGCTTCCCGGCCACGACCCAAGTGTTTTTTCAGAAAATATGGGCTTACGTTCTCTGGGACGGCGTATCATTCAGTGGGATCCTGACACGTCGCTTTGTGCCGGGTGTGGTTCTTGTGAAGTTGTATGTAGCCTGATACACGAGGGTGTCAGCGGTTCGCGTTCAAGGCGGATATTCTTTGAGCATGACAGTGTTCAACTGATACATAGGGTGTATTCCTGCCAGCAGTGCCTAGATCATCCTTGTTATGAAGCCTGTCCACTTAAGGAAAAGGCTATGCTCATTGATTCTGAAACCGGTATCGTTTATGTCGGTGAACAAGCCTGCATAGGATGCAAGCTTTGTGTGAAAGCCTGCCCGTTTGAGGTCAAAAGAATACAAATGAACAGAGCCGGAAAAGCCATAAAATGTGACTTGTGTCGTGGCAGAGAAAATGGGCCGGCGTGTATAGAATACTGCCAGTGTCTTGCTGTTGGAATGAGCGATGACCAGCCACCGGTGCCTGGCGTTGTTGTAAAAGTGTAGAGGGGGAGGGTTGAGTATGCCTGAACAAATGAAGATGCCGGATTACGGATATGTTGGCAAAATCGCATTTATTGATTTGACTGAGCGTTCGGTCAAAATAGTTCCGACGTCAAATTACGCACCCAAGTATATAGGTGGACGAGCTATTGCCACAAAAATCTATTGGGATATAACGAAACCTGGTATGAAAGCCCTTGACCCCGAAAATCCTTTGATGATCATGACCGGCCCCACGACCGCGACCGGTGTGCCGACAGGCGGAAGAACGTCAGTATGTGCAATGGCGCCGAACAATTTGCCTGAGCAGTTTTGCTGGGGCAATATTGGCGGGTGGTTGGGTTCTGAATTGAAGTTTGCAGGATTTGACGGCATTGTCATCGTGGGTAAGTCACCAGAGCCTACATATGTCATGATCAATGATGAAGAGATAACATTTTATCCGGCTGAGGAGTTGTGGGGTTCACTTACACATGATTGTCAGGATAGGCTTAAAGAAATACATGGTGAAGGTGTGGTGAGTGCAGTGATTGGCCCTGCAGGGGAAAATCTCTGCAGAAATGCCAGCATAACCACAAGTAATGATAACGTTGCGGCTAAAGCGGGTTATGGTGCCGTAATGGGTTCTAAGAATCTGAAAGCCGTAACAGTCAGAGGGACGGGCGATGTGCGTCCATACAGTGTTGACAAGCTGCTTTCGTTGCGTAAGAGCATGGGTAATCCTCAGCGCAAGGCAAATCCCGTTGAGCATTTGGATAGATGCGCATTTCGTTACCATATCAATTTCCCGACGGAGCCGGGCAAGGTCAAAAAGGCAAATGTGGCTTGTAGTCACGGATGTAATATGAGATGCAACCTGTTTGCACTGGACACAAAGTCTGCGTTTCCAAGAAAAATTACGAATCAGGTGTGGAAATGTATCGGCGTGTATGCATTGCAGATGTACGAAGATTGCGGAATGGCTCCGGCTATGTTTTTCCACACAGAAAAAAATCATAATCAGGCATGTCTGAGTCAGGGCGCTCAGGTTCCACCGCCTATGGATGAGTCTGATCCGGATTTGCCGGAGCTCATTAACCGTCGCCATGGAAGTATTCTGGACTTTTGGGATGCGGACTATGACAGAGGCAGCGTTGTAAATGATTTATGTACGCAGTATGGAATAGACAAATGGGACATAATAGTCTGGCTTATGACGTGGCTTGTCATGGGCAAACGAACCGGAGTGCTGGACGATGTTGATCTCGGCATGGAAATTGATCCAAGCAGCGAAGAATTTATGTGCCATCTTCTGGATATGATAACATACAGAAAAGGTTATTGGGGAAATCTGCTGGCCGAGGGAATGGCAAGAGCCGTCAGAGCGCTTGGGAAAAACAAATACGGAGATACTGTATATAAAGGGATTATTTCGCAAGTTGTTCCCGGTTTGCAGCTTGATATTCCAATCAGCTTCGAGTCGGCATGGGGACATTGCTTCCATTGGCAAGGTCGTGGATTCCAAGGCAGCACGCCACCTGGTGGATATCTATCAGCGACACTGATGCTGATGACAAATACAAGGGATTGTCAGACAAATTCCCATGTACATGGGACACTCGAATATATGCGCGAAACGATGAATGCACGTGAAGCATGTTCAAATAGAAAAGTGGCAGAAAACGCTTTTATGGGTGAAATCAAAGCTGAAATGAAAGAATGCGTTACATGCTGTGATTTGCAGAGCCCGCAACTGTACGATCCAAATATGGAAAGAGATATGCTGGAAGCTGCTACAGGTATAAACATGACGGAAAAAGAGTTATATCTGGCATGTGAACGATCCAAAAATCTATTTCGTGCGATTTTGATGAGAGATTCCGGTAGATGCCGTGCGCAAGAGGAACCGGAGGCATATGAGCCGCTTCAATATCCAGATAGCGAAGGGCAGACTTTATTGCCGGAAGATTTTTCCAAACTTGTAGATCACTATTATGATGTTTGGGGTTGGGACAGAAAAACCGGCTGGCCGACTCGTGAAACTTGGGTTCGGGTAGGTTTGGAAGATGTAGCCGACACTATGGATGCTCTTGGAATGCTTCCCGAATAGTTTAATTTTGTATGAGCAAGAGATTTGGCGATGTAAGGGGCGGAAATCCGTCCGGTAAACCGATGGGGGCTCGACTCCCGTCAGCTAATAATAGAGGTGCCGATATGCAAGGAGATTTGAGTTACAGTCAAAAATTAGCGCAGTATTATGTTAATTCCGATGCTCATGCGATTCCGGAAAGTGCAATAGCGCACGCAAAAAATGTTATTGTGGATTGGGCCGGTTGTGGGATTGGCGGTGCAAATGTCGATTCAACAAAGATGGTCAAGAGTGTGTTTTTGTCTAATCCCGGTCAATGCACAGTATTCTGCGGATATAAAGCATCTGTGGAAAATGCGGCGTTTATAAATGGTGCGGCAAGCCATGCGTTGGAGATGGACGATGCAAGTTATGATGCAGGAGGGCATCCGGCAGTTGTGATTTTGCCTGCAGCTATGGCGGTTGCTGAGATGCTTAATGCATCGGGAAAAGACTTCTTGCTGTCGGTCATCTGGGGTTACGATATGATGACAAGGGTAGGCCGAGGGTTGGTGCCGAATAACAGCTTTGAGCAAGGTTGGCATCCAACGGCAATCAATGGAATATTTGGTGCAACAGTAGCTGTTGCATACTTGATGGGGCTGGATGCGGGGCAGATGGCCAATGCAATGGGCATCGCCGGTGGTTTTGCCTCAGGTAATCTGGAATGTTATGCCGATGGGTCTCTGACAAAGCGCCTAAACCCTGCAAATGCTGCAATGGGAGCAGTCAATGCTGCTCGCCTTGCAAAGGCCGGATATACCGGGCCGAAATGGGTTTTTGAAGGCAAACATGGCTTCTTCAGATCTTACACCGATGACCCGACGCCCGAACGTATGCTGGAGAATCTGGACTATAGTGAATATCCTGTAGAGCTCGCAGCGTTTAAGCCGTATGCCTGCTGCCGCTATAACCACGCGCCGATTGATTCTATTTTGGGGCTGATGTCAGATAATGGGCTCAAAGCAAATGATATAGAGAAAATCGTTGTGGATACCTGTCATATGGCGATCAGAGCAGTTGTTGAGCCCCGGGAAATAAAATACAATCCACCCAATGAGGTTGGGGCGCAGTTTTCACTGCCTTATACGGCTGCATGTGCAGCACTTTTTGCAGATGTCTCAGTGGTACAGTTTTCAGATGAAAAACTGGCCGACAGTCAAATACGAGAATTTTCTAAGAAAATTGATATGATTCACACCGGGGAGATGGACAAATACCTACCGGATATATTTGCAGCCGATGTGAAGATATTTGCCAATGACGGCAGAACGTTTTCAAGGATGACAAAATTCAGCAAAGGTGATCCTGAAAATCCGATGAGTGCAGTGGAAATAAAAGAAAAATTTATGTCACTATGCCAAATGACCATTGCTGCAGACACTGCAAGTAAGGTATATGATGCGATTATGCAAATGGACAAACTAGACTCAATAAGAGATTTGACAAAGTGGTTCTAGTTGATTTTGGAATGGTACACTAATCTGCCAAACCAGGAGCATTCTCATTCATTATGTATGCGATAAGCACGAGGAAACTCATCAAAGAGAGGTGGGGTAGAAATGCTGCGATATATATTAAAAAGAGTATTGCTATTGATACCGGTTTTAATCTGTGTCTCACTGATAGTGTTTACACTGATGGAATTGACCCCTGGCACAATCATTGACCAGTTTCTTTCAGAAGCTGCGACTCCGGAGGCTAGAGAAGAGCTGATAAGACAATTCGGCTTGGACAGACCGTTGATTGTAAGATATGGCATATACATGTTTGGTGTATTGCAAGGTGACTTGGGCGTATCCATGATTACCGGTATAAGTGTCTGGAATACTTATATAACCAGGCTGCCAAACACATTAGCCTTGGTTGCAGGTACGTTACTCTTTGGAGCGACATTTTCGATTCCGCTTGGTATATTTGCGGCAAAACGTGCGGGCAGGTTGGCAGACAATGTGACAACTTCGGTTTCAATCATTGGTATGTCGATGCCAAACTTCTGGATGGGACTCGTATTGATATTTGTGTTTTCCCATCATTTGGGATGGTTCCCGGCAGGAGGCAATAGGCACGGGCTAAGCAGTTTTATTCTGCCGGCAATATGCAGTGGCTCTACACTTTTGGCAACTTCCACCCGACAGACAAGATCCAGTATGCTTGAGGTTTTGAAAGCGGATTACTTGCGTACAGCAAGAGCAAAAGGTGTGCCGGACAAAGTCGTAATGAGTAAACATGCTCTGGGTAATGCCTGGATTCCGATTCTTACTACGATAGGAGCCTCAGTTTGCGTTGCAATCGCAGGGTCGGTTGTAATTGAGTCCGTATTTGCATGGCCGGGCGTTGGCAGAATGACTGTTGAAGCGGTGCTTGCGAGAGATGTTATAACTACGACCGGCACGATAATGCTGACCACAGTCCTATATGTTTTGGTTATGCTCATCGTTGATATTCTATATGCAATCGTTGATCCGAGGATTAGAGCTCAGTATGTCTCAGCAGGTAAGCGGAAAAAGAATTCTGCACACGAAACAGGCCGCAAAAAAGCTGATGAGGCTTTGCCGCGAAAGGTGATGCACCTCAGTGATTCTGCAAGAGAAAAAATGATTGCTGAGCGGATAGCTGCCGATGCGGAAGCTGCTGGCTTTGATGAAAAAGAGACAGAAAGAAGTGAAACTGTTTTATCGAAAGCCCCGTCGGTGGCAGCGCGCAGGGCAGCAACCGATGAGTCAGGTGAAAGAGATATACTCGTTACTCAAAAGTATAGAAAACGCAGTCGATTTGGAGAAATAGCCAATAGTTTGAGGCAAAACATGGGTGCCATGGCCGGATTAATTATTCTTGCGCTTTTGTTTGTGACGTTTTTTATATCGCTTAGCATGAGCTTTGAGTCGGTAACCACAGGCAACATCATGAACAGACTGCAAAGCCCCAGCGCAATGTTCCCGTTTGGTACTGATGGATTGGGGCGCGACGTTTTTCTACGTGTAATATATGGCACAAGATACTCTTTGCTGATCGGGTTCAGCTCTGCCGGACTGGCTGCTGTCGTGGGCATTTTCTTAGGTGCTATAGCGGGCTACTTTGGCAAAGCCGTTGATGAAATCATTATGAGAGCTTCCGATACGCTTGCTGCGATACCCGGATTGTTGCTTGGAATGGTTATCGTTACCGTGCTTGGGCAGAGTGTGAGAAATCTAATCATTGCAGTGGGTGTTGCAACGATTCCAACATTTATACGCATAACAAGGGCATCCATTCTGAATGTGAGAAATCAGGAGTTTGTTGAGGCAGCGCGTGCTGTTGGGTTATCTCATTTTCGCATAATTTTTAATCAAGTTCTGCCAAATGGATTGGCACCGATCATCATCACATTTACGACGAGTCTTGGTATTGCAATTTTGATATCGTCCTCGCTTTCATTTCTGGGGTTTGGAGTGCCTGTACCGCATCCTGAATGGGGCGCAATGATTGCTGGAAGCAGAGATTTTATGAGAATCGCACCATGGCTTACAACATTTCCGGGAATATTTATAGTCTTAACAGTGTTGGCATTCAACTTGCTTGGTGATGGACTTCGCGACGCACTGGATCCCAAACTTAAAAAGTAGGTTTGAATGGACAACACGTTTAGATATTCGTAGTGAAACAAAAATAAAAGGAGGAAATAGTATGAAAAAGTTATTGTCGATCTTGCTCGTGGTTTGTATGTGTATGGTGCTTGTAGCCGCATGTGCACCGCAATCCGGTGGCGTATCAGATGTTGTACCGCCTGCGGTATCTCCGGGTGCTGAGCCGGGTGCGATCCAGCCCGGCGGTGTGGAGCCACCTGCAGCCGGGGCAAACCTTGCAGAACATCTTGAGATTCAGCTCGATGGGAACAATATCGCAGTAATAAGTCCTTTCCAGCTTGCCGCAACAACCGCTCCAACGCAATGGATATTTACGATGATTTATGACAGGCTGATATACAACCCCAGGTTGTGGGATCCAACAGATACCAGCGGATTTCAGGGTCAACTTGCAACATCATGGGAAACTGAGGACTATCAGACTTTTATCTTCCACTTACGTGAGGGTGTCTACTTCCATAATGGTGATAGATTCACCGCAGATGATGTCGTGTTCACCGCTATAACGGGACGCAATTCGCCGGGTACACTTGGATTTGACAGATGGCGTGGAGTTGACACAATAAGGGCTATTGATACCTACACGGTCGAAATCGTTCTTTCAGAAGTGAATGTCGATTTTCTGTTTGAAATGGGAATGCACGCTGCAGGTATCGTTAATGAAAGAGCGATGACCGAGGACCCTGAAAATGGCGCATGGGTTGGTGCAGGCCCGTTTATGGTCACCGATTTTGCGACATCTGACTTTGTTACACTGACACGTTTTGACGATTATTGGGGTGAAGCGCCGCCAACACAAAGTATGACATTTCGTTTTGTTCCCGAAGTTGGAACTCGGCTTATTATGATGCTCAATCACGAGTCTGATTTAAGCTTTGGTGTTGGTGCAGAGGATTTGGCTGTACTGAATGCAGATCCGGGCTTCTTTCTGATTCCAACGACATTCAACACTCCGAATGTACTTGGGTTTAATATGCAGCATCCTATTACCGGAGACTTAAACTTCAGAAGGGCTGTGGGTCATGCAATTAACTCGGCAGAGATAGCAATGGCTGCAGCCAGCGAGTGGGCTGCTGAAGTGACAGACGGTGCAATTTGGGGTTATGCACAGGAATTTCGTAACAATGATATCCCCGCGCTTCCATTCGATTTGGATTTAGCAAGGCAATATCTGGAGGCTTCACCTTACAATGGCGAAGAAATTGAGATTTCAACTGCGGTAATTACAAACATCAGGGCTGCTGAGGCGGTTCAGATGCAACTGGCAGAGATAGGCATTAATATAACAATCAATGCAATGGATACAGGAAGCTTTACTGCATATGCGACCTATGAGAACAATCAGGCGCAAATGTACATTTTTGGTGCGGTGGTTACACTGTCTTCCGGATCCGTTCGCAACGTTTTTTATCCGTTTGGTGCAGCAAACCGAATGTCATTTAATGACCCATATGTAAGTGAGCTAATCGATAGAGCGATGACAATAAGCGATCCATCGGAGCGTGCGGCCATTTACAGGCACTTGCAAGAGCATGTTGCTGAGACTCGTCCAGCATTTAATATCTTCTGGCGTCTCAATGCAGCAGCTGCGGTTAACGGGGTAGGCGGAGTGCGATTGAGTGCTGACTGGCCGTCAACGAACCTCAGAGGTGTATTTAAAGAATTACCTTAGATGTGATTATATTTTGAATATTTGAAATTTGCTTTATGAAAGGGATAGAAAAATGTTTGTAAAAACACCACCAATCGAGACAATGAATGGCGCATTTGATGTAAAAGGCAAAAATGTTGTGGTTACCGGAGGTAACAGAGGAATCGGTCTTGGAATCTCAACTGCATTTGCGCAGAGCGGAGCAAATGTTGCGATTTTATGCCGCAATGAAGAATCAGGAAAGCAAGCAGTAGACGAGTTATCAAAGTATGGCGGACGCCACACATGCATTCCAGTTGATATTGCAGATTATAATGCAGTTGTTGAAGCGGGAAAGCGCGTTTACGAGTTCTTTGACTATGTTGATGTAATTATCAACAATGCGGGTATTGGCACGACGACAAATTTCTTTGCACCGACCGGACTTGATGAATGGCATCGTGTGCTCAATACGAACCTTCATGGCCCGGCTAATGTGTTGTATACATTGGTACCCAAAATGAAAGAAGCCGGTCGCGGCGGAACAATTGTAAACATTTCTTCTGTTGGCGGTCAACGTGTTTCGACATCACGTGATCACGATAAGGCTCCATACAATGTTTCGAAAGCCGGGATTGATATCTTTTGCAAATACCTTGGGCTTATGCTGGGAGACTACGGAATCCGCGTAAACTCGCTGGCTCCGGGCATGACACATTCCGATCTGGACAAGGACCTTCCGCCCAGCGCGTTTGAGGCGGCTGAAAAGACACTTCCGGCACACCGTTTTGGTGAGCCTATAGAAATTGGGGCGCTTTGTGTATTTCTCGCTTCGCCGGCCGGGTGCCAAATCACTGGTACCGTTATCGTGCACGATGGTGGTCTGATGACCATCAGATAAAGTCGGAAGAGCAGACAACTTCTGAATCGCTATACAAATAACGAATATGTGAAAGGTATGTATGATGCCCCCTAAGCATTATACAAGGGCTGTTTATGCAATATCCAAATGCACTATCCCCTATCCGCGTGGGCAAATTCGTTTTCAAAAACCGTATTGAATATCCGCCTTCAAGATCGCCCTCAATACATAATGGGGCAAAAATTCCCACAGATGAGGCAATGGCGTTCTGGACTAATCGCGCAAAGTCCGGTGTTGGTCTTGTTACGGTCACGGGAGTAGGACTAGATAACGACTGGGAAGACAGATGGGAGTTGTCCATAAAAAAAACCAGAGACAGACTCACCACGATGGTCGAAAGTATACATTACTATGGCGCGAAAGCATCCATGGAACTCACAGGATACTTCTTCAAAAACTATGGTGTATCACCGGGTTCCAGGGGGATGTTCGGTGGGCTTCTTGAAGAGATTCCTGTTGATGAAATGATGCGTTACAGAGATAGATATGTTGAAGTTGCAGGGATTTTAAAGAAATTAGGCTTTGATGGAATATTTCTGCACTTTGGACATAGCACGCCGCTTGCGCAATTTTTATCACCATACTCGAATAAAAGAACGGATCAGTATGGGGGCTGCTTTGAAAACAGGACGCGCTATGTTCTGGATATACTCTCGGCAGTGCGCGAAACAGTTGGCAATGATATGTTTATTGAGGCTCGGCTTTCCGGTACAGAGCTGCAAGCAGGTGGTATAGACCTTGATGAAGGTCTTCGTATGGCAGAGCTGTTTTCGCCATATCTGGATATACTGCAATGCTCAGCGGGTATGCATAATCCGGATTGGATGGCTCATATTCATGCATCTGGTTTTCGTCCGCGTCTTCCAAACTCCTATGTAGCTGACACATTCAAAAAATCCGGACGTGTTGATTGTAAGATTACAGCTATGGGAGCGATTCGTGATCTGGCTGATGCAGAAAAGCTCATTTCCTCGGGATCGGCAGACTTTGCAGCGATATGCCGCGCAATAATCGCAGATCCGGAAATGATTCCAAAGTGTGCAAGTGGGCGCATCGAAGATGTGGTTCCATGCATCCAATGTATGCGCTGCCATGATACCGCGGCTTATGGTGGACATCATCAATGTGCAGTGAACCCAAAGGCCGGAATGGAGTTTTGGATGGAGCGCCTAGAGGCTCCGGCAAAGAGCAAAAAGAAAGTAGCAGTCATTGGTGGCGGCCCGGCTGGTATGAAAGCTGCACTGACCGCTGCAGAGCGTGGGCATGATGTTGATTTATACGAGATGACCGATGCTTTGGGTGGTATAATGAAATATGCAGAGCATGTTTCGTTTAAGTATCCACACGCCAGATATATAGGCTGGATGGTAAAACAAGTCGAGAAATCTTCGGTAAATGTCAAGATGAATACTCGTGCCACGCCGGAGATGATTAAATCCGGGGGTTATGATGTTGTTATTTCGGCGATTGGTTCTGAGCCGATCATTCCGCAAGTTCCGGGAGTTGAACATGCCGTTACAGCAATACAGGCGCACGGTATGGAAAAGAAACTCGGTGAAAATATTGTAATCATAGGTGGTGGACAGGTCGGCGTTGAACTTGCTGTACATCTCAATATGATTGGCAAAAAGTGTACGGTTTTGGAATCTCGGCGTGAAATAATCCCCGATGCCTCACCGACCCAAAGGGGCGAGCTTTTTGTCGAAGTCAGAAACAGCGGCGTTAAAATCATTAACTTTGCTACATGCACAGCGATTGAGCCGGGTAAAGTAACTTATGATCACGACGGTGTTACCAAAACCATCGAAGCAGACGATGTAATTCTTGCAGCGGGCATGAAAGCAAAGACAGTCGAAAGCGATAGTTTTATGAATGTTGCAGATTCGTTTGTTTCCGCCGGAGACTGTAATGAGCCAAGACTCCTGGAGTGGGCAACCAAAGAAGGGTTCTACGCAGCCAACAACTTATAGCGCTGTAAGCCGGCGGTATAAGCCGCAAGAACTATGGCGTTGTCTCGAAATTTCAATGATCAGAAATATCTGCAACGCCGTAACGAAAAGACGGGGCATCCGCAATCGAAAAAACACAGGCAAGGTTGCGGATGCACGCCGCCAAGATGGCGAGTGCTGGGCGTTTAGAGCAGCCCAAATAGTTAGAGGAAGTGTTGTTTTTTGGACATAAGTGTTTTAATCGGCAGGATGGCGATGCTCAGTATTCTTGTTGCGTTGGGCTTCCTTGCCGGCAAGACAAAAATACTCAATGCTGACGGCACAAAATTGCTATCAAAGATTATCATAAACATCACACTGCCTTGCTCAATTCTGGCATCAGTTTTGGGTGACAACAAAGTTTTGATGATAGGCGACACAGTGTTTTTCCTCTTGTTGTCATTTCTTTCATTTTTTATATATCTGACTATAGCGTTTCCTATAATGCGTGCGTTGGGCGGAGAGAAACGTAGCCGAGGCCTTTATTGCTATATGGCTGCGTTCAGCAATTTTTTGTTTATGGGACTCCCTTTGACATCAGCGATTTTTGGCGAAGCATCTGCGGTGTTAGTAGCGATTTATAATATCCCATTTTCGGTTCTTACCTTTACAATTGGGGTTTATATGATTTCCGGAAAACGTGCAAAATTTGAACCCAAAGTACTGATAAATCCCCCTACTATAGCGGCATTTCTCGCAGTTGCCATAATCACTATAAATGTTGAGGCACCTGCATTTATTGCAGATACATTGAGCATTGCGGGTGGCATGACGACGCCGGGCGCGATGTTGGTTGTTGGCGGCACAATGGCGCTTGCACCCTTTAGAGATATGTTTTCAAAATGGCGGCTTTATCCTGTGACTGCACTGAAATTGATTATAATGCCTGTAGTCATTTGGCTCATATTCAGGCAATTTAATATAAGCGAGCTGATGCTTGGTGTGTTGGTTGTTATATCGGCAATGCCTGTAGCTGCAACATCAACGATGTTTGCAATCGAATTTGGCGGTGATGAGCAATTAACATCGGCGGGAGTAGCGATGACAACGCTCCTATCATTGATAACGATTCCACTTATCGTTTACTTATTGCTGCTATAGAAAAAATGAGTTGTAAAATGCCTCTGCAATGTGTGAAAAAATATTGACATTTTTTGTTAATAAGTATACAATTCCAAGAATAGAAACTGGTTACATTGTGTTTCACAAAAATTGTAAAATGAGCGGAAAATGCTCTATGATAAATAATCAGGAAAGGTATTGATTTTTATGGCAAGACTAAAAAACAAAGTGGCCCTAATAACCGGAGCAGGTTCGGGAATGGGTCGTGCGTCCTCATTGTTATTCGCCCAGGAGGGTGCCAAAGTTGTCGTTGTTGACTTTAACAAAGAAACAGGAATGAAAACTGTGGAGGAAGTCAAGGCTAAGGGCGGTCAAGCAGAGTTTATCTATGCCGACGTAACAAAGGCAGAAGATTGTAAGGCTGCGGCTGATTTTGCCATCGCGACATACGGGAAAATAGATGCTGTATTCTGCTGTGCAGGTGTTGCACAAAAGGCAGAAATGATTTGGGATCTTGATGAGCGTGAATTTGACAGAGTAATGAACATAAACACAAGATCAGCATGGCTTATGTCAAAATACACGGCTCTTGAACTTAAAAAGAACCATGGTTCGTTGATACTTGTCGGATCGACCGCTGCGCTCAGGCCAAGAGCAACGCAAGGTCTGTATGGGGCAAGCAAAGCTGCAAACAACATACTCACCATTGGCCTTGCATCTGAACTTGCACCGGAAGCGCGTTGTAACTGCATAAATCCGGGTCCAACCGAAACACCAATGTTGGCGACATTCGTTCAAGAATATAATGATCAAGTTGCTGCACAGATAGCCGGAAACACATTGACCGGAAAACTGGTAGATCCAATGGATGTTGCGTATATGGCACTGTTTTTAGCCAGCGATGAGTCAAAGAGCGTTACCGGTATATCCATGCTGGTCGATGGTGGTGCTGATAAAGCCAGGCCAAAGAACTAGTTAATATTCTAAAATCCGTTTACTGGAAGCGCCTCTCCGCCCGACCTGGATAACTTTTGTACATTTTACAACAAAGGGAGCCCTCATATGGATACGTTAAAGTATAAACATTTGTTTAGTCCTGTTTCTGTAGCCGGCGCACTCTTCAAAAATAGAATCATCACATCAGCTATGGGTTATCTGGATGTAGCAGGGAGCCGCGAACATGGCTACTATCACAAACCGGAAGCTGCTGCATTTTACGAGCGCAGGGCTGCTGGTGGGTCGGCAATGGTTACGGTCGGCAGTTGCTACATAGATAAGGATTATGGAGACTTTGGAGACTATCATGTATTTCTTGACAATCCACGTTCCATATTCTCACTGTATGATGTAGCTCAAGCGATTACTCGTCACGGTGTACTGGCTTCTGCGGAAATTCTGCATTGTGGGCTGTATTCAAACCGAAAGACAGGACTACCCTCTTACGGTCCGGTTGCAATGGAGGATAACGGACGGCCGATATATGAGATGAGCGAGGACTATATTATTTCACTCATTGATCGTTTTGCGGCGGCTGCTGCAACCGCAAAACACTGTGGTTTTAGTGCAGTTACAATACATGGCGGTCATGGGTGGCTTATTTCACAATTTTTAAACCCCCACTTGAACACAAGAAAAGATAGCTGGGGCGGAAGCTCAATAGAAAATCGTGCGCGGTTGCCTGTTGAAATATGCAAAGCAATCAGGGCTAGAGTCGGTTCGAACTTCCCCATCGAAATGCGCATCAGCGGCTCGGAGTGTTATGACGGCGGCTACGATATAAGTGAGGGCATTGCTCTGGCAAAGCAACTGGATGGTTATGCCGACATGATTCACGTTTCTGCCGGAAGCCATGAAAGGGACGAAGTTTTTACGGTAACACATCCGGATATGTTTCGTGAGGAAGGCTGCAACAGCATTTTTGCAGCCGAAATCAAGAAAAATGTTTCGATATCTAAAGTGGTTACGGTCGGTGGCTTTTCAGACCCGGAACTCATGGAAGAAATCATAGCAACAGGACAAGCCGATTTTGTTGCAATTTCACGATCACTGCTCTCTGACCCTGACTTACCTGCAAAAGTAAGAACAGGCCGTGAGGAAGAAGTTATAAAGTGTATGCGCTGTCTGAGCTGCTTCTCAACGGTTCAGACGTATGGAAAATTTTATTGCTCCATAAATCCGAAAACCGGCAGGGAATATGCCGAAAAGTTTGATATACCGCCTGCAAACAAGAAAAAAGTGTTGATTATTGGCGGTGGAGTCGGCGGGATGCAAGCAGCGCTCACATGTGCGCAACGTGGTCATGAAGTTACACTTTGTGAAAAGAATTCAAAACTGGGAGGCATATTGCTTTGCGAGGAGCATGTGCCATTTAAGAAAAATCTTTCTAAGTATATTCATAGACAAACAAGTCTGATAGAAGAAAATCCATCTATTGTGGTTAAGCTCAATACAAAAATGACACCGAAAATGGCCGAGGCAGCAGGTGCAGATGTTATTATTGCAGCTTTGGGTGCAAATCCTGATTTGCTGGCAATTGAAGGCCTTACTACTTCTGAGGGTGACTATAACAAAAATGTTGTGTCGGCTGTCGATGCATATATGAGTCCAGAAAAAGTTGGTGCGGAAGTCATAATCCTGGGTGGGGGACTTGTAGGCGTTGAGCTTGGGATATATCTTGCAACCCTGGGCAGGAAAGTCACAATAATTGAAATGCAAAGCAACTTAGATCATGGAGGAAACCACCTCCACGCAAAAGGCCTTGCAGTTCAGATACAAGCGCATGGTATAAATGTTTCCCTCAGCACGAAAGCGCTTTCGGTAACTTCGGAAGAAGTGATTTGTATATGTGGCGATGAGCGCAAAACTTTTACGGCGGATACAGTTATATTTGCGGCGGGACAAGCGCCGCGTCAGAAAGAGGCAATGGAATATGCTGCATGTGCACCTGAATTCCACGTTTTAGGTGATTGCATAGCGCCAACGAATATATTCAATGCGACAAGCGCAGCCTATGAAATCTCGCGAACTATAGGCAGATACAGTTGATAGGTTTTCTTTTTGGGGGAAATTCTTTCAAAATGTGAGCGTCTTTGATTTGTGTCTGTACTGCCTGAATAAACGAATTTTCTGGATGGAGGTGATAGCAGAAAAATAACTTACAAAGTGAAGTACAACTATTAAAAACAAGGAGATGAAAAAATGAAAAACGGCAAAAAAACGTTAGCGATCATTCTAAGTTTGGTTATGTGCCTTATGCTGGTTGCAGCATGTGCGCCAGCGGATGCACCAACAGGACAGGGTGCTACAGGTGGCGGCGAAGCCGGAAGTCCCCCAGTTACACAACCACCGGCGCTTCCAGAACCGCCCGCACCTCCGCGTGAAGAAGCAAATCTGGCTGAGCACATAGAGATCATCCTTGACAACAATCAAATAGGTGTTCTTAATCCGATGAGCCCAGCTTCTCATACTCCGGGTACAAATCAGACATTCACCATGATTCACGACAGGTTGCTCAATTACAATATTGAAAGTGGAGAATTTCTACCGGCTCTTGCCACAACCTGGCACACTGATGACTATCAGACATTTATACTGACATTACGCGATGATGTATACTTCCACAACGGTGACCACTTTACAGCCGCTGACGTAGTTTTCACAGTAAATCATGCTCTGGATGCTGCTGGTACAAATGTTCAGGCACAATGGTCGCCTGTAGAAACTGTTACTGCGCTTGATGATTACACAGTAGAGTTTGTACTCAGAGATTTGAATGTTGACTTCTACTTTAACATGACCATGCCGATGACCGGTATGCTCAACGAAAGAGCGATCAATGAAGATCCTGATTTGGGCGCTGCTGTTGGAACAGGCGCATTCAGACTCAGAGAATTTGTATCCAACGACTTTGTAACTGTTGAGCGCAATGATGCGTGGTGGGGCGGCGTTATGCCGACACAGAGCATTACTTTGAGATTTATTCCTGAGGTAGCTGCACGTACAATCATGATGCAAAATGGTGAAGCGCAAATCTGCCTAGGTATTGGTTCAGAAGATATGCGTATATTCACAGACGATCCTGACAACTTCTTTATCACACTGCAAACAGTGAACAACCCACAAGGTATATCTTTCAACATGGCAAACCCAATCACAGCTGATCCGTACTTCAGAAGAGCTGTTGTACACGGCATTAACAGAGCTGAAGTTGCAATCGTTGCAGCAGGCGACTGGGGATTACCGCCAGGCGATGACGAGGGCACACTTTGGGGATTCCAGACTGAGTTCCGCAACAACGATCTTCCGGGATGGGCATTTGACCAGGATCTTGCAAGATCATATCTGGAACGGTCATCATACAACGGCGAGACTGTTGAAATAGCTGCAGCGGTTATTACAAACGTCAGAGGTGCTGAAGTTATCCAGCAAAACCTGAGCAGAATCGGCATCAACGTTGTCATTAATCAAATGGATGCACCGAGCCTTGCAGCACACTGGGCGGCAGAAGACAACAGATCACAAATCGTTTTCCACGGTTTCCAATTTACACTAAACTCGGCATCTGCGCGTCACAACTTTGTTCCGGGCGGCGCACAGAACAGAGCCAATTATGACAATGCAGAAGTCACTCGCCTACTCAATGAAGCTGCAACGATGACAGACAGAGATGAACGCGAAGCGACATTCATGAGAGTTCAGGAACTGATTCATGACGATCTTGTAGGCAAGAACATGATGTGGCGTATTTTCGGACAAGTTGCTGCCAATGGTATCGGAGGCATGTACTTCCCACCAGACACACACTGGACAGATTTCAGACATGTTTACTGGGATTTGGATGCATAGAATTTCGGGAAAGATAACATTTCTCGGCGACTGGGGCTTAGCGCCCCGGTCGCTGTAAGGAGGAGAAACATTGATTCGTTACGTGTTGATGCGCATACTATGGTTGATTCCGGTAATTATACTGGTGTCGTTTATAGTGTTTGCCCTTATGGAATTGGCTCCGGGAACGATTCTTGATGCGATACTTGCGCAAGCTGAGGGAATGACTCCGGAAGGACGCGAACAACTCATAAGACAGCATAATCTCGACAGGCCTATGATATATAGATATGGTGTATACATGCTCAATCTGCTCCAAGGAGATTTAGGAGTGTCTGACCACACCGGTCTTGATATATGGACTATGTTCATTAATAGATTGCCCAATACTCTGATACTGTCCTTCACGGCGCTGGTTATAGGTGCATCAGTATCGATTCCATTAGGTATTGCAGCGGCAAGGAAGGCAGGAAGCATAACAGATAATGTTATCGCAGTGTTTTCCCTCATAGGTATGTCTCTACCGCTCTTCTGGCTGGGCATATTGCTTTTGCTGTTATTTGCACAACAACTTGCATGGTTTCCCGCCGGTGGAAACAATCATGGGATTCGAAGTATCATCCTGCCTGCGCTTTGCAGCAGTGTTGGTATGATAGCGATGACAACCAGGCAAACACGTTCAAACATGCTTGAAGTGCTCAGGGCAGACTACCTCAGAACTGCCAGGGCAAAGGGTGTGCCTGAAGAAGCTGTTATAAGAAAGCACGCATTAGGAAATGCTTGGATTCCGGTTATCACTGCAATTGGAACGTCGCTTGCTGCTCAGCTTGCAGGTTCTGTCGTTGTAGAAACAGTATTTGCCTGGCCGGGTATTGGACGTATGGCTGCTGAAGCAGTTATGGCGAGGGATGTTACGGCAACGACCGGAGTTATTATAATGACAACTATCTTGTACGTTTTAGTACAGCTTGTAGTAGATATAATGTATGCATTTGTTGATCCGCGTATCAAATCTCAATACATAAATTCTGTCAAGAAAGCTAAACGCAAAAAACCACCCACATTAGCTCCGGCGGCAGCAGGAGGGACAAGCAAATGAGTAATAAAAACAATGGAAACCGCGCCACAAAAACTGATATACTTGTAACAAAAAAATACAGGAAACGCAGTCAAATAGGCGATATATTTCATTATTTGAAATTCAACAAAGGTGCGATGGCAGGATTTGTTATATTCAGCCTGATTATTGTTGCTTTCTTAGGTTCATTGTTCATTTCATGGGATGCAATCACAGATATAAATGTATCATCTCGATTTGCAAGGCCGAGTGCGCAGCATATATTCGGTGCAGATAATATGGGTAGAGACTTATTCCTGCGTGTAATCTATGGTACGAGATATTCATTGGCCATTGGATTCGGTGCAGTTTTGATTTCAGCATTTATCGGTGTTGTTGCAGGAAGTTTTGCGGGATACTACGGTGGAAAGGCAGATGATATAATCATGCGCCTGTCGGATGTTCTGGCTTCTATACCCGGCATTCTCATGGGTATGGTTATAGTCACCGTTATGGGACAGAGTTTGATAAATTTGATTGTCGCAGTTGGGATAACAGGTGCGCCCGTCTATCTTAGAATGACAAGGGCGTCAATATTGACGGTCAGAAACAACGAATTTGTTGAGGCAGCAAAGGCTGTAGGGATTGCAAACCTACGCATCATTTTTACGCAAGTGCTTCCAAACGGACTTAGCCCTGTCATCGTTACGGTTACAGCCGGTTTGGGTATTACAATTATTGTTGCATCGTCACTGTCATTTCTCGGATTTGGTGTGCCGGTACCGCATCCTGAATGGGGTGCAGTTATTGCAGCGGGAAGAGAATACACACGTAATGCACCGTGGATTACCACATTCCCCGGCATATTCATTATGATGACAGTATTGGCGTTTAACTTATTCGGCGATGGAGTTCGTGATGCACTCGATCCTAAGCTAAAGAGACGATAGGTGGTTGCGACAATGTCTTACAGCGCAGGTGCAAAAAAAGTGGCTACAATGAAAATGCCCCATATGCTCTTGGTTTGTTCAACGGCAAGAAATACAGGCAAAACCTTTTTCAGCGTTTCATTTATTGAGCGATGGAAAAGCAGTGTAGATATAGTCGCGATAAAAGTAACTACCGTTTCAGATAGTGAAAAGGTGTGTCATCACGGTGCCGATGGCTGCGGCGCGTGCAGCTCGTTTAAAGGCAATTACGAAATAATTGAAGAAACAGAGTCCTTTGGAAAGAAGGACACAAATATGCTCCTGGCGGCTGGTGCAAAAAAAGTCTATTGGATTAAAACCATGAAAGACTACGCATTTGAGGCGTTTGATAGTATCGACATTCCTGCCGGGAGCTTTATTGTTTGTGAATCTAATGCACTATCAAAGCACGTGATTCCGGGTGCTCTAGTGCTCATGCATAAGACTGGTGTTGAGGATATCAAATCTTCTGCCGAGGCGTTGCTGAAAAACGCCGATTTTGTATGTGATATTGCTAAGCCCCACAGTGTTGATAATGTGCTTGGCAAGCTAAATATTTCACATAAAAATGGACAAATAAGGATAGGGTCTTTATAATAGAGCGACAAAGGCTAAAACCGCACGGGTTTTTCCCGGCAGCTTTATTTACAATACTAAGGAGGAAATCAATGTTAACAGCAAAACAAAATATGCAGGAAGTAATCAGAGGTGGAAAGCCTGAGCGTTTCGTAAACCAATATGAGGCCGTTCAATTATTGCAACATCCCTTTAGCATGTTTGGTTCGTCCAGAGTGCAAAGGGGAGGGCCTGATGTGGTCAATGCGTGGGGTGTCACAAATTCATACCCAGCGCATGTTCCGGGACCATTTCCACTCCATACACCAGAAAAAATAGTCGTTAAAGACATTGAGACTTGGCGTGAGTATGTCAAAGCACCCCCACTAAAATTTACTGATGAGCAATGGGCAATGGCAAAGGAGCAGTATGATGCTATTGATGGGTCACAGAGCTATAAAGCGGCGTTTGTAGCGCCCGGCCTGTTTGAGCAGACTCATCATCTTTGTGAGATAACAGAGGCGCTGACATACTACATGACCGACCCCGATGAGATGCGTGACATGGTGAAATATCTCACCGACTGGGAGCTTGAACTTGCTGAGGGTATCTGTAAGCACTTAAAACCTGACGCTGTATTCCACCATGACGACTGGGGCAGTGAAATCAGCACATTCCTGAATCCTGATATGTTTGCAGAGTATTTTGTTGAGCCATATAAGCAGATTTACGGATATTATCATAACAATGGCGTAGAGCTTATCATACATCATAACGATAGCTATAGTGCGACGATTGTTCCATACATGATTGAAATGGGCATAGATATTTGGCAAGGCTGCATGAAATCAAACAATATACCGGAGCTAATCAATAAATACGGTGGGCAAATTTCGTTTATGGGCGGCCTAGACAACAAACTCGTAGACTTTACCGGCTGGACGCAGGAGGATGTGCGCAAGGTTGTTCGTGAAACATTGAGTGAGTGTGGAAATAAATACTTTATTCCTTGTATCACCCAAGGTGGACCAGGCTCTTTGTATAAGGGAACATATATTGCTTTGGCCGAAGAAATCGACAGATACAGCATGGAAGTATATGGTATCAAAGAAAATGATATTACGCGCTTGCCGTTGCAAATCGTACACGAAGGTGACTAGTGTAACGTATTCCAAATAACTAGCCTTTTCTTATGGCATCTTTTTCCGCCTGGCTTCGTCAAAATATCTTGAAAGACCAGTGGTATTCCCGCAGTTTTTTGCCTTGCCAGACGAAAAAACCTACCACAATCTTTGCAAACTTATTTCAAGAATGAAGTACTAGTTAGTTGCCAAAATTATTCATATGGAGAGTAGTCTTAAAAATGAGGCTATTCTCCATTTTTTTGCTGGGCATTTCTGGATTATTTCGCTGCGCTGTGGTATACTCAATCATCTAAATGGTGGAGGACTTTATGCTTCTGATAAAAGGCGGAAATATAATAGGGGCACTTGAAGAGGGCGTTGACATCTTGATAGAAGATGGCAAAATCGTTGAGATAAGAAAAAATATCAAGCAAACGGCTGATATGAATATATTGAATGCCGAGGGTTTTGTTGTTGCGCCCGGACTTGTTGATGTTCATGTGCATTTCAGAGAGCCGGGATTTGAATACAAAGAGGATATCCTGACCGGAGCTGCCGCAGCTGCTGCCGGTGGCGTGACAACATGTCTATGTATGCCGAATACCTCGCCGGTTGCCGACAATGCAGAGACAATCAGTTATATCGCAAACAAAGCAAAAGAAGCGCCTGTGACGGTGCTTCCGATTGGTGCGATCACTGTCGGATTAGGCGGAAAAGAGCTGACAGATTTTTCGAAACTTGCTGGTGCAGGGGCTGTTGCATTGTCTGACGATGGAAACCCAATTCAAAATGCGAAGCTCGTACGGACTGCAATGAAAAAGGCTAAGGAAATCGGTCTCATCATAATCAGCCACTGTGAAGATGATGAGATAGCGCAAAATTACGCTGTCAATGAGGGTGCAGTGTCGCGCGCACTGGGGATTCCGGGGCGTCCTGCCATTGCAGAAGAAATCATGGTTGCTCGCGATATTTTACTTGCCCGGGAAACCGGAGCAAAGGTTCACATAGCACATGTCAGCACAGCAGCATCGGTCGCAATGATTCGTGCAGCAAAGGCTCAGGGAATCGCAGTAACGGCAGAAACCTGCCCACAGTATTTTTCGCTGACAGAGGAAGAAGTTTTGCGGCAAGGAACTCTTGCCCGCGTAAACCCACCCCTGAGAACCGAGGCGGATGTTGCCGGAATAATTGAAGGGCTCAGTGACAAAACGATTGATATCATAGCAACAGACCATGCGCCGCACGCCAAAGAAGAAAAGGCGCAATCCATAGAAGATGCGCCATCAGGTTTGATTGGGCTTGAAACGTCATTGGCTTTGGCGCTCACGAATCTATATCATACGAAGCGGCTCAGTATAAAAGAGATCATAGAGCTCATGGCAACAAACCCGGCAAGGATATTCGGACTTAGGGCAGGGAGTTTGCGCATTGGGGCAATAGCCGATATAGTTATATTCGACCCAAGTGAGCAATGGTGCGTCAGCCCAGAGCAACTGAAATCAAAAGCGGTGAACACACCTTTTGGCGGAATGCAGCTTTATGGTAGGGTGAAATATACTATATCTCGCGGCAGGGTAGTTTACAAAGATTAATTTTACTTAGGGGGATTAAATAATGTCTTTTGACAGATTACAGAAAAAAATTGATGATATGCAAAATCCGTCCGTTGTCGGACTAGATCCGGCGCTGGAACATGTACCGCCGCACATACTCCAAAAGCATGTTGCAGAAAAAGGAGAGACCCTCGAAGCGGCTGGAGCCGCAGTCTGTGAGTTTAACTTTGGACTGATCGATGCGCTCTGCGACATAGTCCCTGCAATAAAGCCGCAGTCGGCATATTATGAACTTTTGGGGCCTTGCGGTGTTTTGGCATTAAAGCAGACATGCGATTATGCAAAGTCAAAGGGAATGTATGTTATTTGCGATGGAAAACGAAATGACATTGGCTCAACTGCGGAAGCATACGCAGTGGCTTATTTTGGCACGGTCAAAGTGGGCAATTCGGAGCTGCGTCCGTTTGACGTTGATGCGCTTACAATAAATGCGTATTTGGGCTCAGATGGTGTAAAGCCATTTGTGGATATGGCAGAAAAGTATGACAAGGCGGTATTTGCGCTGGTCAGGACATCAAACCCGTCTGCGAGAGAGCTTCAGGATAAATTCATAGGCGATGAGCGCCTTTATACTATTGTCGGCGACCTGCTGGAGGAGATTTCGCGGGAAACTGTAGGCGAGTATGGATATAGTCGAGTTGGAGCTGTTGTTGGCGCTACATACCCAGAGGAAGCTGAGTTTTTACGCGCAAGGCTAAGCAATACATTTTTCCTGGTTCCCGGATATGGAGCGCAAGGTGGCGCGGCAGCCGATGCGGCAAAGGCTTTTGATAAAAATGGACGCGGTGCGATTGTAAATTCTTCGCGTGGCATCATTGCGGCATGGAAAAAGAGCGGCGAGGACTATGCCGTTGCCGCTCGTAATGAAGCATTGCGGATGCGTGATGAATTTCGCAAAGAGATTTATTAAAACTTGCAAAAAAGTCACGAGACCCTGAAAAAGAGTCTCGTGACAAACGACTGCAAAAACAGAGATTAGATAATTAGAGGCGCCTTAGCTAAGGCGCCTCTAACCAACTAAGGACTGAGTCGCCCAAACCAAGGCGACAGTTCCTTTTTATACGCAAATTCTACCACATCTGGAAATTTTAGTCAATAGCATTTAAGCTTTCCTTAAGATTATCCTGCAGGGCATGTAGCTTGTCAAGCTTTTCACGCTCTGCTGCGACGACCTGCGGTTTTGCTTTTGAAATAAACTGCTCATTGGACAGCTTCTTTTCAAAACGCTCGATTTCTGCCCTTACCTTGCCGAG
>WQUY01000007.1 GCA_009781855.1 Oscillospiraceae bacterium | reverse complement strand
CAGTATTTAATATTATAGGCCCGCTTACGAATCCGGCCGGTGCAAAAATGGAACTGATGGGGGTTTATGATCGTGGACTGGTAGAACCTTTGGCGCAGGTGATGTGCAATCTTGGTGTTAAAAATGCCATGGTGGTACATGGCGAAGATGGATTGGATGAAATATCGCTCAGTGCACCCACATTTGTTTGTGAAGTAAAAGACGGCTGGGTGCGCTCATATACCATCACGCCGGAGCAATTTGGATTTGAGCGTTGCCATCAAGATGATTTGCAGGGCGGTTTGCCTACCGAAAACGCTGAAATTCTCAAGGCCGTGCTCAAAGGCGAAGCAGGAGCAAAGCGAAATGCAGCCGTACTCAACGCGGCAGCAGCCATGTTTATCACAGGGCGGCATGAATCCATTGAATCGGCTGTGAAAATTGCGGAAGATGTCATAGACGATGGTAGCGCATATGAAAAACTGGAAGAGTTTGTTCGCTTCTCAAACGAAAGGTAGGTAATTGGTTTGGATATTTTACAAGAAATTGCAGCACGCACAGAAAAGCGTGTGGAAGCGCAGAAAGACCGATTGCCTTTAGACGAACTTATGAAAACAGTTTGCGCCATAAATGCTGTCTATGATTTTCCTTTTGAAAGTGCATTGCGCTCAGAAGATATCGCCTTTATCTGTGAAATTAAGCGGGCATCACCATCAAGAGGGATAATCGCTCCGGAGTTCCCCTATGTAGATATTGCCAAAGACTATGAGCGCGCTGGAGCGGCGGCAATTTCCGTTTTGACCGAACCGCATTACTTCAAAGGTGATGACTGTTATCTGCGCGAAATTGCAGACACTGTACCCATCCCACTACTGCGAAAAGATTTTACTGTTAATCCATATATGATTTACGAAGCGAAGTTGCTTGGCGCGAGTGCAGTGTTGTTGATCTGCGCTATCCTCGATAAGGAAACGCTTGCTACGTACTTGGATATTTCCCACAGCATAGGGCTTTCTGCCCTTGTGGAAGCGCATACGGAAGCGGAAGTAGATATGGCGCTCAGTGCTGGAGCCAGGATAATCGGCGTGAACAACAGAAATCTCAAAACATTTGAAGTTGATGTCACATTAAGCAGTCGTCTCAGAAAAATGGTGCCGCGAGATATACTCTTTGTATCCGAAAGTGGCATCCGAACAGCGAAAGATGTAGATGCGCTGCGCAAGCATGGTGTGGATGCTGTACTGGTGGGTGAAACACTGATGCGCTCCTCTGATAAAAAAACGGCGCTGGCTGAGTTGCGAGGTGGTGCATAATGACGAAAGTCAAAATATGTGGATTGAGCCGAGCGGAGGACATCGCAGCTGTCAATACTGTATTGCCAGACTATACTGGGTTTGTGTTTGCTCCAAGCCGACGCAGAGTGGACATGAAAACGTCGGCCATATTAAAAGAATCCCTTGACCAGACAGTCGAAGTTGTTGGGGTGTTTGTGAACGAAAATATAAATGTCGTTGCGGATATCTACCAGAATGGAATCATTGACATGGTGCAGTTGCACGGTGACGAAGATGACGATTATATCAAGCGGCTGAAAGAGCGCTGCGATTGCCGGGTGATTAAGGCAGTTGGCGTTGGCAGTACGCTGCCGCCTTTGCCGCTGGAAGTGGATTACCTTTTGTTCGACACACTTTCGGCGGCGCGAGGCGGTGTTGGTAGAACTTTTGACTGGAATATCTTAAATGATTATTGTGGTATCCCATATTTTTTGGCCGGCGGATTGAGTGCGGATAATGTGGTTGATTCGCTTCGTTTACTGAATCCATTTTGCGTAGATGTGAGCAGTGGAGTGGAAACAAGCGGAGTGAAAGACGCAGAGAAAATCGAAATATTTGTATCTTTAGTTAGGAGGAATCGGAAATGAATAAGGGGAGATTCGGCGAATTTGGAGGACAATATATCCCAGAGACACTAATGGACGCATTGCAGGAGCTGGAGGAGGCGTACAACCATTATAAGGACGATTCGGAATTTCGAACCGAATTGAACGCACTTTTGCACGATTATGCTGGACGGCCTTCGCATCTCTATTACGCAAAGAATCTGACAAAACAAATCGGCGGCGCAGAAGTCTATTTGAAACGGGAAGATTTGAATCACACCGGCTCCCACAAGATTAATAATGTGCTTGGGCAGACTTTGCTTGCAAAATATATGGGAAAGACCCGCATTATCGCAGAAACAGGAGCTGGACAACATGGTGTCGCAGCAGCGACTGCCGCAGCACTGCTAGGGCTTGACTGCGAGGTGTTTATGGGCAAAGAGGACACTGAGCGCCAAGCACTCAATGTTTATCGTATGCGCTTATTAGGGGCGAAAGTTCACCCTGTCACCTCCGGCACCATGACCCTAAAAGATGCGGTGAACGAAACCATGCGAGAATGGACGCGGCGGGTATCAAATACAAACTATGTGCTCGGCTCTGTCATGGGGCCACATCCATTCCCCATGATGGTCAGAGATTTTCAAAAAGTGATTGGAGTGGAAATTCGTGAACAACTGTGCCGGGTGGAAGGCCGTCTGCCAGATGCCGTAGTCGCTTGTGTGGGCGGTGGATCAAATGCGATAGGCACGTTTTATGATTTTATTGGTGATGAAAAGGTGCGGTTGGTCGGATGTGAGGCGGCAGGAAAAGGGCTTGATACCGATCAGCACGCCGCAACGATTACTTGCGGTTCCGTTGGTATTTTTCATGGGATGAAGTCAATTTTTTGTCAGGACGAGTTTGGGCAGATTGCTCCGGTACACTCTATCTCCGCCGGGCTTGACTATCCCGGCATCGGCCCGGAACACGCATGGTTATATGAGACCGGTCGCGCAGAATATGTGCCTGTCACTGATGATGAGGCGGTGGAAGCATTTGAGCGCATGTCGCGCACGGAGGGAATTATCCCGGCAATCGAATCCGCTCATGCTGTGGCACACACGATAAAGCTGGCAAAAGAGATGGGCAAAGGAAAAATCATCGTTGTTTGCCTTTCTGGACGTGGAGATAAAGATGTAGCGGCCATTGCTAGATATAAGGGGGAAAATATCAATGAATAGAATTCAAGATGCGTTTAAGAATAAAAAAGCCTTTATCGCTTATCTGATGGCGGGAGACCCTAACCTTGCGGATTCGGCAAAACATATCCTAACTGCACAGGAAGCAGGTGCAGACCTGATTGAGATTGGCATTCCTTTCTCTGATCCAATTGCGGAGGGTGAGGTGATACAGGCATCCAGTGCACGAGCCATATCTGCCGGAACAAGGCTTGACGGTGTGTTTGAGATGGTGGCATCCATCAAAGAACAGATGCGGATTCCGATGGTGTTTATGACCTATTTAAACCCTGTGTTTGTATATGGATATGACCGATTTTTCGCCAAATGTGCAGAGGTTGGAATATGTGGAGTGATTATTCCAGACTTGCCGTTTGAAGAGCAAGGCGAAGCGAAAGTGGCGGCGGAAAGGCATCAGATTGAGATTGTC
The DNA here is from genome assembly GCA_009781855.1 of Oscillospiraceae bacterium. Lineage (GTDB taxonomy): Bacteria > Bacillota > Clostridia > Oscillospirales > Oscillospiraceae > WRMH01. The sequence goes on along the minus strand of WQUY01000007.1, from coordinate 51,652 downwards.
ACCTTGGTGGCACCCACCTCGGAAAAGCGAGTTATTCAGATTGCCCAGAGCGCAGAAGGTTTTATTTATCTGGTATCCTCTATGGGTGTTACAGGTGTGCGCAATGAAATCACAACCGATTTGTCAGCCATTGTATCTGAAATAAGAAAATATACTGACATTCCGATTGCCATAGGTTTTGGGATTGGGGTGCCGAAACAGGTGGAATATTATTCAGCCATTGCAGACGGCGTAATAGTGGGTAGTGCTATTGTGCGTATCATTGGAGAACATGGCAAAAACGCAAAGCAGGCGGTGTATGAATATATACAGAGCATGAAGCAAGGGCTTGTGTTGTAAATAGTCGAATAATGATGTAGAAGCACATGTGCCTGCGCAATAACGTTTGAAGGGGGCTATTGCAGTTTAAAGTGCAACAGCCCCATAAATGACAGATTACCCAAAGTTGAAGTTTTTATACAATAATCATCTCATGTGTTGATTTGTTTAGAATTTCAGCTCCGTTTTCGGTTATTGCAACGACATCTTCAACTCTCATTCCGAATTTGCCCAGAAGATTTATTCCGGGCTCAACAGTAAAGGCCATGCCCTTTTCGAGCTTTCTGGGGTTGCTGACCTTGATGTCGGGTGCTTCGTGTCCCATAAAACCGATTCCATGTCCCAGGCGTGTAAAAAATGCATCACTGTATCCGGCGTTGTTTACAACTTCACGAGAGGCCTTGTCTATATCCGGAATGAATGCGCCTTCAAAACATGCGGCTTCACCGGCTTCGGTGGCCTTGCGGCAAATGTCATACACTTTTTTTTGTTCCTCTGTTGCACTTCCGACAAATATCATCCGAGACATGTCCGAGCACATATCATTGTATGAACAGCCAAAATCAAGCAGTACGACATCGGGGGATTCGATGACACGCTCGCCGCCGGTGTAATGTGGGAAACTCGAATTTGGGCCTGATGCAACAAGCGCCCATGGTTTGATTCCACCATGCTTTATCATTTCCGAGGTTATGAAATCCCTCACCTCGGCCTCCAACATGCCGGGTTTTATAAATTCAATAACGCCGCTGAACACTTTGTCTGTGATTGCGGCTGAAATCCTGAGGTTTTCGAGTTCCTCGTCGGTTTTGATTATGCGGATTTCCTCCAGCAGGGGTCTGGCGTTTACAAATGTTATGTCTAGTTTCTTAGCAACATCAAGTACCCAGAATGCCGGAGCGGAGGTGTTGACACCGATTTTTTTGCCTGAAAGGCCTTCTGATTCAAGCAGTTTGGACACGGCATCATCCATGAAGTCACCGTCAAACCAACTAATAATCCTTAAATCATTGAAGATGTTTTTGAGCTCACCTGTGTAAATCAGATTACAAAGGTAGAAAAGGCTTCCATCTTTTTTTATGAATAAACCTTGGAAGCGTTCACACATCATGGGTGCATATCCCAGAAGAAATTTCATTTCCTCAGATGGGCAAATCATAACGGCATCCAGCCCATCTTTGTTCATTAATGATACCAGTTTTTTAATAAATACTTCTCTCACTATTCAAAGCCTCCATATGGTATTAATTACTGCCACTAAATTTTACTTTGCCCCATTATATTCCAAAGATGTGATGCCGTCAAATGTGAAAATTGAAATGGGTCGCTCAACTGCCTATCTTTTCTTCTGTTTTGGGTCAAGCGCATCACGAAGGCCGTCTCCTAAGAGATTGAAGGCCAATACAGTAAGCATGATAAATAATCCTGGAAAAGTCATTAAATAGGGGGCGGAGCGGGCAAATTCTCTGCTCATGGATATCATTGTTCCCCACTCAGGATACGGCGCAGGAACACCAAAGCCAAGGAAGCTTAGCGAAGCTGCAACGATGATTGACATACCCAAATTAACACTGAATGTAACAATAATTGGACTCAGTCCGTTTGGTAAGGCTTGTTTGAACACAATGATTATGTGCGACAATCCTATGGCACGTGCTGCCTCGACATACTCTTGGTTTCTTATTGACATTATCGATGCACGTGTGATTCGGATATAGTTGGGTATCGCAGACAACCCCACTGCCAGAATCAAATTTGGTATACTTTGCCCCAAAACTGTTACGATAACCAAGCCGAGCAGCATACCCGGTATCGAAGCCAAAATATCTGAAAAGCGCATGATAACCTCGTCACGGATTCCGCCGAAATAACCTGAGATTGCTCCGAGCGCTATGCCGAAAAATGACGCGACAGCGGCGGCTCCAAATCCGATGCCTAAAGTAAACCTTGTACCATATACTACTCTGAGAAGCTGATCGCGTCCCATGTTATCTGTTCCGAACGGATGGCGCAGATTTGGAGGTGTAAACCTTCTGGACATGTCAATGTTGGTAACAGCGTCAAAGCTTATGAACAAAGAAACCACCAAAATCAGAAGCAGCAGTCCGACGATGATGAAGCCTGCCATAGCACCTTTGTTTTTGCTCAAATGGTGGAAGATATCACCAAGTTGACTGCGTTTTTTGAACTGCTTAGAAAGCAATGTGCGGTCATCAGAGATTCTGTCGTATAGACTGGGTGTCTCCTTGGCGTCTTGTCTGGTGTTGTCAGCTTTAGCGTCAGCGGTTTGCTTCGATATTGCACTCATCGGCGTTTCCTTTATTGCCGACAAAGTGCTTGGTGCATTGTTGCATTTAAGGGCATCGTCTGCTGGGTTATCTGCAAAATTAATTTGTGGATTTGCGCTTTTATCCGAGGCAGTTGTATTAATTTTAGGTTTGCGGTGAAGCAGTGTTGATGAAGAGCTCTTCTTGCGCTTGCTCATATACTGAGATTTTATTCTGGGATCGACAAACGCATATATCAAATCTACTATGAGTTGGACTAATACATAAAGCACAGTTGTCAGTATAACCGTTCCTAGAAGCGTGGTTACATCCCTTCCAGAGACAGCTTCCGCGGCCATTCGTCCTATACCTGGCCATGCAAATACTTGCTCGATGACCACTGCACCTGCAAGTTGGGTCGCCAATGTAGTGCCTAGCGCTGTGACAATTGGAATCCACGCATTACCCAGGGCGTGACGGCGTATTACGATTTTTTCCGGAGCGCCCTTTGCGCGAGCTGTGCGAAGATAATCAGATTTTAGGACATCAAGCAAACTAGAGCGGGTCTGTCTGGTTGTGAAAGCCATTATTGTAAGACTGCTGCATACAGCAGGGAGTATCAGGCTACGTATCCCATCTCTGTTTCCGCTTGCCGGGAGCCACCCCAACCAAAAGGAAAACACTAAAATCAATAAAATTCCAATCCAGAAAACCGGCATGGACATGCCGACGAGTGTAAATACAGTTGTAACATTATCAGTTATTTTACCTGCGCGTCTCGCTGCAATGATACCCATTGGTATGGCAACGACCATTCCGATAATGAGTGCTGAAAATGACAATAGCAGAGTGTTAGGTAGCCTGCTCATAAACATATCCCAGACATTTGCCCCTGTGACCATTGAGATGCCCAAATCGCCTTGCACAAGATTTATCATATAAAGAGCGTATCTGTAAAACATTGATCTGTGCAAATTAAATTGCTCTCTGAGTTCAATGATATCCTCCGGAGTCATGTCGCCGGTAATCATTGCATCAACAATATCGCCCGGTGTAAGCTCCATAAGCGCAAAAACTATAAACGATATTGCAATAATGACTGGTATCAACAACAAAACGCGTTTGATAATGTAGCGAATCAAATTCTTGTCACTCCTTTAGCGAGCGGGAGCTTGGCTCCCGGCAGATTCATTACAGACCGGGACTTTTGCCCCGGTCTGTAGTGCTGTGCTGTTGATGCCTAGTCGATGATTCTGTGGATGGCTCTCATGTCAATAAGGAAATGATCCGCAGGCAGTATTACGCCTCCGACACCTGCTGCAGCAACAACAGGATTGACGCGCCAGAACATCGTAGACAGCGGGGCGTCCTCTGCAACAATTTCCTGTAAGCGGAAGTATAAATCTCTGCGTTCCCCGACATCATAGATGCTCAGCGCTTCGTCAAGCATTGCGGTGACTACAGGGTTGTCGTAAACGGCTCTATTCTGGCCGCCGCCCGGATAGAAGATGGCTCTGACAGAACCGGCGTTAAGTCCTGCTGCTGAACCAAACATTGTCATTTCTGTTTGGTTGTTATGGAATGCCATATATGCATGAAGTGCTGCAGCATCCATTTGGTTGATTGTAGTGGTTATACCAATTCTTGAGAGCTGCTGCTGAATAACTTCTGCAGCTCTGACATGTGTGATCATCGCAGTTGCAATTTCAATAGTCTCGCCATTATAAGGTGAAGCTTCTAAATATGCTCTTGCCCTGTCAAGGTCAAATGGAATTAGAGGGATATCTGTGTTACGGAATTCAGTTTGTAGACCCCAGAATGTGCCATCAGAATCTGCCGGAACAGCCCATTCGCCTGCTGCGGCCATTGAGATATCGGCTCTGTCGAGTGCGTGTAATACGGCCATTCTGAAGTTTCTGTCGCCGGTAATTGGATGGGTCATGTTGAAAGAGATGCCTTGAGGCACATTGAACCAAAGTGAGAAGATTTCAAAATCATCTGTGTTCTGGAAAAGCGGTACATCCTCAGAGCCGGTACCGAAGCTCAGATGACTCTCCCCATTTTGCATCATGATAGCGCGAGTTGTTATCTCAGGGATAAAACGGAGGTAAATTCTCTGTGTGATGGGAGCCTCTCCCCAATAACCATCGAACCTATGAAGCTCAACATGATCATATGCATCAAATCCTTGTACTGTAAACGGGCCGGTTCCAATCCAAGCGCCTTGTTCAGGATCTGCTTCGATAGCGCTAACGTTTACAATTCCGGTGGTGGGGAGCGACACATTGAATAAAAACTCGACATTTACAGCGTCCAGCACAAGCTCTATGGTGTGCGAATCAATAACATTTATGGTTTCAACCGGGCGCCACTGATCATGCGCTCTGGTTCCTACACCTTCACGCGATGCCAAAATAGTGGCCTCTACATCCGCAGCCGTGAACGGATCGCCATTATGGAAGACCACATCGTCACGCAAGTAGAATGTGAATGTTTGCCAGTCTTCTGTATGCCATTGTGTTGCGAGTGATGGAATGAATTCACCTTCTCCTGCGCTCTCAATCAACGTGTCGTAAATCATTCGGAATACCCAACTAATCATAGGTTGGTTTCCGGCAGGATTAAATGGATCAATAACTGCGAGGGTGCTGTTGTCACCGATAACCTCAATATAATCAGCAAAGGTCACACCGTCTTCAGGCGCAGGCGCTTCGCCTCCGATTACTCCGCCTGCACCGGGTGTGTCACCGGGTCCCGGGGCAGGCGCAGGTGCAGGAGTGGGTGCTCCGGGTGTAGCGGGTGCCGCTGGTGTTGCTGGCCCACAAGCAGCCAGCAACATGATGGCCATAGCTAAGCATATGAGCAGGGCAACGACATTTTTTAATTTCTTCATTTTTTTCCTCCTTGTTGTTAAATTTATTTACTATATCGCTCTCTGGAACGCACATAGATTTCCTCCCGAACCGCAGGAGTAAGCATTTTGCCGGCATATATCCCATAATAAGAGGGTTTGCTGGGGCTGCAAAATTTATCGACATATGCTCTGGCTATAACCCTTTGCTCTTCTTCGGGTGTTGTAAGAGGATCAAAGAAATCAGGCACGGTGCCTATGAGTAATTGATTACCGTAAGTCTCGTATGCTTCTTGTGCAATGCTCATGACTTGAGGTGTCCATTGATCCCAACCTGCTGCAATAATATTTGGTACTTGCTTTAGTATCTGGCCGCAACTATGTAGCTCGGTGAATTTGCCTTTTGAGCGCAGGAACGTTGTTATCCTTTTCATGTGCGGAACAATCATCTCTTCGACCAGTGCCGGTGAGAAGAAAGTCTCTTTTTGCGAACCCCAATCATCATGTATGCAAAAACCATCTATCATTGGGAAGTGCTTTATCATCCGCTCAAATATTTCGATGTATAGGTCGGTCAGTCGTGCAAACAACTCTGAGACAGCGGCCTTTTGATCTTCGTCATACATTGCCATTATTGCGCCTTCGAAATCCATAAATGAAATAAGTCGTTCAAACCACCCTGAAAACAGCCAGGTTTGCACAAACTTATCAGTTTTTAGAATTGTTTCGGTATTGAGTTTTGCAGACCCCTCCCAATCCCAATCGTCAAGATTTGGCCAAACTAGCTTTTCGCGCCACGCGTTGGCATCGCTTAACAAAGGGTTGCCGGGGCGTACCATAGAGCCGCCGGAAAAAGGTTCATATTCCCAATCAACGCCAAACATGCATTTTCCGCCGCCATCTTCCGCAGCATTAAAAGGCCGCCCCTCAATCACAAAACCACGAGCAACATTGTCAGGCAATATGCTTGGATTAAAGAGCACTTTCTCAACACCAATGATTTGCCAGTATGGTTTGCGAGCATACATAGCCATCATAGCGTCTTTTGGAGATACGGGATAATCGTAGATTTTTATGCTCGGCATAAGTGGAAGCGGCGGTGTTTCTCCAATCACCTTCAGCTCTTTTGGATCAAATTTTGTTATCATAAATAAATCCTCCACAAATAATATTGCATGTTGATTTGGGGTAGTATGCTATCTGCGGCCTACGGCTTTTTGGATTATTGCCAATGTTGTATGGTTCTAATGTTGTAAATTATAGCAACGTTTCAGCTATAATGGAAATCAATATTATCGAAGTTGCTATTAATTGCGTTTATTGCAAACACGTTTATCAATGAATTTGGAAGGTCAGTTTGAAGCGAGGGTGAATTAAGTTATCGAATCTGGTATTCTCTGTGACATAAGAACGTAATTGAGTGTTAGTGCTGACTGTCTTGGTGCGTGTGAGAAGAATTGGTCTAAATGTGTAATATAAAATAATTTTGAATTTTAGCTGTTGCAATAAATTGTTTTAATCATTATAATGTACATCAATTCAACAAATGTGAGTTGATAACAACGAAAGGATTGAGCGTTATGACTAGGAAATTCACTTTCGGAGAGATTGTCAGTGGACAGGTTTTTCAAATAGGGTTAGTTGTTCCTGATGTAGATGTGGCGATGCGCTTTTATGCAGATGTGATGAAGATAGGCCCCTTTACATGCAATCGTGGTTTTAGAGCGCCGGATGGATGGTATAGAGGAAAGTTAGATATGCCGGAATTGACAATCACTCATGCCCACACAGGCAGTCTTTTCATCGAGCTTATCCAGCAGCACGATGACACCCCGTCCGTGTATACAGAGTTTACTGACAAGCATGGTTATGGTTTGCACCATCTGGGTATCGCAGTTGCACCTGAAGAGTTTGAAAAAGTAATGGCGCATTATTATGGCCTGGGTTTCGAAGATGTTTTTACAGACAATCTACCAAGTGGCGCAAGAATTAGATATATTGCCCCAAACAGCGAGGCAGCAATCGAAAAGCTCCGAAATGATACCGGTGTCGGATATTTTGAAATAGTTGAAATTGTTGATTTGGAGGAAATCTTTTTCACCAAGATGTATGAGGCCTCATTGAATTGGGATGGGAAAACGATTTTACGAGAGAGATAATTAAGGAGGGATACAATGTCAATGTACAAGAGTGGAGATGCGTTCATTGAAATACTGAATGCGCACCATGTAGACAAAATTTTTATAAACCCAGGGTTTGAAGCAATAGAGGTGATTTCAAGTATTGCCTTGGCGAGAATTGAAAAAAAACAGGCACCTCAGCTGGTTTTATGCCTTGATGAATCAGTGACGGCCTCTGCTGCATATGGCAACTTCATGGTGTCGGGCAATCCACAGGTTGTTATGGTGCATTCAGAGATAGGCAGTCTTCAACTGGGTGCAAATTTAGTGAACCTGCAATGGGGACGGATACCTACAGTGATTTTAGCTGCAAATCAGAAAATTGATGTAGCGCGTACTGTTTGGAATGGGAAGCCATATGATCAGGGAGGCATTGTGCGTAACAGTGTCAAGTACGAACGCCATCTCAGTGGAGATGAAGATTTGCATGAAGCTTTGATTGAGGCATTTAAGATAGCGTGTACAGCCCCTTGTGGGCCGGTTTATCTTACTTTTCCTATGGAATATCTTTACAGAGCAATAGAAAAGCCGGAGCGTGCTATTTTGCCTGCGAAGATTGATTCGTTGCCGAAAGCAGATCAAAGAATACTCGAAGAGATGGCAAGCATACTTTTGGAGGCAAAAAATCCGTTGTTGGTTTGCGGCAGTGCGGGCAGACAGCCTCAAAATGTAGATGCGCTTATTAATTTGGCACAAACCCTTAGTGCCAATGTTCTGACAGGGTACAGCTGGATGAATTTTCCAAGCAACCATCCTCTATGTATCGGCATTGAGCAGATCGGTGGAAGCCGTAAAAAGGACTCAGGTTATGAAGATGCAGATGTGATTTTAGCTATAGACTATGACATGCCATATGTTGGCAGTGCGCCACCGGTGAATCCGGATACGAAAATATTGCATATAGATTCAGACCCCTTGACACAAGGTCGCGTTTTGTGGCAAAGGGGTGCTGATTTATTCGTGAAAACAGATTGCACAGAAGCGATACCTGTTCTGACTGACTTGCTTAAAAATATGCTAACTGAGCCAAAGAAAACAGAATTAGCTGAGCGTTACAAGAGGATTGCAAGCGCCAATGAGCGCAGCAGAGCCGAGTGGCAACTCAGGGCTGGTGCGCTTTCAAAACAAAGCAATATCACTGCAGACTATTTATGCTATTGCGTTAATCAGCTGATTGATGAGGACACAATTGTTGTAAACCACACGCTTGGGCATTGTGCCTCTGTTACAGAGCAAATAGTGCGCACCAAGCCAAAAACATGGTTTGGATGTCCTTCCGGTGCGATAGGGTGGGCTCCCGGTGCAGCGCTTGGCGCAGCGTCTGCTGCGCCTGATCAGTTGGTGGTTGCTTTTATTACCGATGGCGGTTTCGTTTGGGGTTGCCCGACTTCCACATTATGGACAGCTGCAAGTTACAAATTTCCTTTCCTTGCGGTTATCTGCAACAACAAAGGTTATGGTGCGATTCGTGATGTTCAGAAGGAAATGATGACAGATGTTAGTATTAGCGAGCAATTTCTGATGGAGTCAGGGGTTGACTTTAGCCCTGATTATGCACTAATTGCTCAGGGTGCAGGTGCGTTTGGAAAAAAGATTACAAAATCTGATGAAGTTATTCCTGCAATAAAGGAAGCTTTAGAGGCGGTGCGTAGCGGAAAGCCTGCGGTGCTGGATGTTTATTTGGAGGGGTAGCAATAGAGTATGCCCCTGCGTTCCAGAGTACAGACCATCAGCCAGCCCCTTGACGGTCTGCGCTCTGGAACATGGGAATTGTTATGCTGTTTGAGTTGTGGTGGTTTGATTGCCTGCCGACCAGTCATCAAAGGCTTGCATGATTGCAGCATGAGTATTTCTGGTAACCTCCGGAAGATTTTCAAATCCGCCGAACATTTGTGCGACTTGGTCAAACCCGGCCTGCACGGCAGCCCTCATGGATTCGATTTGATTTTGGTTGGCGCCTTCTCCTACTAGCGCTTTGGCAAAGCTCATGATTCTGTCCGTTGTCTGCGTTACGCCAAAGAAGCCTTCGTCACTGATCATTTGCTGAGCTTGCACCCTATCAGTTTCGCTAAGCTGTAGGTTTCCTTGCGCTCTGGCTGCCCAGAAGGTTTGTCCGGTGGAATCGGTTTGGTCGAGCATATTGCGAACCAATTTGCGAATCGCATCGGCATGGTGATTGGTTTCTCTCCAGAGGTTTTCGATAGTTTGGATATCCTGAATACCTCTGGTGGTGTTGCGTTGTGCGCTCGGGGTAAATGTGTCAACCGGATTTGCAATTTGAGTGTCTGCGTTGACATCGTTGCTTTTAGAATTTTTGGGGGAATTTTGAGTGAGTGGTGGGTATTGGTTTGGTGTGTTACCAACATAATTGATTTTCATTAGGATCCCTCCGAAGTTTTTTTGTGCGGTGCGTCATTGCATTGCATTCATTGATGACCCAGCTATTTCTGAATCGGTACATTAGATATTATCGGAGCTTTGATCCAAAACTTTAGCTGACGAGGTTCGGCTCTCGCCAGCTTTAAATGGGAATAAATTGTTTAGGTGTTTTTCGTAATTTAATCAAAAAGCGTGTATAGCACAAAAGTTTATGATATGATGGGGTCATGGAAAAATTATTAATCAAACTTTTAAGGTCAAATGCAAAACCTCCGAGTCGTCAAACTGGAGGTAGTGTTGGTTTTGATGTTGCCGCGTGCATTGAAGATGATGTTTTAATTGCACCGGGCGAAACAAAAATGTTAGGTTCAGGCTTTGCTATTGCGCTTGAACCGGGTTATGCCGCTTTTATTTACGCACGCAGCGGGCTTGGCATCAAGCAGGGGATAGTTCCTGCAAATTGTGTGGGTGTTATTGATTCCGACTATAGGGGAGAGGTCACTGTTGGGCTTAGAAACAATTCCAGTGTGCCTTTTTTTGTGCGGGACGGTGACCGAATTGCACAAATGGTGATTTGCAGATGTGCGTTGCCTGAGCTTGTGTTTTGTGAGCAGTTGGATGAAACGTCCCGTAATGATGGAGGATTCGGCTCAACAGGGAGTTCTTAAGCTGCTGCAAGTCGAACGCCTACGGGGGTTGATTTCCGGTCGCTTAAAATTGACGCATGCCGATGAAAATCGACGTGTGTCAGCTAAAGCGTATTTGTTGCAAAATGTTTATGGGAAAAGTGATGTAACCGTGTCTCTGAATATCCTGCCGGCGATGTTGTCGTCTCCTTTTTTCCAAATGAATACAGTGATGATTTTGGCATCTTCGCCGTCTATTGGCAGGGAGATGACATTCGGACGCTGATATAGTTTGCCAAGTTCACCTGGTAGGATGGCAATGCCTACGCCTGCATTGACTGAGAGGACAACTGATTCAGCTCGGTTGTAATAATTTATAATATTTGGGGTTATTCCGCGTTCTGAGCAAATGCGTGTGATGTGATTGGATAATGTCATGTCTGAGCGTGGGACGGAGACAAAGGGGTATCGTTCGATTGTAGACCAGTCCGAAAGGTCTATGGTTGTTACGATGCCTTTGTTTACGAGCAGTTCAAGCGAGCCTTCGTGGATGACAGCGTATTCATATTCGTTGCCTGCAGGAATCATCGGGACAACGGCAAAGAAGAAGTCATAGCTTCCGCGTTTGAGTGCGTCAGTCATTTCGGTGCCTTCAAGCAAGTCTATATCTACCTGGAAAGATGGGTGTTCACGGTACAGTTTGATGAGGCAATCGCTCAGTTGATAAGATGCAGATGATAATGCAGCCACGCGCACATGGCCGCTGCGTCCGCTTGCCATGTTCTGAATGCGGTTTTCAGCATCAAATGATATTGATAATATGCGATCGACATAGGCCAAGAATTCCTCGCCTTCCGCTGTCAGGCTGACATCATGGCTGGAGCGTTTGAGGAGCTTGACTCCAAGTGAGTTTTCCAATTTTTTAACTTGGTGGCTGACGGCAGGCTGCGTAATGAAAAACTGTTCGGCAGTACGGGAGAAGTTCAGTGTTCTTGCAATCGAAGCGAATAATTGGAGTTGTATCATATCCATAAGTAGTTCCTACCTCTATAAGTCAGCAATGTTCTGTCAATCTGAAGTATAACGATTATATGATAACAGCAAAGCGATTTTATTACAATGGTTATTAGCAATATTTATAGCCGCGACAAAAAAGATTGAGTTCCATTATGATAATGGTATCTATATAATCATATAAAAGAATGCTTCGATAGTGTTTGTTTAGGCGTGAAGATTTCTGTGATTGTGTAAAAAGGAGTAAAAAGAGATGAGTGAAAAAATATTCGAAAAGACCATAAATCTTTTTGATAAGACGTTTTTGTCTATATCACTATTTTCCTTGGATAAAATGTTGAACATATTGGCAAAGGCTTCACCTGAATTCAAAAAAGAATTGGAGGTTCATGATGTCACGGTTCAACTGAAAATAAGGGATAATACTATAGGCAGAAAGTTGTTTTTCCGCCGAGGTAGTGTCACTGGTAAAAATGGAGTGCTGGGCGCTGATGTTGAGATGGTGTTTGAAGATGAAAACACGGCCAGAAAAATAATGTCCGGCCAGATGATAGGCAAAACGAGCGATTTTGTTGCGGCGGCGAAAAATGGCTCGATGGTTTTAAATGGTCCTGATGAAAAAGCCATGTGGTTTTCGTCACTGCTTCTCAAAGTTTTTGCTTTTGATGTGTTGTATTTGGGGAATTTCGGAATGCTTATGCCAAACGGAGAGACAAGGTATGTTTCCGGGACTAATGGCGGCCCGTTATTTGTATATGTAAAAGATGGAAAAATTGTTCGTTTGACACCAATTGATTTGAGTGAAGAAGATGCTGATCCTTGGACGATTACAGCACGCGGGAAGAAGTTTACCCCACCTAAGCGTGCAACTATTTCACCATACGCTCTGGGTTGGAAGTCAATGATTTATTCACCGGACAGGTTGCTGTATCCGATGAAGCGTGTGGATTTTGATCCAGACGGTGAGCGAAATCCGCAAAACCGTGGGGTTTCGGGATATGAGAGAATTTCATGGGACGAGGCTTTTGATATTGTTGCAAAAGAGATCGTCAGGGTTCGTGAGACGCATGGGCCTGGTACTGTTTTTTATTCAAGAGGTTCTCATCATACCTGGGGAAATTGCGGTTATTTTATCAGTGCTGCCAACAGGTTTTTCAATTGCATAGGGGCAACGGGTTTGCTCAATAATCCAGATAGCTGGGAAGGTTATGCCTGGGGTGCAATGCATCACTATGGTGGCAGTGCCAGAAAGGGCGGCTGCGAGGCTTATTCAACTGTTGAAGATTGTATGAAAAATGCAGAGATGATTGTTTTTTGGTCCTCAGATCCGGAGTCAACTTCTGGCGTATATGGCGCTCATGAGGGTACGATTCGGCGCGAATGGGTAAAGCAACTGGGCATTCCTGTTGTTCATATCGATCCGTATTTAAACAGCACTGCCGCTTTTATGGGGGGCAGATGGATTGCGCCAAGACCCGGTACCGATACGGCAATGGCACTTGCGATAGCATATGTGTGGCTTGTTAATGAAACTTATGATAAAGATTATGTTCAAAAGCGTACCACGGGGCTTGATAAGTGGAGAGAATACATTCTTGGAGAAACTGACGATACGCCCAAGACGCCAGAGTGGCAGGAAGAAATCACTGGGGTCGATGCTACGATTGTGAGGGCTTTAGCTGAGCAGTGGGGTAAGAAAAAGACATATCTGGCCGCAGGCGGGATACATTCTTTTGGCAGTGCCTGCCGGACAGCTTACGGTACGGAATGGGCTCGTGCTATGGTTTGTCTTGCGGCGATGCAGGGGCTTGGAAAGGAAGGCGTTAATTTTGGCGGGCTTCAGATGGGAACTCCGCTGGATACGAATTTCTGGTTTCCTGGTTATTCTGAAGGTGGATTTTCCGGTGACTATATCGGTTCGGGCTCGGGCATCCAACTATATAACCGTATGCCGCAATCTCCGTCAGTAAACTCAAACTATCAGCGTATACCTCGTTTACGTTTGCCGGAGGCAATTTTGGATGGACATGCTGAGGCGCATGATATGGACAATTACACTGTCCATGGGCAGTTCCGAAAGGTTCGTTATCCTGCTCCGGGTCACTCGGAAGTGAAGATGTATTATAAATACGGTGGGTCATATTTCGGCACACAGCCGGAGTCTAACCGTTATGCAAAAATGTATCGCAGTGATAAAATCGAGTTTGTCGTAAATCAGTCGATTTGGATGGAGGGCGAGGCAAGATATGCTGATATAATTCTGCCGGCATGTACAAGTTTTGAGCGCTGGGATATTGCTGAGTTTGCCAATTGCGGCGGTTATATTGAAAAATCGTTTATTCAAAATAATCACAGAGTGATACATATGCAGCATAAGTGTATTGAGCCTCTGGGTGAATCAAAGTCTGATTTCGAAATTTTCCAGGGTATTGCAGCTCGGCTTGGATTGTGGCAGGTATTCAGCGAAGGAAACAGTGAGTTTGACTGGGTCAAGAGGTATTTTGATGCGACTGACCTTCCAAAGAGAATGTCTTGGAGGCAGTTTTTGAAAAAAGGTTATTATGTGGTGCCGCCGCTGCCGGAGGACAGGCGAACGCCGTTGGCGATGGCATGGTTTGCAAATGGAACAAAGAGAGATACCCCTGAACTTGCGCCTCTACCGTCAGAATATTACAACAGATACAATGAAGGTTTACAAACCCCGTCGGGTAAATTTGAGTTTGAGGCTCAGACGCTCAAGCGTTTTGATCCGAACGATGAGGAACGTATGCCAATATGTACATATATCCACTCTTGGGAAGGCGTGGGGTCGGAGCTTTATGAAAAGTATAAATTACAACTCATAACGCCGCATTCAAAATACAGTTTCCATACTATGGGTGATGGCAAGGATTCGGTCATCAATGATATTGACCAGCATAGGATGTTGATTGACGGATTTCGTTACTGGATATTCAGGATGAATCCGAATGATGCGCAAGAACGTGGATTGAAGCATGGTGAGGTTGTTGAGGTTTACAATGACCGTGGAAGCGTTCTATGCGGGCTTGAGGTCACTGACAGATTGCCCCCGGGAACCGTACACTCGTTTGAGTCTTGCGCTGACTATAAGCCAGCAGGGGAGCCGGGTGAGTCGGTGGAAATCAATGGATGTGTGAATATTCTCACACCAAGCAAGTTCATTACAAAAAATGCTCATGGGCTTGCGGTAAACTCATGCCTTGTTGAGGTCAGAAAATGGGAAGGAGCGTTCGGCAGATGGAAAAAATGCATTTGATTGTTGATCTTAAAAAATGCGTTGGTTGTTATAACTGCATGATTGCCTGTAAGGATGAGCATGTTGATAATAGCTGGTTGCCTTACACAGGTGCGCAGCAAAAGCACGACCAAAAATGGATAAATCCGGTAAAGCACGAGCGTGGTGCTGTGCCGCACACAGAAATCAACTTTGTGACAAAGCTTTGTCAGCATTGCAGGAATGCGCCATGTGCGCATGCACGCCCGGATGCTATAAGCAGACGCAAAGATGGCATTGTCCTGATTGATACTCAAAAAGCAGCAGGGGATAAAAGTCTTGTTGATGTGTGTCCATATGGCATGATTTCTTGGAATGATGAGATTGAGGCGGCACAGAAATGTACAATGTGTGCACATTTGCTTGATATAGGTTGGAAGGAACCCAGATGTGTTCAAGCTTGTCCGCTACGTGCCTTGAACGTGGTGTTTTGTGATGATGATGAGTTTGAGAGACTGGTTCGTGAACAAAAATTAAAACCGCTATCTGATGGTTCGAATGCTCCTCGTGTCATGTACCGTAATCTGTATAAACGAGATACCTGTTTTGTTGCAGGAGCGTTTGTGTATCAAGATGGTGAGATAAAGCGTGCTGCAGAAAATGCTGTGGTTCAGTTGAAAATAAACGGTGAGCTTATGACTACGGTAAAGACAGATTTCTTTGGTGAGTTTAAAATTGATCGCATACCGAAAGACAGCGGGACTTTTGAGCTTATTTGCGACATGAGCGGATACAAAACAATAAGCGTCCAGGTTACGATAGGCGAAGAGAGTCCTTGCCTTGAAACAATGATGTTTGAAAAACTCTAATTAGCGGAGGGTATGGTTTGATTTCGGATAAGGTGTTGTCAGATGATATTTGTTTGGCTGTGGATGAGGGGCTCCGCATGTGGGAGGCAACGATGCCATTTCCATCAGGGTTGATTTCTGATAGATATGCTGCAGATCCGATGTATAGCGGAGAAAATGCAAAAGCACTCTCACTTGTCTGTCAATGTTTCTGGCTCTATCGAAAGCTTCATGAAATGGTTGATGATTTTCCGATTCACGCAACGTTGTTGGGCGATTATTTTTTCAGTATTTTTTCTAAATGTCTTGTCCCGCTAGATAGCGTAATGCTGACTCATGAGTTTGCACGTTTGCTTTCTCAGGACACACAGTCAGCAATCAGTGAGACAGATTATTCAGAATTTATAAGAGGGATTAGTGCAGCATATTATGAAAACCAGCAAGGTTAATGCGATAATTGAAAATAGAATAAGAAGTAGTGTCCTTTACAATGATATTCAGACTGCATTGGAGCAAATGTGTGAACGTCTGGAGATTATGGCCAAAAGCGCCGAGGCACATATGGGAAGCGATCTGTCGGAATTGCTTAACTCTGGCGGAAAGCGGCTGCGTCCGATTCTTGCTTTTGTGTGTTCAAGGTTTGGGGAAAAGCAGATGGATATAGTTCCGCTGATGTGTATGTTGGAACTCATGCATACGGCATCACTGATCCACGATGATGTTGTTGATGGTGCAGTTAAGCGACGCGAAATGCCTACGATTAATAAAAAAAGAGGCGATTTTGCTGCCGTCCAAAGCGGTGATTATTTGTTAGCCAAGGCTATGGAGTTGCTTCATATTTACAAGGACACCGGCATCAATGAGATGCTTGCCGAGGTGTCTTATCAAATGACAGTTGGTGAGCTTTCGCAGCAGGCTGTGAGATATGAGTTTAACAAGCAATCCGCTACGCAATACTATGAGCTCATAAATAAAAAATCTGCCTTACTTATTGCTGCAAGTTGTGGCTGTGGTGCGATTGCTGGAGGTGTGCAGAGCGCTCAGGTCGGAGCGCTGTATAGATATGGTCAGCAGTTGGGTATGGCGTTTCAGTTGCGTGATGATTTGCTCGACTTTTCGGAGCAAACCGGTAAAGCGCCGGGACAGGATTTAAAAAATGGGATTTTTACTCTGCCTATACTTATGCTTCTGGAAAGCGGAGTCCCGGAGCCAGTGCATAGGCTGCTTATGAAAAGAGAAAAGTCAGATAATGAGCTGCTGAGCCTTATTGAGTATGTAAAAGGTGCTCAGGCGTTAAGTAACGTTGAAGATAAAATCAAAGAACATGTAGCAGTAGCACAAAAAGAGATTGATATAATGCAAAGCGGAAATGAAAAGAAAGCGCTGAAGGAACTCGCCGAGTCACTTTCGGACAAGGGGTGAAACAAATGGAAAAGGTTCTTAGCAAGGATGAAAACAAAGCATTGGCGCCAAAAATAGCAGAGCAGTCTGGCGTAAAACTGCATGAGTGTTATCAATGCGGAAAATGTACGGCAGGCTGTCCGATGGCACATGCCATGGATATTATGCCGCGCCAAATAGTCAGATATATGCAACTCGGGATGCTGGAAGAGGTATTAGAGTGCAAATCTATTTGGTTGTGCGCCGCTTGCGGCACTTGTTATGATAGATGTCCACACCGTGTAGATTTAACTGCACTTATAGAGGCGCTGAGACATGAGGCAAAGCATCATAAAATCTGCGCAGTTAGGGAAGTCGATATTTTTACAGAAACATTTTTAGGAAATATCAAGGTTTTTGGAAAATCTCAGGAGGTTATTCTGGCAGGGGTTTACAATACGCTTTCCGGAAATCTTTTGCAGAACATGAATAATGTGCCTCATATGCTCAGACATGAGATGGTAAAGCCGGAGATACACGGGGTCAAAGATAAAGAGGGTGTGAGGCGTTTGATGAAAGCAGCGCTGGAGGAGGATGATAAATGATGAAGTATTCATATTTTCCCGGTTGTTCTTTGGATGCGACGGCGGTCACATATAAACGCTCTATCAGTTTTGTTGCTGAGAAGATAGGTATGGAATTAAACGAGATTCCGGATTGGAACTGCTGTGGGGCTACATGTGCCCATAGCAGAGGAAAGTGGCTTGCATTAGCTCTGCCGGCTCGAAATCTTGCGCTTGCAGAACGAGAAGGGCTGGGGCTTGACATTGCTGTGCCTTGTGCATCTTGTTATTCAAGGATGAAGCATACCGTTCATGCAGCGCGCAAGGATGAGGCTGATAGGAAAAAGATAGAAGAAATAATTGAGATGCCCTATTTAGCAAAGTCTGATGTTTTGTCATTTCTTGAGATATTTGCCTTGCCTGAGGTTATGAAAGCTTGCAAAGAGAAAATGGAGCGTTCACTGGCAAGTTTAAATGTTGCTTGTTATTATGGATGTCTGACAGCCAGGCCACGAGAGATTACCGGTGGGATCAGCACGGAAAACCCCATGGAAATGGATGATATAATTGCATTGACTGGCGCAAAGCCGATTGAGTGGGATTTCAAGACAGAATGCTGTGGGGCGAGTCATCAGGTTGACGCTCCAGAAGCTGCGTTGCCGCTTATTGAGCGCATATTCAGAAATGCCAAAGCTAACGGTGCGACTGCAATTGTTACGGCTTGCCCGCTATGTAATTTGAATTTAGATATGCGTGAAGAAGAAATCAACAAAAAAAGCGGAACCGCGTTTGACATTCCGGTATACCAGTTTACACAACTGCTTGCTGTTTGTATGGGTGCTACAGCGAATGAGGCAGGTTTGCATAAGCATTTTTATCCGGCATACGACAGAATAAATGATACGCTCAGAAGGGCTGGTGCATAATATGGCAAGAATAGGCGTATTCATATGCCATTGCGGCACTAATATTGCAGGGGTCGTAGATGTCGATGAGGTTGTAAAAGCGGCTGGAAAATTCCCCGGAGTTGCTTATGCTACAGAGTACAAGTATCTTTGCTCAGAGCCAGGTCAGCAGACTATAAAAGCTGCGATAGAAGAACATAATCTTGATCGTATTGTCATTGGCTCATGCTCGCCCCGAATGCATGAGGTAACATTTCGCAAGATGCTTATGAGCACTAAAATCAATCCATACATGTTAGAAGTCGCTAACATCCGAGAACAATGTTCGTGGGTGCATACCGATAAAGAAAAGGCAACAGAGAAAGCCATAGATTTGACTAGAATGGCAGTTGCCAAGGTTTGCAAGAGTAAGCCACTGTTTCCGGATTCGATAGGCGTTACAAAAAGAGCCCTCGTAATAGGTGGCGGGATAGCTGGGATACAAGCGGCGCTCGATATTGCCGATGCCGGATATGCGGTTGACATAGTTGAAAAAGAGGCGTCGATCGGTGGGCACATGGTTATGCTTGACAAGACCTTTCCGACGCTGGACTGTTCTGCTTGCATCAGTACACCCAAGATGGTTGAAGCCGGGGCGCACCCTAATGTTACGCTAAGGGCATATTGTGAAGTTGAAAGTGTAAAAGGATACGTTGGTAATTTTGAGGTCGATATACGCCAAAAGGCGAAGTATGTTGACCACGATACTTGCACAGGATGCGGTGCTTGTGAAGTAAAATGCCCCATTAAGGTAAGCAGTGCGTTTAATCAGGGGATGTGCGACAGAACGGTTATGTATAAGCCTTTTCCACAGGCTGTGCCTTCCAAACCGGTCATAGATGCACTTAATTGCAGGAAAATCAGTGGAGACGGAAAATGCGGCGTTTGTGCGGCAGTCTGTCCGCTCAAAGCGGTGAATTTTGAAGATAAAGGTGAGATTATAACCGAGAAATACGGTGCAATAATAGTTGCAACCGGCTATGAACTTATTAAGTGGCAGGATATTTATCCGGAGTATGGCGGTGGACGGTTTGAAGATGTTATAACGGGGATTCAGTTTGAGCGACTGGTCAATGCATCCGGACCGACCGAGGGGCATATTAGACGTCCGTCCGATGGAGCTGAGCCTAAAGACATAGCAATAATAAAGTGTGTCGGCTCACGTGATATAAATAAAGGGAAAGCGTACTGCTCCAGAGCTTGTTGTATGTATTCGGCAAAACATGCCCATCAGATTCTTGAAAAAATTCCTGACGGTTCTGTGCATATTTTTTACATGGATGTCAGAACGCCCGGAAAGGGTTATGAAGAATTTTATGATCGGACACGCGAGGATGGAGCCAATTATATCAGGGGACGTGTGTCAAAGATATTCAAAGAGGGCAATAAACTCATCTGCAAAGGCGAGGATACATTGCTCGGTAAGCCGGTAAGTGTTGAGGCTGACATGGTGATTTTAGAAACAGCTATGGTTCCAGCAACAGATATTTCCAAGCTGACGGGGATACTTTCTATTGGGTCTGATACTGATGGGTGGGTACAAGAAGCGCATCCCAAGCTGCGCCCTGTCGAAACCCAGACGGCAGGGATATTCCTTGCGGGAACATGTCAGGGGCCTAAGGATATACCTGATACAGTTGCACAGGGTTCTGCTGCGGCGGTCAAAGTTTGTTCGCTATTTAGCAAGGTTCAGATGGAAACCTCGCCAATAATTAGTGCAGTGGATCGAGAAAAGTGTTCAGGATGTGAGATGTGTATACCATGCTGCCCGTATAAGGCAATTACGGTAATAGAAATAGATATGCATGAGCATGGCAAAAAGGTTAAGATGAATGTTTCTGATGTCAATTCCGGATTATGTCAGGGCTGTGGTGCGTGTGCCGGAGCGTGCAGGTCGGGGGCAATAGATTTAAAAGGCTATACCAATGACCAGATACTCATGGAGGTGGATGCACTTTGTCTGTAAATATCAAAGAGGGCTGGGAGCCAAAAATATTAGCATTTTGCTGCAACTGGTGTACATATACCGGGGCTGACCTTGCAGGGTTAAATCGTATGAAATATCCTGAAAATGTAAGAGTTGCTCGTGTGCCGTGCTCCAGCAGAGTCAATCCCCAATTCGTTATTAGGGCATTTCAGAAAGGCTGCGATGGTGTGCTGGTTTGCGGCTGTCATCCGGGTGATTGTCACTATGTGACGGGCAATTATTTTACCCGAAGACGCTTTATGCTTATGAAAAAATTGCTTGAATATAATGGCATTGACCCAAACCGTTTTCAAGCCCGCTGGATATCCGGTTCAGAAGCTGCTAAATTCCGTGATACTGTGACGAGGGTTTCAGAGCAAATAAAGGAACTTGGCCCTAATGTGAAATTTCGTGAAGGGCGGTGGAGCTGATGAATGATATCGAAACAAAGCTGCGTGAAACAGTAAAGCGTTTGCTGGCTGACCATACTGTCCGTTATGTGATAGGATGGGAAGCAACCAGGTTTGAGGATAAAACAAGGCCTGCGTTCATATCAGACTCGGCAGATACCGACCGGCTTGTGTGGAATAAATATTGCGTGAGCAGTCTTGCAAAGTATGCTCTTGATGAGCAGCATTCTGAGGGGAAAATCGGGATTTGTGTAAGGGGTTGTGATTCTAGGGCGGTCTGCCGGTTGATTGAGGATAAGCAGCTGCTCCGGGAAAATCTCTATCTCATCGGCCTACCTTGTGACGACAAAGAGATGAATATTTGTGATACTTGTACGCATAGAAACCCGGTGATTTATGATGAGCTTGTTGGGGAGCCTGTTTTAGAACGCCAGGCTGACCGATTTGCTATGGTGGGGCTCATGGAAGCAATGTCTGCCGATGAGAGATATTCATTTTGGGAATCAAACTACAGCAAGTGCATAAGGTGTTATGCCTGCCGTAATATTTGTCCGGCCTGCAACTGCCGTGCGTGTTATGCCGATCAGGAGCGGGTCGGTTGGCAAGGCAAGCAGATGAACACAGCGCAAAATCAGATTTATGGTCTGACCCGCACATATCATGTCGGGGATAGATGCATAGAATGCGGCGAGTGCGAACGTGTTTGTCCAATGATGATACCGGTGATGCTGCAAACAAGGAAGATGCTCAAAGATATCAACGAGATGTTTGGGGACTATGAATGCGGTCTGCCGGATGGCAGGGCTCCGGTACTCGGTGAGTATACGCTCGGCGATGCCGATGACTTTATGTAAGGGGGCGTAGCAAGTTGAAACTCTTAAAAAAAGATTTAAAAGAAGCCTTGCGGCTTATTTCAGATGACTTTGAGTTGCTGCTCCCCGGTGAGGGTTCTGGAGTCAGCCGGTTTGCTTTGTGGGATGGCGGCGATATTGATCTAAGCTATGGAAATACTCAGCTTCCTCCAAAGGATATACTTTTTCCCCACACAGAGAAGATGTATTCATTTAAGTGTGCAACGGATGTTGAAGTGACCGAGGAGGCAGAGGCGAAGAGTCGAATTGTATTTGGAATTCGTCCATGTGATATGCGGGCAATTGAGTGTATGGACAAGGTTTTTCTGGAAAAAGGTTTTACCGATAGCTTTTATTCACGTAAGCGGGAGCATACTTTGTTTATTGCCATGGGCTGCACCAATCCTTGTAGAACCTGCTTCTGTGATAGTATGGGTCTTACCCCGGGAGATGCGCCTGCGGCAGATATTTTGCTTGTAGAGTCAGATGATTCTTTTGAGGTGAAAGCTCAGACGCAACGAGGTAAGGAAATCGCTGAGTGTTTTGGCAGGTTATTGACGGATGGAAAAGTACAGGTGAGCAAAGTGTCTTGTGCTTTGAAAACAAAGATGAGCGATGATTTGCCGGAAAAGCTCTCAGGTATGTTTGAGCACCCCATATGGGATGAAGTGGGAAGAGCTTGTATCGGTTGTGCCACATGTACATATGTTTGCCCGACATGTTACTGCTTTGACATCAGTCTTGATAATCATGGCAGTGAGGGGGTATCTTTCCGCTGCTGGGATTCATGTATGTTCTCCGACTACACGCGTATGGCAGGTGGGCATAATCCCCGGCCGACAAAAAAAGAGCGGGTACGCAACCGCTATATGCATAAGCTCTCATACTTCAATGAACGCTACGGTTCGGCGCTTTGTGTGGGCTGCGGCAGGTGTGTAGAGAAGTGTCCAGCAAATCTTGATATCACAGAGTTTATCGATAAGGTAGCGGAGGTACGTTTATGATTGATCATAGTTGCTCGTGTGAGGATAATCCGCTGATTCCCAAAATATGTGTGGTTTCTGATGTTATCGAAGAGACTCCGGATACCAAGACGTTCCGCATTCAGACTGTTGATGGGAAAAAGCCATTTTTACCAAAGCCGGGGCAGTTGGCGATGATATCAATTTTTGGTGTTGGAGAGGCGATGTTCTCGATTACTGCGCAGGGCGAGGACTATATAGATTCTGCAATCAAAAAGGTTGGGGTGCTGACGGAGGCTCTTCATTCTATTTCACCCGGACAGAAAATTGGGGTTCGTGGGCCTTACGGAAATGGATTTCCGATTGAGGGGCTGGAGGGTTTTGACTTGTTGTTTGTTGGAGGCGGTATAGGTCTTGCACCGCTACGTTCACTCATAAGGCATAGTTTAGAAAATCGTAAGAATTATGGCCATATTGACATTCTATATGGGGCGAGGTCGCCGGAGGATTTGGTTTTTAAGGATGATTTATTTGAGAACTGGACAAAGCAGCCTGATACAATTGTGCATGTTACAGTTGACAAAGCAGACGCAGTGTGGGATGGTAATGTCGGATTTGTTCCGGCATATTTGGAGGAGCTTGCATTTCAGCCGAGGAATCGAAAGGTTATAGTATGTGGGCCTCCCATTATGATAAAATACTGTTCAGAGAGCCTTGTACGTATGGGGTTTGATAAAAAGGATGTCATTACGACACTTGAAATGCGCATGAAATGCGGTATCGGAAAATGCGGGCGATGCAACATAGGTAGTAAGTATATATGCCTTGATGGGCCGGTTTTTACACTTTCTGAATTGGATGATTTGCCGGATGAAAAGTAAGGAATAGATTAGAAAATCAATAAATAAATGGCTAACTGCCGATACAAAAAGGAGAATGAAAAATGAAAAGTTACAGTTTGGAATTAGTGCAGAGAAAAACAAATAGTGGGCTGCTTGGAAAGGTTGCAATTGCGGCATTGGTGGGAGCAGGTGCCTATTTGGGTTATAAGAAGCTGACTGACGAGAAGAAAAACAAGGATTTTACGGATGGTGTTGGGAGTACTTATGATGCTGAGGCGCATGAGGGTGAGGATTTTACGGCACGTATTTTGCGGGCGGCAAAGCGCATCATCGAGTAGGATAGAAGCGGGGTCTGCGGTGACGGATCCCGCAGTCTTTATTGAAGGGGTCGTTAGGGTTGGCGTTGCATAAGCAGAGTCTTTTGATTTTTTGGCTAAGAAATGCGCGCTGGGTCGCGTTGCCGCAGAGTTTTACTCCTGCGTTGGCTGGTGCGGTTATGGCGGGTGCCCGTCCTGGGTTTTCGGTTATCTTGGCTATAGTTTCTATTGTTGGGGTCTGCATGGCTCATTTGTCTTTGAATTTGTTTGATGACTATTTTGACTACAGGAAGTCTGAGCCTGGGGTGCGAAATGATCTGAGCAGGGCAGGGATGAGGGCGAGAACAGGCAAGTGCGATTATCTTATTTCGGGGCAGGCGACGCTCAGGCAGCTTCTTATGGTAGCGTTTATATTTGGAGGGCTGGCAGGGCTGTGTGGCATTGTTGTTTTTATTTACCGTGGAGCAGTGATTTTAGGTTTTGTGGTTATCACGGCGCTGCTGGGCATTGCTTATTCGGCAGATCCTCTAGGTTTAAAAGAGGGAGGGCGGATTGATGCATCAAAATCATCAGACAAACCCTTGGCAATAAAGGCGCTGGGATGGGGGAGCATTTGCAATGATTGTCTCGTTCGCTCAGAACGGGTCTCGTCGCCCTACATTCGCGAACTCAAAAACCATCACAAATATCCAGGCCCTCTGGGATATATAGGCCTTGGTGAGTTGACACTTGGCTTTATTTTTGGGCCGATGCTCGTTTCGGGAGTTTACCTTGCGTCGGGTGGATTGTTTAGTTTAGAGTCTATTATTGTGGGCTTAGCACTTGGATTATTAGTGGCAAATATCCTTTATACGCATTCACTTCTTGATTTGGATGCGGATAAATCTGTCGGTAAGCTGACATTGGCGGGACTGATATCAACGCCTGAGAAGCGGCTGGGTGCTTCGTTTTTTATGATGTTTTTGCCATATGTTATTATTTTATTTGGTATAGTTTTTAGAGTGCTGTCAGTATGGTATTTGCTGACCTTACTCACATTGCCTCTGGCAGTTGCGTTATTGCGTTCACTCATCGAATTTGTCAGATATCCGAATACCCCTGTAAGTCCTAAGAAATGGTATGGGCCGATGACGCGGTGGGATGAAATAACAGCAGAGGGAATTGACTGGTTTATGCTCAGGTGGTATTTGGCTCGTAATCTTATTACAGCGTTTTCAGCGATTGTTATTCTGGCTGCGTTTCTAAGGTGAGTAGCCGGTGTCGGAGGGGAGTGGCCGAGATGATGCTTAAACAATTATTTTATTTACCTTGGTGGTTTTTAACATCATGTATTTTGAAACAGCACTATCCGCTTCAGACAGTGCTGTTTGTCACTGATTATTGCAATTTGAGCTGCAAGCATTGCACTGAGTCCGGACATGCTGGTACAGTGATGAAGTCTTTCGCGCAAATCAAACAGGAGCTGGTATATTCATTTGAGAAAGGCGCACGTTTTGTTGATTTGGAGGGCGGAGAGCCAATGCTCTGGCAAGATGGCGCGTGCGGTATCAATGATTTGGTTCGCTTGGCGAAGCAAATAGGGTTTTATTCTGTAACGGTTACAACTAATGGTCAGATTCCTTTTTTTGACAATGAGGCGGATTCGATATGGGTGAGTGTTGATGGAGATAAAGCCAGCCATGATTCAATACGGGGTGAGGGGTCATTTGATACACTGGATAGAAATATCAGGGGCAGCGGACATAAGGATTTGAGTATAAATATGACAATAAACCGCTTAAATCAGGGTGTTGTCAAAGAGACAATCAAGTATGCTCAGGATAATCCGTCTGTGAAGTCCATATCGCTCAATTTTCACACGCCTTATCCGGGCGTTGAAGTGTTGGCGTTGTCCTGGGACGAGCGTTGCCGGGTAATCGATGAGATAATCGATATGAAGCGCAAGGGTTATAAAGTCATGAACAGCCGTTCAGGGCTTGAAGTCATGAAGTGTCGAGGGTTTAAGAAAGATTGTTGGCTCAGTTCTTTTATTTTGGCAGATGGAACTCGGCTTGATGGATGTCCGGGTAAGATGCTTAGTGTTTGTGATGACTGTGGGTTTTGCATGGCAGGGGAGACATATTGTGTGCTAAGGCTTAAACCCGATACGATTATTTCGGCGTTGAAATTACGGGTTGGGTTGTAGTAGACTATGTCTGAACAATTAAGCAAGCTGCTGGGAGTTGAGCTCCTATGAACTGCGGTGGTCGATTGATGAGATAATTGCTGAGATTGAGGGAGGTGTGGTGTAGTGGGCGAACAAAAAATAAAATTCAACTTTTCGAAGGGCAGCAAGTCCGCCATAAGAACTGGGGGGTAGAGTATGGAGAATGATAGGAGCATTTATGACATACGAAGGAAGTATTTACCGTCCGCCAAGTGAGGCATATAGCCTGATTATCCAGGTCACGATAGGTTGTTCGCATAATGAATGTACATTTTGTGAGGCTTTCAAAGCAAAAAAATTCAGAGTCAGGCCGTTTGAGTCAGTTCTTGAAGACTTGAGAGAGGCGAGGCGGTATTATAGGCATGTAGAGCGTATATTTTTTGCTGACGGAGATGCGATGTGCTTGTCAACGGAAGCGCTTTTGTGTCTGCTGGGTGCAGTGAAGGATATTTTTCCTGAATGTTCTCGTGTAGGAGTTTACAGTCGTGCGACGCAAATCCTGAATAAGAGTATGCAGGACCTTATGCGTTTGCAACAGGCTGGTCTTGGTATTGTTTATATCGGAGCGGAATCGGGTTCTAATGAGGTGCTCAAGAGGGTGAAAAAAGGAGAGACAGCAGAGGATATAATCAAAGCGGTACAAAAAGCTGAAAGTGCTGCAATTAAAACGTCAGTGACTTTTGTTCTGGGTCTTGGTAGCAAAGAGTTGATGGCTGAACACGCTGTGAAGACAGGGGAGATGATCTCTAAGATGGGTGCTTCATATGTTGGGTTGCTTACATTGATTCTGACTCCGGAAGCACCGCTTTATGCAGATGCTCAGTCTGGTGATTTTTTGTTAATTTCACCGGGGGAGAGCATTGATGAACTAGAGATTATTTTGGAGCACACGAATTGCTTTAAGCAAACGGTATTGCGCAGCAACCATGCTTCGAACTGGCTTGCGCTTAAAGGTACGCTGCCCCAAGATCGAGACAGAATGCTCGGTGAGATTCGTGCGGCAAAGGCTGATGTAAGCAAGCTCAGGTCAGGTTTTATGCGTGGATTGTAAGTTGTTTTGCAAAATTTATGATTGACCAATATGATTAAGGAGAATCGCCTGATGTTGAAAATAGCGAGACATTTAACGCGCAGAGAGCGGGTACGCGTACTGTTTATCTTCCTTTTGGCTGTAACTCAGATTAGGTTAGATTTAATGATACCCGAATATATGCGTGTGATAACGGTGACGGCTCAAACCCCAGGGAGTCAATTGAGTGAGGTAATTACTTCCGGTGGGATTATGCTACTCAGCGCTGCCCTTAGCCTCGCCTGTGTATTTACCATAAGCTTTTTAGCTTCGCGCACTTCGGCGGCATTGGCGATGAGGCTCAGAGAGAAAGTCTTTTCAAAAGTAGGGGATTTTTCTATGGAAGAATTTTCGCGATTTTCCACGTCAAGTCTGATTGCACGTTCAACAAATGATATTACGCAGATACAGCAATTTATTATGGCTGCACTGCAAATGCTTCTTAAAATACCCATTTTGGCAATTGGCGGTTTCGTCGGCATTATCAATACCGGCATTCAGTGGTTTGTAGCGGCGCTGATTGCTTTTGTTTTTGTCATTATAGTTGTCACATGTACAATGGCTTCTGTAATGCCTTTGTTTAAGAAGATGCAGGAGCTTGTTGACCGATTAAATCTGACAGCAAGAGAGCGTCTGGCAGGTAGGCTTGTAGTTAGGGCATATAATGCAGAGGCTTTCCACGAGCAGAAATTTGAGACGGCAAACGATGGATTTACAAGGGTAGACAGGTCTACAAACAGAGCGATGGCAATCATGAGTCCTGTTATGTCGTTGGGTACAAATGGGGTGCTCATAGCGGTCTATGTTATCGGTGCATTTTTGATTAATTCTGCCGGTCAAGCTGAAGGGTTGCAAGTGTTTTCCGGCATGGTCGTTATGACATTTTATCTGGGAATGCTATTTAATGCAGTTAAGTTTGTTACAAAGGTTGTTCCGAGGATACCGAGGGCAACGGTTTCAGCGAAGCGGATCATAGAGGTATTAGAGACGAAACCAGCGGTAACCTATGGGATGTTGGGTGATGTAAATACAGGAGTTAAAGGTGAAGTCACTTTTAAAAACGTGAGCTTTAGGTATCCCGGAGCGGGTGCAGATGCTCTGGGTGGAGTAAGCTTTACAGCAAAGCCCGGGGAGACAATCGCAATAATTGGATCTACCGGTAGTGGGAAGTCAACATTACTGAATCTTGTTATGCGGTTTTTCGATGCAACTGCTGGTGAAGTTCTTGTAAATGGTGTGAATATCAAGGAATATAGCCAGAAAACCCTCAATAATAAGATAGGGTATGTTCCACAAAAGTCTGTGCTGATGAAAGGTACACTGTTTTCAAATGTTGCTTATGGAGAAAATGAACGGGGCTATTTTTCTGCTGCTGATGTCGAAAATGCCGTGCGGATTGCTCAGGCAGAGGAGTTTGTGGGAAAGCTGAAAGAGGGCTTAAATGCTCCGGTGTTCCAAAGAGGTTCAAATTTTTCTGGTGGACAAAAGCAGCGTATATCTATTGCCAGGGCATTATGCCGGGAGCCTGAGATACTGATTTTTGATGATTCTTTTTCCGGTTTAGATTATAAGACGGACAGAGCACTTAGAGATGCGCTGAAAACGGAGCTTTCAAATACCACCAAGCTTATTGTTTCGCAGCGTATTGCTGCAGCAATGGATGCCGATGCAATCATCGTGCTGGATGACGGAAGCATTGTAGGCATGGGTTGCCATTCTGAATTGTTAGAGTCTTGCGATGTGTACAGAGCAATTGCCAAGACTCAACTCAGCGAAGAGGAGATGGCATCATGAGCAACAAGAGAGAGCAAGTTGAAAGCACAATCGACAGCGGTGGCAAAAGATTACAGGGTGCTTCAATGGGCACAAATCACTTTGGGAATGTAGCGGAGGATGTAGAAAACTACGGACATACATGGAGGAAACTCTCAGCATATTGTAAGCCTCAAATGCGTGTTATCTCGGTTGCGCTTGTTGCTATTATTTTTGGAAACATATTGAATGTGCTTGTCCCGGGACGGTTACGGACGCTGACGGACATCATAGAACTTGGAATCACAGGGACAACAAATCTTGAAGCAGTGATAACAATAGCTGTGACTCTGGGCATCATGTTTGGCTTTATTGCGCTTTTGAATTTTTTGCAAGGCTTTATGATGGCCGGTGTAACGGCAAAAATATCTGAAAAGCTCAGAACGGAGATATCACAGAAGATAAATCGTCTGCCACTGAAGTTTTTTGACACAGTTAGCCTCGGTGATGTCATGAGTCGTGTTACAAACGATGTGGATACCATAGGGCAAACGCTTAACCAAAATATCGGAACACTAATGTCATCATCCATTTTGTTTGTTGGGTCTTTGGGTTTGATGATTTGGTCAAATTGGTTCATGGCTTTGATTGCAGTACTCGCAAGTTTGATAGGCTTTTTGTCCTCAAAAGCAGTATTATCCAGATCAAAGAAATACTTCAAGACACAACAGGCGAGCTTGGGCGCTGTAGGTGGGCATGTAGAAGAAATTTATTCGGGGTATAATATTGTTAGAGCGTATAATGGGATGAAATCTGCAAGCGAAACCTTTTCAGAGCTTAATGGCAGTTGGTATCGTGCTGCATGGAAAGCACAGTTTGTTTCGGGGTTTATTACTCCGCTGATGTCTTTTTCTGGAATTCTTGCCTATGTAGCAGTTTGTGTTGTGGGTGCTGCGTTGGTTATGCGCGGACAAATCACATTTGGCGTTATTGTTGCTTTTATATTTTATGTGAACCAATTTACACAGGGTCTTACCCATATTACAGAGACTTTCCCGGGGCTGCAAAGCACAACGGCGGCAGGTGAGAGGGTGTTTGCGCTTCTGGATGAAGAAGAACTTGCAGATGAGCGTGGCAAAGAGCAGAAACTTGGCAACATCAGAGGTGATGTTGCATTTGAGCATGTCAATTTCGGATATGATGCGCATAAAGCCGTGATACATGACTTTTCTTTAAAAGTGAAAGCTGGGCAAAAAATTGCAATAGTTGGTGCGACCGGGGCGGGCAAAACCACTATAGTCAGTCTTCTGATGCGATTTTATGAGCTCAATAGCGGCGAGATTTCAATTGATGGTATTCCTATAAGCCGGGTGACAAAAGAGGACGTGCGCAATAAGTTCAGTATGGTTTTGCAGGATACATGGCTTTTTGAGGGAACCGTGTGTGAAAATATAATATACAATACCGAGGGTGTTACGGCAGCGCATGTTACGGCGGTTTGCAAGGATATAGGACTCGATGGTTTTATATGTGCATTACCGCTAGGATATGATACGTTGCTAAACGATGACGCAAGTCTTTCTGAGGGGCAGATGCAACTGATTACAATAGCGCGCGCGATGTTGAAAAATGCGCCTATGCTGATTTTGGATGAAGCTACCAGTTTTGTTGATACCAGGACAGAGGCACTTGTTCAGGCGGCAATGGAAAAGCTCATGCACGGAAGGACTTCGTTTGTCATAGCGCATAGGCTGTCTACAATCAAAAATGCTGATTTGATTTTGGTGCTCAGTGACGGTGATGTGGTTGAATGCGGAACACATGCTGGGCTTATTGAGCAAAACGGGTTTTATGCTGAGCTTTATAACAATCAGTTTAGATAATCACTACGTTGAGAGGGTTAAGCTGGCGGAAGTCGAACCGATGGGCGTTCGACTCCCGCCATCACTCTAAGATTGGAATATGAGCTTGAATTTAGTGAAAATCATTTGAAAACGCGTCTGCAACGTTTGACACGATAAAGAAGCAAGGTATATAATGCCCTGAAAATGGATGCATGAGAAAGGAATCAATTGTTATATGCACAATAAAATTGTGGAAAGAAAATATCCGAATCTTTCTCGCCCATTGGCGATTGGGAACGTCATATTACGAAACAGAATAATCTCCGGCCCCATGTCTTTTCCAGATATACCAAGAGATGAGTCGCTGAGCCCAGCGGCATCTGCATTTTATGAGCTTCGTGCAAAGGGTGGTGCGGCGTCGGTTACAGTCAGTGAATGTGTTGTGCATCCGCAAACCGGAAAGAGTCATAGTATACATATAGATATTGATGCACCCGGCAACATCAGAAGCTTTTCTCTGGCTGCAAATGCTATACGTCGTCACGGAGCGGTCGCTTGCATTCAATTGTCACATGGCGGTATGTATGGTGGCGCTGACTCTATTGATAAAAGTCATTTGTCAGGAACTGTCCGCTATGGAGCAAGCGACCTGACTTTACCAAACGGCACTATAGTGACAGAAATGCCGGTCGCGCTGATTCATGAGATTGTAGAAAGCTATGGGAAATATGCAGCGCTCTGCAAACGTGCAGGGTTTAATATGATTATGGTTCATGCCGGACATGGTTGGCTTTTGCATCAGTTTCTTACCCCACTTTATAACTTCAGAACTGACAAATATGGTGGAAGTCTTGAAGGCCGCGTCAGATTTCTCTCAGAGGTGCTTGATAGCATCCGTGATGCTGTTGGCCCGGATTTTCCGATAGAACTACGTATAAGCGGTTCTGATTTTACTCCAGGTGGTTTAGAGGTTGAGGATTCAATCAAACTCGTTAAGCTCATTGAAGATAAAATCCATCTGCTTCATGTTTCGGCGGGCATATTTGAGGGTGGATTTGCGATACAGCACCCTTCGATGTTCCATGAGCGTGGGTGTAATGTTTGGCTTGCCGCTGAAATGAAAAAGCATGTAAGTATTCCGGTTGCGACGGTGGGGGGCATAAGTGATCCTGAGATGATGGAGGAAATAATTGCCTCAGGTAAAGCGGATGTGATTGTAATGGCACGTGCACTTTTGGCAGACCCCTATTTGCCGACAAAGGTTTGCGAAGGAAGGATTGAGGAAATCGTACCTTGTTTCCGTTGTCTGACATGCCATGCAGGGCGTATGGTCAATGGCCTTCGTATGTGTGCGGTTAACCCCGTTATTGGCAGAGAAGAGGAGAATCGGCATGTGCCGCTGTCGCCGAATGCGAAGAAGGTTCTTGTTGCCGGAGGAGGGCCAGGGGGTCTTATGGCTGCAATTACTGCGGCAAAGCGTGGACACAGTGTTATACTTTGCGAAAAGGAAAGTGCGCTGGGTGGTGCGCTCAGAGCTGAGCGTAATGTGCCGTTTAAGAAAGATTTATTTGAGTTGCCGGAAAAATACGGATATTTGGCTAAAATGTATGGTGTTGATATCAGGCTTAAAACAGAGGTCACGCCTGAGTTTGCTGCGATTGAACAGCCGGATGTGCTGATTTGTGCCGTTGGTGCAATGCCGCTTATGCCAAGAATTCCTGGTATTGAACGCACAAATGTGATTATGGGAACCGATTTGTCTGAAGCCTCTGATGTGGGGCAAAATGTTGTTGTTATCGGCGGTGGGCTGGTTGGATGCGAAATGGGTTTACATTTGGCGCTTGAGGGCAGACATGTAACAATTGTTGAAATGCAGGCTGCGCTTGCACCAGATGCAAATCCCAGACACAGGCCTATCCTGCTTGAACAATTAAACAAATATGATGTCAAGGGCATGATAAATACAAGTGCAACTGAAATAAATAATGACGGCGTTGTATGTGCGGACGAGGCAGGAAACAAGGTGCTCATAAAGGCTGATAGCATAGTCTGTGCTGCTGGGATGAAGCCTTTAAGAGATGTTGTTGACGCGCTCAGAGATTGCGCACCGCTCTTTATTGAAGTTGGAGACTGTGTTAGCCCAGCCAATGTCATTGAGGCAACGACAAGAGGCTATTATGCCGCACTTGATATTTAAAAGATAAATCTTTGCTTGCTTAGTTATTCCGGGCAGCACTCGGTTGTGATGCTCGCTTCATTAAACTATTAAGAGGTAATGCTTATGCCTAAAATACTCCGATCAAAAGAAATGAATAAATGTCTTGGTTGTTTTACCTGTATGAATGTATGTGCTGCAATTAATCGCAAAAATCACTCGCTTGTTAAAAGTGCTATAAGAGTGCGGACAACAGGTGGAATGTCCAGTGATTTCATAGCGGTTGTTTGCCTTGGCTGCCTTGAACCTGCCTGTATGGAGGTTTGTCCCAGCCATGCCCTTGAACGTCGGCAAGGCGGCGGGGTGGTTCTTGTATCTGAGAAATGCATCGGATGTCGCTTATGCGAACAAAACTGCATTATGGGCGCGGTCATATTTGATGAAGAAACTCAAAAGCCAATAATCTGTCACCATTGCGGAGCTTGTTCTCGCTATTGTCCGCATGATTGTCTCCAAATGATGGAAGCTGAGGAGGTTTTGGCATATGTTAAATGAGAAATTCATAAGGGTTATGTATATTGATCTTGAAACAGAAAAAATCCGTATAGAGCAGCGTGCCGATCTCATGCCATATCTTGGCGGCGTTGGGGTTGCCAGTAAATTGTTTTTGGAGAATCTCAAACCTGAGCTAGATCCTCTTGATGAGCAGCAGCCTATTGTTTTTGCAATAGGCGCCGGTTCGTACATTTACCCGGTTCTGACCAAAACTGTTGCGATGTTTGTATCGCCGCTGACTGGAGAGCTCGGAGAGAGCTATGCCGCAGGACGTTTGTCCATGGCCTTAACAATGGCAGGTTATGATGCGATTGTGATCACCGGGAAAGCAAAAAAGCATAGTTATCTGAGCATTTCGACGAATAATGTTGCAGTCAGGGATGCACGGGCGATGTGGGGGCTGACGGTAAATGAAACAGGTAGGACAATCCGCGATAGAGAATCCTATTTGGGACATGCAGCGGGTAAGCGGTCAATAGTGACCATAGGTCCTGCCGGAGAAAAGGGTGTGGCGTATGCAAGCGCAACTGTGGATACCTATCGTCATTTTGGGCGTATGGGGCTGGGTGCCTGCATGGGCAGCAAGAATTTAAAGGCTATATCTGTCTACGGAAACCGCTCTATACCGATTTTGTCACACAAGCAATATTTGAAAGTGTATCAGCAGATATATAAGAAATGTACCACAACAGACAATATGGCAAAATACCATGATGCGGGAACTCCTATCAATGTCATTCCGCTCAATAAGGCCGGAGGGCTGCCGACAATGAATTTGCATTCCGGCACATTCGGGCCCGCGGATAAAATCAGCGGTGAAGCTTTTGCTCAAAAGAATCTGGTGCGCAAGATGTCTTGCACAGGCTGTCCGGTTGGTTGTATACATATAGGGATGTACCGGCGTGAATTCGATAAGGGGCATGAGTATGAAGCGATAAGTGTTGGCTATGACTTTGAACTCATTTTTGCATTGGGCACATTCCTTGGAATAGGCAGTACCGATGAAATAATAGCGCTCATTAACGAAGTTGAGGAATTTGGACTTGATGCGATGAGCACTGGCGTTAGCTTGGGCTGGGCTACGGATGCTCTTGAGCATGGTTTTATCTCGATGGAGGATACAGTTGAGAAGTTGCAATTTGGCAATTTTGATGGCTATATGAAGGCAATAGAGCATCTTGCCTTTGGGACTAACTTGTTTTATCGTACACTGGGCAAAGGCAGCCGCCATGCATCTTCAATATATGGTGGTGAGGACTTTGCAATGCAGATTGCAGGTGTCGAAATGGCCGGATACCATACCGGATATGGTGCGTTGGTTGGCGCGGCAGTAGGTGCAAGACATTCACATCTTGATAATGGCGGATATAGTTTAGATCAGGGTGCGGATGAATTTGATGAAGACACATATGTTGAGAAGCTCTTTTCGGAGGAATATGAGCGGTGCATGACAAACTCGCTTATTATGTGCCTGTTTGCACGAAAAATCTACGACAAAGAAACGATTCTCACGGCCCTGAATTCAATAGGATGGTCGCTTACTGGTGATGACCTGACTGCAATAGGCAAGCGAATTTATCGCACGAAACTGCAAATAAAAAAGGCGCTTGGATTTCAGCAAAGAGGTGTTAAATTACCTAAACGTTTCTTCCAAACTCCGAGTATGAACGGTTTGCTGGATGAGGATGTTGCGGCCATGATGATTCGCAAATATTCAAAGAAGGCTGACGAGCTGTTGAATGAGGGTGCTGAGTAGCAGCAATTTAACAAAGGCATAAAAAACAGAGGCTTGTATCTAAAAGCAAATTGCTTTAGATGCAAGCCTCAAAGTTATTGTGTCGTATTAGTCGAATAGTACGGCCGATACTGACCTTGATAACCGCTCTTTAAACAGGGATACAAGATACTCGGCGTCGCTGTCTGGTGGGAGGCCGTGCTTTATCAGTATGCTTTGGAACTCATCATCAGGCAATTGGTGCAACTTCTTGGCAGCAAGGCCAAAAGCTGCTTCCACCATTTCCCGCTGCATTGCGGCAATCTGCTTACTGGCTTCAGTAGCAGCCAGGTTGTTTAAGGTGTCAAGCCTCTGTTGTGCCGACTTTGTTCCTTTGTTGATCGCTTCCCAGTACTTTCCTTGTTCACGCTTTGTGTAGTCGTCACTTATAAGCGTACACTCGTTCGCTGCCTGCTGTGCGATTTCCAAACATGTGGCACTTGTATCTGCCCTTATGTATTCAACAACTTTTTCCAAACCATTCATTCGTTTTCCTCGAATTCGCTTTCGTTGTGCGTTTCTGTTTCCGAATCAAAGGCCAGAGGAGAGAAGAGTTTACGACCGGCCAGACGATGCTTTCCAAAAAACCACGGAAACCGGAGCTGCACAGGGGCAAAGAGGGCTTCTTCAGGGGAAGTGTCCTCTAGCGCCCATGCACATATAAAATTTTTGAAAAGGGGTATCAGCTCCATCTCCCTTTTAGTAGGCAGCCAACCGGTCAGGTACACTGTGTATTTTGTGCCCAAAACCGAAATGCTGTCTTTGTTTGCCTTAAAAGGTGCAAGGTCAATGATCTCACGCTTTGCAAGAGGGTACAGTTCTGAATCGCTCGGAAAGTCCTCAGCCTCGGAAATCTCAGCACAGCCAAGAGTTAATAGCTCATGCAGAAACTGCTCAAACTCTTCGCGTATGACCAGCATACTGAGTTTTCTCATATTTGATACCGGCATCAGCTTAATATCCTTTCGAAAATCAGATTGCCGGCAGTATCTAGCCGCCGTTCGGCACGTGCCCTGCCCATCGCCAATTTATTTGCTGTAGATGAAGCCAGCTCCTTTGCCTGCTCAGTCGCTTTCTGGTCAGATGCACGTAATAGGTGTTCGACTTCTGATTCCGCACGAGAGAGGGTTACAACGATTGCTTCTTCACCGGCTTTCTGAGCCTCCATCTTATTGTCGTTTGCGTCCTTGTTTGCTTGCGAAATGGATTGTTTGGCTTCTTGTTCTACTGCACAAACGATTTCTAGCATTTCGAGCGACATTTGACCACCTCCAAGGTATTCATGGTTGTATCAGAAATGATACTATCGCTTTAGTTTAGGATCAAGCGCATCACGCAGGCCGTCACCAAGCAGATTGAATGCGAGAACTGTGAGCATTATGAAAACACCTGGAAATGTTACAAGCCATGGTGCACTGCGCATGAACTCTCTACCCATCGCAATCATTGAACCCCATTCCGGATGCGGCATTGGAACGCCGAAGCCGATGAATGACAGTGATGATGCAACGATTATGGTCATTCCGAAGTTTACGGAAAATGCAACGATAATCGGTGAAAGTCCGTTTGGAAGTGCCTGAGCAAATATGATGCGCAGGTTCGAAAGCCCGACGGCTCTGGCAGCTTCGATATACTCAGAGTTACTGAGCTGCAAAACAGAGGCTCTTGTAATTCGAATATAAATCGGGATGCCGGAAACACCGACAGCGATGATTAGATTCTGGAGGCTTTGTCCAAGCACTGTAACAATAACCATTCCGAGTAGCATTCCTGGGATTGATGCTAAAACGTCTGAACAGCGCATGATTATGTCATCTACTTTACCGCCGAAATAACCGGAAATTGCACCAATCGAAACGCCAAAGAATGCACCAATTAGAGATGCACCGAATCCGATAGCAAGAGTGTAGCGTGTGCCGAAAACAACACGCAGCAGTGCATTACGACCCATGCCGTCAGTTCCAAACAGGTATGGCCAATTCGGTGGTTCAAGCCTGATTTGAACGTTGCGTGCCGTGACCATGTCAAATGACATAAACAGAGATACTATGACCAGCAAGAACAAAAATCCAACAATGACCAAGCCTGTCATGGCGCCCTTGTTCTTTCTGACTCTGTAGAAGATATCTCCCATTTGACTGCGTTTTCTGTATTTGCGTGTTGCCAAAATCTCGTCGCCCTTTGATACGCTGTCTTCATCGGCACGTTCTTTGATATCAAGAACTCTTGTTGCAAATGAGACGCTTTCTTCAGAAACCGTATCTATAATGGCAGCAGATTCCGCTTCGCTGGCAGATTGGGCGGCAAGCATTTCGTTTCGCTCTTCGTCTGTCAGATGAACAACTATGCGAGGTGCAGCATGGGCGCTGCTCCTAACGTCAGTAGCATGTGAAGTCTTTTTCTTTTTGCCTGTGGCTAAGTATTGAGCCTTGATTCTTGGATCGATAAATGCATAGAGGATATCTACAATAAGCTGTACTAAAACGTACAGAATTGTTGTCAAAATTACAACCCCGGTAGTTGATGTGACATCACGGGCAAACACGGCATCAAAAGCCATGCGGCCGATGCCGGGCCATGCAAAAACTTGTTCAACAACAACGCTGCCTGCAAGTTGCATACTGAGGGATACGCCTGCAGCAGTGACAATGGGAATCCAGGCATTGGCCAGAGCGTGTCTTCTAATAACGGTTTTCTCCGGAACGCCTTTAGCTCTGGCGGTGCGCAGGTAATCTGATTTCAAAACCTCAAGCATACCTGCACGGGTCTGTCTGGTGGTTGAAGCGGTTAGAGAAAGGCCGCTACATATGGCGGGCAAAATCAAACTGCGGATGCCATGATCAAAACCACCGGCTGGCAACCAACCCAGATGGAAAGAAAACAAGAGCAGCAGAAGCAATCCTATCCAGAAAATAGGCATGGACATGCCGACCAGAGTAACACCGGTAGCGACATTGTCTAATAGTGTGCCTGCTCTTCTTGCTGCGAATATGCCCATGGGAACGGCAAAAAGTATGCCGAAAATCAGCGCGGTGAAAGAAAGAATGAGTGTGTTGGGAAGCCTTGTGATAAATGTGGACCACACACTGATCCTTGTAGCATCTGAGACACCCAAATCTCCTTGAAGCAGATTGAGCATATATAGTCCGTACCTGTAAAACATGGATCTGTCGAGATTGAATTCGCGGATTAGAGTTTGGATATCATCCGGGGTCATGCCATCGGTAATCATAGCGTCGATAATGGTTCCGGGGGCAAGTTCCATTAATGCGAAAACAATGAAAGAAACAGCGATAATGACTGGAATTAGTGTCAGCAGCCGCTTCAGCACATAGCGAATCAAATTTTTCACTCCCTTGAGGAAAGCCGGGGCACGGGGCCCCGGCCTTTCAAAATTATTGCTGGAATACTTGCGGGCTACTAGTCAATTGTCATGTACATTTGTCTGAGGTCAATTCTGTGCAGGTCGGAACGAAGAATGAAACCACCGACATTGTTGTCGAAAACGATACCGTTTATACGCCATAATAGGTTTGTGACAGGCTGAATTTCAGCAACGATTTCTTGGATTTCATAATAGATTGCGCGACGTCTGGCTTCGTCAAATGTTCTTGAACCTTCGTTTATAAGGTCAGATACACGTTGATCGTTGAAGTTACTTCTGTTTTGCGCGCCGCCCGGATAGAAAGCACTGCGGATTGAGCCTGCGTTAGGACCAAGTTGTGTGAATATAACGCTGATTTGTCCCTGGCCGCCTGCAATATGAGCGTTGAGGCTAGGTACGTCCATTTGGTTGAGTGTGGTGTTGATGCCGATATCTTGGAGCTGTGCCATCAGAACTTCAGATGCTCTGATATTAGTGACGATTGCTGTAGCGATTTCGACAGCCTCGCCATTGTAGCTGGACGCTTCGAGATATGATCTTGCCAAATCAAGATCTTGCTGGATGAATGGGATGTTGGGGTTTCTGTAGTCTTGAACAAGACCCCAGAAGTTACCGTCTTGCAGGTCGCCGTCGGCCCATCTGCCTGCTGCAACTGTTGCAATTTCAACTCTGTCAATCGCATGAAGGATTGCCATTCTGAAGTTGTGATCTTGCATCAGTGGGTCAAGCATGTTGAAGTTCATACCCTGTGGGTCGTTGAAAGTCAGTGGATGTACTGTGAAGCGATCGGGCTCAGCTTCAAACAATGGGATATCTTCAGCACTTGTGCCGAAGCTGATTACTGCTTCGCCGCTTTGGAGCATCATAGCGCGTGTTCCCATTTCAGGAACGAAACGCAGATGCATACGCTGGGTTACAGGAATATGATCGACATTCCACCAATCCTCGTTGCGCTCAACATGTACAAAGTCATTTGTCATGAAGTCGATAACGCGGAAAGCGCCTGTACCTACCCATGTGCCTCTGTCTGCATCAGCAGCTATGGCTCTTTGGTTTACGATGCCTGCATTGGGTCTTGTGAGACCAAACAAGAACTCAACATCAACATCTTCAAGTGTGAGTTCGATTTCAAAATCACTGATGACATTGACCGTTTGCACAGATCTCCATTGGTCAAACGCCGGTGAGCCTACGCTGGCTTGAGCTTGTTGGATTGTAAAAGCTACATCATTTGCGGTGAATTGATCTCCGTTGTGGAAGAAAACATCTTCACGCAGGGTAAAGCGATAGGTTTGGTAATCATCAGTTTCAAAAGATGTTGCGAGTTCGGGCTCAAAATTCATGCCGCCGGCATCCGATGGATAAACGAGCCTGTCATAAATCATTGTGAATACCCAGTTTGTTGGTGGGTTGTTTGCTGCCGGAAGGAAAGGGTTGAGCACGCCGATTTGGTTGTTGTCAATGACAACACGGAGCTCTTCAACAAATGTTGCATCTTCCGGAGGTGGAACAAGTGCTACGTCACCGAGGTTGCCGCCGCCAGGTGCTGCAGGGGTTTCTCCACCTGGAGCTGTCGGAGTTGTTGGGGTAGCAGGTGCTGCAGGGGTGTCGTTGCCACATGCCGCAACAAGCCCTATGCACATAACCAGGCAAAGGACGGTGGCTAGAAGTTTGATTGATTTTTTCTGTTTCATTTTATTCCTCCTAAAATTTTATAGTTTTGTTACTGCGAACATATTAATAGCAGAGCCAATAACTACTGTGTGATTTTACACAAAAACGCTATACTTGTCAATAAAAAAGGTAAAATTCAACTATTCTTTGTTAATGAATTACGGAGGTTTCGTCATTCTTGCTGACGGGAGTCCGCCTCCCGCCAGCTTTAAGTAAACCCTCGATGCTTTTTTAGATAAACTCCACCAGCAAAGACAAGGAGCGAGCGTTAGTTAAGGTTTGTTTAGAGATTTACAGTTATAAGCACTTCTTTTGTGAAAGAGTTTATATACCATTGACCACCACTGCGGCCGCGTCCGGAAGATTTTTCGCCGCCAAACAGCACATGATATTCTGCGCTTATTGGATGTGAATTAATGTGCATATTTCCGGTTTGAACCTTTTTGGATACCTGAATACCTCTAAAGATGTCCTCGGTCCATACACATCCGCTCAAGCCATATTCGGTGTCGTTGGCAACCGCAATGGCTTCTTCTTCGCTGCTTACTTTAATAACGCTACATACCGGGCCGAACACTTCGCAGCAGGCTGTTGGCATTTTATTAGAAACATTAGTCAAGACCCAAGGATGTACCACATTGCCCTCTGTCTTGCCCTCCACGGCGACTGTTGCACCGGCTTGGAGTGTTTTTTCAACAAACGCTTCAACCGATTTGACTTGGGTGTTGTTGATTAGCGGGCCGATGTTGACAGTTGGATCTGAGGGATTACCGCATTTTAGTGACTTGACCATTGCAGTGAGTTCTTCAACAAAGCGATCATGCACAGCGTCCATAACGATAAAGCGGTTTACAGCCATGCAAACTTGTCCGTTAAGCAAAAACTTTCCGAATCCTACTGATTTTATTGCTTTGCTTACATCAGCATCGTCCAAAACGATCATGACGTTGTTTCCACCCATTTCAAGCGCAACGTCCTTAAAATGGCGGCCTGCAAGCTCAGAGATCCTTCTGCCGGTTTCGGTTGAGCCGGTGAAAGAATGCATTGCAGGAATGGGGTGCGTTACAAAATAGTCGCCGATTTCGCTGCCTGCACCGGCAACAACATTAAATAATCCTGCCGGGAATCCTGCTTTGTCAAAAGCTTCAGCCAGAATCATTGCCGAACCAGGGGTTTCTGATGAGGGCTTTAAAACTACGGCGTTTCCGCAAGCAATCGCCGGAAGCGTGTAGCGCATTGCCAGAACGAAAAGATGATTCCATGGAGAAATAACGCCGATAACGCCTTTGGGCACTTTATAACCATAGCACTCTCTGCCTGGTATGTTTGATGGCATTATGGTTCCTTGAATCATTGTAGGATAACGAATGGCATCTTCAATTGCTTCGATTATATAATTGAGATCGACGCCGCCGATATGTATGGATTTACCGCCTTCTTCGGTATCACATGCGATCATGTCCTCACGCAGTGATTCGAATGCCGGAATAAGCTTTTTTAACATCTGGATCTTATGAGCCGGAGTAGTGGCAGCCCACTCAACTTGTGCAGCTTGAGCGGCCTTGTATGCATCGTCAACATCTTCTTGGTTTGCTCCTTTGTAGGTGTATAGAAGCTCGTTTGTGTAGGGGTTGAAGTTGGACATTTCTTTGCCGCGGCCTTCCCGCCACTGTCCGCCGATGTATTGCTTTGTATACTGTTTCATAAAAGCCTCCCTTAAAATTTTTCGCTAAATATTTAATATATCGATTCGAAAATAATCACATATTTCCAAATCGGTACACTAGCATACTTGGCCCTGTTTTGTCAATAAGCGAAAGCGAAGATATAAACAGTTAAGAAGATATAAACAATTAATGTTGAAAGTCATGCGTCCATATAGTACAATGATGCCAAATCGTGTGAAGAGGTACAATATGGGAGAAAGCAGGAAGAGAAGATTTGGAGACCGGCGTGACGGAAGGCGCTTGCGCACGCTTGACCCATATAATGCTATGATTCCGT
This sequence comes from Oscillospiraceae bacterium, assembly GCA_009781855.1. Classification (GTDB taxonomy): domain Bacteria; phylum Bacillota; class Clostridia; order Oscillospirales; family Oscillospiraceae; genus WRMH01. The sequence continues at coordinate 9,281 of WQUY01000007.1, read as the reverse complement.
TTGTAATGAAGAAGAGAAATGAGGCAAGCAATTGTTTTTCAGACGCTTTCGAAATAACAGAGGTTGAAAAATATTTGAGGGCAAAAAGGATGCATGGGTTTCCGGGCATGGGGCTGCTGCATCTTTTCATTGCGACATATATAAGAACAGCATCGCAATATCCGGCGATTAACAGATTTGTCTCGGGACAACGCGTTTATGCCCGGTACAATATAGAGTTTGTCATGACGATAAAAAAAGAAATGCGGGCTGATGCTCCAGAAACCTCGGTAAAAATAATTTTTGAACCTGGAGACACCATCAATGATGTCTATTACAAACTGAATAAAGAAATCAAAAAAGCAAAAAACAAAGAGGAGAGTACCGATACTGATAAACTTGCAAAAGCACTGATGAAGATGCCGAGGCTTGTTTTGAAGTTTATTGTGCGCTTACTGGAAATCATGGATTATTTTGGAATAATGCCGAAAGCGATTCTAAAAGTCAGTCCATTTCACGGTACTATGGCGATAACTGACCTTGGTTCCATCGGGCTTCCTGCCATTTACCACCACCTATACAATTTTGGGAACATGCCGATGTTTATTGCTTTGGGTACCAAAAGAAAAGCAATGGAGCTGCGGCCGGATGGATTAGTTATAGAGCGCAAATATGTTGATTATAAGTTGGTCGCGGATGAGCGGTGTAGTGACGGCTTTTTGTTTTCACAAGCATTTAGGTATTTTCGGAGCATTTTACGCAAGCCTCATTTGCTTGATGAGTCACCTGAAACTATAGTTGACGATATAGAATAACCGGGCGTTTTAGCCCGGTTATTCTATATTAAAACCGATGGGACTCAATTCCCGTCAGCTTAGTAGTTATCATATACCCCTGCAAGCAGCTTTGTGGCTGCTTCTTCGTCGATTTTGACAGGGCAGAGGGTGGAGAGATGGTTTGATAATATATCCGGAACAAAGCTCATGATTTTTTCACGCTCAAAGCCCATTTCTTTCAGAGATTTTACACCGACTTTGCGCATCAGTGCCCTTATGCCATCTGCAACAATCAAGCCGAGCTGCTCAGGCGTTTCGTTGCCTGTGAGCGCAAGACCCATTGCTTTGGCAATAGTGCGGATTCGCTCCGGAACTGCCGGAGCTATTATTGCAAGGGTCTCGGGAAGCGCCAGTGCGCAGTTATGACCATGTGGGGTGTGGAAATGACATGAAAGGGCATCGGCTATTGCGTGGCCAACGTGGACGATTGGTGTGTTTATGCAAAGTCCACCCCAGTTTGCTGCCAGAGCCATTTCACTGCGTGCTTCCAGATTGCTGGGGTCTTCGCAACAGATAGGTAGATTTTTTGTGATCTTTTCAATTGCAGCCGCAGCAAAGAGGTCTGAATGCGGATTGCTCAGAATGGTTGTCATTCCTTCTGCGGCGTGAGCGAATGCATCCATCCCTGTTGTTGCGGTAATCGACTTTGGCACTGTGAGCATAAGCTCAGGATCAACAAGTGCCAGTGTGACATTTACAAATACACTCCATTTGACATTCATGTCAGGCAGGGATATAACGGAAACCTGAGTGGACTCACTGCCTGTGCCGGCAGTTGTAGGCACAAGAATAAGTGGTGCCTTTGTGTCAACAAATATTGGCGGCCCTTGAATATACTGGCGTGCAGGTCCGGGATTGGTCATGAGTATTGAGGTGGCTTTGGCGGTGTCTAAACTACTGCCACCGCCGATTCCAACGAGGCAGTCAGCCCCTTGGGCTTTTGCAATAGCGGCAGCTTCATCAACACAACTATCAGGTGGGTCTGCCAGAACGCCGTTGTAAACAACATGGCCGACACCTGCTTCATCAAGGCTCTTCATGGCCTTAGCGATGATGCCGGCATCTTCGATTCCCTTTTCGCAAATGAGCAGGACTTTTTTGCTGCCAAACCCCTTTGCTTTCTCCCCCAGAATGCTGATTGCCCCGCATCCAAAGACTATTGGTGCAGGCACTGAAAATTCGGTAAACAATGTATCTCCTCCTATAAGTTAATATTAGTTTATAAAGCAATTGCTCTCGTTTTAGAGAATAGGATAGTTTTCTGTAAAGCAAGCGTCACAGAAGCTGTATTTGGCATCGGGGGCGATCTGCCCCAGACTGTCAATGCTCAGAAATCCGAGACTGTCGGCGCCAATAATGCTGCACATTTCTTCTGTTGTGTAACTACAGGCAAATAGCTCCTGTTTTGAAGGGATGTCAGTTCCAAAGAAACATGGGCTTATGAATTTCGGGGCTGAGGATAGCACATGAACCTCTTTTGCCCCAGCCTCACGGAGCAGCCTTATAATTTGGACAACTGTGGTTCCGCGGACTATGGAATCATCAATCATTATGATGCGCTTATCTTTGATGGTCGCACGCAGCGGATTGAGTTTGATTTTTACTTCCTCTTCTCTTGTAGCTTGAGCAGGCTTTATGAAAGTACGTCCTATATAACGGTTTTTTACAAAGCCTGTGTTAAAGGGTATACCGGTTGCGATGGAATAACCTTTTGCCGCTACCAATCCAGAGTCGGGTACGCCGATAACTACATCGGCGCTGAGTGGGTATTCGCGAGCCAGGCATTTACCTGCATTTATTCTGGCTTCATATACACTTTGGCCATCTATAACGCTGTCTGGACGGGCAAAGTATAGATGCTCAAAGATACAGAGACTTGCTTTTTCAGTGCAGTTTTCGGTGTTGCTGTAAAGTTCTCCGCCCTCCACCCATACGACCTCGCCGGGTTTTACATCACGGAGATAAGTTGCCTCAACGCTGTCGAGCGCACATGTTTCCGAAGCGAAAACAAAAGCATCGCCTTTTTTTCCGATACACAAGGGCCGAAAGCCCCAAGGATCCCGTGCTGCAATTAATTTTCGTGAGGACATTACAACAAGGGTGAATGCACCTTTAAGACGCTTGACAGCCTCATTTACTGCGGCTTGAGCGCTTCCGCTATGCAACCGTGCCTGAGCGATAATATATGCGATAACCTCAGAATCTGTTGTTGTGTGGAAAACAGCGCCTTTGTATTCATATTCACGTTTTAGCTCTGCGCTGTTCGTCAGCTTTCCGTTATGCGCCACAGCAAGCGAGCCTTTTATGTAGGTAAGTGTCAATGGTTGGGCATTCTCGCGATGCAAGTCTCTTGAACCTGCATAACGCACATGACCGATAGCTATAGTTCCGTTTAGTTCATTGAGAATACTCTCGGAAAAGAGATCCCCGACCAGCCCAGAGCCTTTGTGACAGGAAAGCTCAAGGTCATTGATGGTTGCAATGCCACAATCCTCTTGACCACGGTGTTGGAGCGCATATAAACCATAGTATGTACTCCTGGCACAATCGCCGCCGGAGTCATATATAGCAAAGACGCCGCACTCCTCGTTCAATTTCATAAAATCGCTCCTTTTTTGCAGCAAAGATTAAAATATTAGTGTAGCCATACAGGCAACACCAGACACTGAGCAATCTGCATCAATTGCCATTTTCGTTAAGCAGTTTGTTCAGCTCATCCATAAATGTATTGATATCGCGGAATTGGCGATATACAGAAGCAAACCTGACATAGGCAACCTCATCCAGTGGTTTTAGACCGTTCATTACCATTTCACCGACATCTGTTGTTGTTATTTCACGTTCCAGAGAGTTTTGAAGTTCTTGTTCAATTTCGTTTGCAACGGTCTGAATATCTGCCAGAGGCACCGGGCGTTTTTCGCAAGCTCTGAGCATACCGTTTATAAGTTTTTGCTTGTCGAAAGTTTGTCTGCTACCGTCTTTTTTGACAACAATAAGAGGCAGTCGTTCCATTATTTCATAAGTGGTAAAACGTTTCTGGCATTTGAGGCATTCTCTCCGCCGTCTGATGGTTGCACCCTCCTCAGCAGGGCGTGAATCTACAACCTTGCTTTCTGAATAGCCGCAAAATGGACATTTCATCAGTTAGCCCTCCTGAATTACTGTAAAATAATTACCGCTTGTTATTTTATCACGATATACAACATTTTGTATACGAAAAAATTAAAATTAAGAAAAATTTGAATGATGTGGTGCCTGGCTATCGTTCGAAATCAAACCACCACGCTGAATTAGTTATAGAAAGAGACAATCGAATTCATCGCGTGTGTACAGAATGTTCAATACATCTAGGAGCCCACTCGACGAAAGCCTTTCAGGCAGGTCAAGTCTGCGGAGCAGCTCCCGGCGTTTTATTGCGCTGTTTGCACTGCCGGAAAGCCCAGCGGCAAAAAGGTCAGCGTTACTTATTTTGGGTTTGTCAGAGGATATAGGCTCTTCATCTTCAAAGGTTGCTCCAGCATTTGTAAGCGCGGTGATAATTACGTCCGATGTCATGCCTTCGACACCAAGTTTGCCTTCTTTTGAAGGTGATGGTTTGCGCTGTTCTTTGCCAGAAATGTCAGGGATATATGCATGTTTGACATTTTCGTCATTAATCATGCCGCGCAGTCTGCCACGAATAAAAAAGCCAGCTCTGTCACTGTCGGTGAGGATGATCAGGCCACATTTTTCAGCAAGCCTATGCAAGAGCGCAAGCTTTTCTTTATCGGAGAAAATTTGGAAGCCGGAAAGCTCGATAATTGTTGCATCGACGGCTCCGGCGACAGTGCTTTTATCATATTTCCCTTCGACAACGATGACTTCTTTAATACGTTTCATGTATTCCTTCTTATTTAAAAGCCAATTTTGTGAGCAGCTTGGTCAGACCGGATTCCGGATAAGATGAACTATTAAGCTCATGAGCGGCTTCTGCGCAATTGAGAACCGCTTGTTTGCACTCGTTGAGTGTCATTTTGCGGGCAGTATCCCAAAGTGCGTTTGCATGAAACTCATATTTGAGTCCACAGATTTCTATAAGCTCTTTCTTGCTCAGCTTGCTTTCGATGCATATTCGTGCCGCCAGCAGCTGTCTCATTTTCAACGAAATGCTAAACAATAATTTGTGGGGAGCTTCTTTCATTTGAAGCAGTTCATCCATTATACGTGTTGCAGAAGCAAAATCACGTCGTGCAACTGCATCCGTCAGCTTATATGCCGCAGTATCTATGACCGGAGAAACCACAGCGTCTATATCACTGCGCATGATGGTATCTTCCACGGAGAATGCCGCAACTTTCCCAATCTCTCCGTATAGTGTTGACATATATCCGCCGGTGAGAAATGCCAGATATTTTGCATCATCAACGCTGATGTTTTTTCCTGCATCATTAAAATGAAGCCTAATCCATTTGACCAGTTTGCTATGATCCTGAAGTAAAAACTCGATAACTTCAGCACGCTTTAAAATTTCAGTGTTGATTTTGACCCGCCGGTCGGGCTTGTAAAGGACTACATCGAACACAAAAAGTATGCACACATATTCAGGCAGGTCTGAGAGCATTTTACTGAGCCTTGGTTTATCATCGCAAGAAAAGAGGTCGAAATCATGAACTTCAATAAATGTTCTATTGGCAAATGACGGCAGTGTGTTTATTGCCTCATCAAGCTCATCAAGGGAGCAATGTTTTCCCTCATATTTTTTGTAGTTAAAACTACTAAGCCCATCTGGGCAAAGATGGAGGCGAAGCTCAGCGATGCAGCGTTGCAGCAGGTAGCGCTCTTCCCCATGGAAGATGTAAAAGCAACTGATGTCGTCTGACTTTAACGCATCAGTAAACGCTTTATACCCGTCTGAACCTTTGTTTTTCGGCGGCATTGATTGAGTCCCCTTTCACCCTGGACGCACAGTGATATGCCCCATTAAATCTGTTCTATAAATCGCTACATCAAAAATTTCAAGTCGTTCTAATGTTTCTGCGGAGGGATGTCCAAAACTATTTCGACCGACCGGAATAATTGCAATTTCAGGTGTCACTGCGGCAAGGAGTTCGTTGGATGTTGAATGTCTGGAGCCATGATGCCCTACAACCAGCACATCGATACTTGGTAATTGCGCAAACCGCAGCAGGCTTCTTTCGCTGGAGGAATTCATATCACCGGTGATCAGCGCGGTGATTTCCCCACGCGTAAGTACAGAAACACCGCGTTCATTTATATCTCCAAAACCGACTGGAGGAAAGAGCACCAGTTCAAGTTCACCAAGTGTCACATAAATGGTTTCGGTGACATATATTATATCAGCTCCGCGCCTTCTTGCAAGCTCAATTATGTCCTGTGCGACATATGACCCATCAGGGTCAGGAATAGCAAGTGCGTAAATAGCTGTTCTGCTGAGCAGAAATTCCACGCCGTTTATATGGTCGGCATGGAAGTGCGTCAGAATCAGAAGGTCTACAGAAGTCCTGCCGTTGCTGATGAGATACTCATGCGCTATTGCACCTGCGGATTGACCGCTCATGCTGCCACAGTCTACAATTGCTGTATGCTGATTTGAGCTTATAACGATACTCATCCCCTGACCGACATCCAGAACCGTAATTGTTGTGTCAGCGTTTCCAGGTAAAATAGGGGAGATGAGAATAATGATGAACAATAGTACAGAAACCAGACAAATAGGTAAGATATATTGCCGTGGTCGCGTCTTAAAAAATGGGAGAGACACAAATAGGATATAAACGTAAGCGAGCCAAGACATGATCAGGGAATTTGACGAATATACCACTGAGTAAGGTATCGAAGATAAAAAGCTTGCTGCAAATATGATGTATTGCGCCGCATACCCTACTGGAAAGGCAGCGATTATCCCTAGAGGGAAATACAAAAAACCCAGTATAACAGAAACAAGCCCAAGGGGGAAAGCCAGCGAAACGGCCCAAAGCGTCATGAGATTTGTGAGCGGGGCAATCAGTGAGACATAACCAAAGTGAATGACTGTGAGGGGAATGGTAAGCAGCAATGCACCGATTGTCGTAGCCAGACTTGATGATACAAAGTTGAATAAAGATCTTTTTATTCTGTTTCGGTATATTTTACTGCCTCTAAGAGCTTCTGAGATCCCGGAATTGATTTTTGGTGTGAGCAGCATAATGCCGAGTGTCGCAGAAAAAGATAACTGTAAACCAATTGATGATATCGAATATGGATTGGATGCCAGAAGCACAATCAGTGCAGCGGACAGGGAAGTTATGCTATCTCTCTGGCGACGGAAAAGAGGTGCGCAAATGAGAAAAACCTGCATTATCCCAGCTCTGGTGACCGAGGGTGTGAAGCCCGCCATGGACATAAATAGTATAAGCACAGGTATCCCGATGATGGCGAAGGCTCTTTTGTTTCTGACCAAAAGCGAGAGAAAGCCCATCAGAAAAGAGACGTGCATACCGGAAATTGAAACCACATGAATGATACCTGCTGCAGAAAGAGAAGAGTTCAGGGCTGCATCGCGAAATAATTCGTTACGCCTGCCAACGAGCAAGGCCTGCATAAAATGCGATATATCTTCTGGGTAAAGTCTATGAATCATATCGGCGATGCTGCTTGCGAGTCTTATGGGGAAAAAGCGAAGAGTGCCACTTGTGTCTATGATTTCGATACTGCCAGAGACGAAAGCAGTCAGAAATGCGCCACGTGCACTTAGGGCATTGGTGCGCACACCATCTTCATTTTCTGTTGTACGGAAATTTGCTGAAAATGCGATAACATCACCAGGACTCAGCGAGGCTTCATCAAAGTAGTACAGGCGTGCACCCATATCCGGGCCAGTGTCGTTTTGGATCAATACATCCACACGATATCCGCGTGTTCTTTCAACAGGAAAATCAGTGACAATCGCTGTTACCGAGGCTCTTTGTTCATGAAAAGCTTGTGCTGGGGAAACAAATAGCGTTGTGAAAGTCCAGCTCCATATAAGCCCGACCGCAAAAGATAGCAACATGATAAAAAAGCGGATGCGAAGGTTTCCGTGAAAGAGTAAGCCGCAGAGTGATGTTGCTATCGCAATGGCACCACAAATGAGCAGCCAGTTGAAGGATAATATATTTCTCGCAAAAAATATTGCAGCGGTGAAAGAAAATGCGGCAGTTGCAAGCTTACGCATATATCATCATCCAATCGTTTGCAATTGCTACCGGAGGTATGCAGCCGATTAGATTTTTGCACAAATGAAAATACCTGTCAAGCGTTGCAAATACAAGACAAATTGTGAAACTAACTGTGAAAAATTTTAAAATAAGCTAAAGGATTGCCATTTGCATTGACTCACGCACAGTGGTTTTCACCACTAGGCGATTGAAAAATTTTGTGGAGAAGCAGATATAACAAATTTTACGAACAAGGAATATGAAATTGACGAGGTATTGCTCATGATTTTGTTGTTTTGCTTGGAACAAGTCCCGTTGCCCCAAGCATAATCTGTCGGGCGTTGGTCACAGAGTCTTCGCCTGCGTGATGAGCTTCGAAAAAAGCGACTGTACAGTTTATTCCAGAGGCTCGCAAACTCACTTCGCTCAAACAATGCTCGCCTTTGCTGAAACTTCACCTACAGCCGCTAATTTTCTTCGCTATGCATCTCGTTGGCGAAGACCCTGTGACCAGCACGCTATCGGCAGCCTCACAACAAATTTTGCTGAGTCTACTTGACGTGATGATGAGAATTTGATAAAGTGTAGATACAATACAGGAGTTTCGCATTGAGGAGGAGTTCGAATGTACGAGAAAAAAGCGACTATCATGAAACAGGTAGGTCTTTATGCCAGGCCGGCAACATTTCTCATTCAAAAGGCGAACGAGTTCAAAAGCAGCATATGGATTGAAAAAGACGAGCGCCGTGTGAATGCAAAGAGCTTGTTGGGCGTCTTGTCCCTCGGCGTTGCGCAAGGGGCAACGATCAACATTATTGCAGATGGCCAGGATGAGGTGGCTGCAGTTGATACGCTTTGTGACCTGATTAATTCGGATTTTGAAGAATAAAGACTAGGCGATAGTGTGCAGAAATATAGCTATTATTCTTTCGCAGTTTATACAAAAAGCAGGGGCAAACGTAATCCGTTTATCCCTGCTTTTCAGCTTGTATGCGCAATTTTAACAAGCGGTTCAGGCTCAGCCTGTAAACGATAGTCATTGCATGATGAGGCCATATATCCCTCGCGCTTGGTTAGCACGTCTATGATGATGTTCGTGTCTAGTAAAAGTTTCACTGTTTGCCCAACCTTTGGAACGAGAACTTGCACCGTTTAGGGCAATACAGGATAAGTGTGAAAGCGTAATACATGATAATCAGCACTTTTAAACAAAGCAAAAAAGCCTTCTGCAAAGGCGCAAAAATTTCGTATAAACGTAGCATCACACAGCAATTTTAGTTAAGGTCGAAAT
>WQUY01000006.1 GCA_009781855.1 Oscillospiraceae bacterium | reverse complement strand
TATGATAACAAAATATCCGGTAAAACTACCGGATCCAAAGTCGCTTTAGATGCTTTGGGTAAACTAAGAAACGTCAGCTAAACTTTTTAGCGTGGATTTACCCAGAACAACTTGACACCGTCAATTTGATGAGCACAGTTGCGTGATTTTTCAAAATGTGATACAATGCCGTCAATTCAGTTGGTTAATCAGTGTTATAAAAAATTGAACAGGAGTATATACATGACACACAATTCGTTTAGCATGAATAATATGAGGCTTGCGGTACTTATTGATGCTGAAAACGTACCGCGCAACTGCATAAAGAGTGTTATGGAAGAAATTGCCATTTACGGTACGCCTACGATAAAGCGAATTTACGGAGATTGGACAAGCCCGACTATTGCTGGGTGGAAAGTGTCGTTATTGGAAAATGCAATCACTCCGATTCAGCAATACAGTTATACAACCGGCAAAAACTCCAGCGATTCGGCTATGATTATAGATGCGATGGATATTCTTTACACAGAAAAAACTGACGGTTTTGTCATTGTTTCTAGCGACAGTGATTTTACGAGGCTTGCAATTCGTCTGCGTGAGGCAGGGCAGCGGGTGATTGGTATTGGTGAAAAGAAAACACCAAACGCTTTTATAGCAGCATGTGACAAGTTTACATATATCGAAGTTATTTACGAGAGCAATGAAGAGATGCGGCTCGATAGTGAGGATAACGATCAAAAGGCACATGCACATTCTCGTGGTAAGCGTCGCCACACCCCAAAGTTGCCTATTGCGAAAGTACCCGATGATATTGTACAGTTGATTGCTGACTCAATTGCTGCTTTGGCAGGAGATAGCGGTGCGGTCTTTATGGGTGAGTTGGGCAATCTTATTTTGAAAAAGCAACCTGATTTTGATCACAGAAATTTCGGGTATATGAGTCTTTCCGCAATGGTCAAATCAATTGATCGGTTTGAGACAGAGTTTCGGCAGACGACCGATCCGAATATCAAGCATGTTTTTGTGCGGGATAAAGATGCGACATAATAATTACAAAGTGCGGCAGCGGCGTGTACGTATTTTCCCGATATTTTTATTAATTTTTATCCTGAGCGTAGGTATTTTGTTATATGACAGCAACACAAGGCTGGTTACGGAAGAATACGAGCTTTTTTTTCCCAATTTACCGGTAGGGTTTGACGGCTTTCGGATTGTTGTACTTGCAGATATACATGCTGCGGTTTTTGGAGAGGATAACGAGACGCTTATATCCCATATCCGGGAAGCAGAGCCTGATATTATTGCAATAGCAGGCGATTTTATCGACTATTACGGCAGGCTTAACCTCGAAGAACAACTTGCTGTTGCTGAGCATTTGGTCATTAATATATCGCCTATAGCCCCACTTTACTTTATAACTGGTAACCATGAGTGGGAGGGTGGTGGTATTTGGCCTCTACTTGAGATTCTGAATGAGCATGAGGTTTATGTGCTTAGAAATAGGTTTACGCGCCTTTTTGCCGGTGGCGATATGATTGTTTTGGCAGGAACTGACGATCCTAACGGTCCGGCAGATATGATTAGCCCCACTGAACTGGTAAACAGAATCCGAAATGATGAGCCGGATGCTTTTGTCATTATGCTTGAGCATAGAAACAATAATCTGAGCCTGTATTCGGAGCTTGGAATTGATTTGGTTATATGTGGGCATTCTCACGGCGGATATATAAGGTTGCCGTTTACTGATGGACTCTTAGGCACGCAACGCGACTGGTTTCCAACCTATACCTCCGGGGTTTATACGAGAGGGGATACAAAAATGCTTGTGTCAAGAGGTGTTGGGAATCATTTGTGGATTCCGAGGTTTCTGAATAATCCGCAGGTTATGGTAGCGGTGTTGCGCTCAGAAACAAATTGAGTAGGAGCTTTTAACAAAAAAAATGATACAGTTTGATGATTATAAACATAAAATAAATGCGTTGCGTCCCACTCTGGATAACCTGAGGCTGGCGTTTAAGCTGGACGAGGGTAATGAGGAGCTGGAGCGGCTTGAAGAGGAGAGTGCACAGGAGGCATTTTGGTCTGATTTAGATAATTCTCAAAAGGTGCTGCAGAGAATCAAGCAACTGCGGACTAAGGATCAGAAGTTTGAAGCGTTGGTAGTAGCTTGGGATGATGTATTGGCTTTGTGCCAGATGGCTATTGAAGAAAAGGATGAAAGTTTGCTGCCAGAACTTGAAGCGGAGTTTAAGACGTTCAGTGAAAATCTTGAAACCGCGCGTTTAGAGACGCTGTTGTCCGGGGAATACGACAATTGTGATGCAATTGTGTCGTTTCATGCGGGTGCAGGTGGCACAGAGGCTCATGATTGGGCGTACATGTTATACAGAATGTATACGCGTTGGGCAGAGCGTCACGGCATGGAATACAAACTGCTTGATTGGCTCAGTGATGATGAAGCCGGGATTAAATCAGCGTCTATTGAAATTTCCGGAGAAAATGCGTATGGATATCTAAAGGGTGAGGGCGGAGTGCACAGGCTTGTCCGTATTTCACCGTTCGATTCATCAGGCCGACGACACACATCGTTTGCTGCGGTTGAGGTGACTCCGCTGATCTCCGATGATGTTGAAGTTGAAATCAAACCCGAGGATTTGAAGGTTGATACATTTAGGGCTTCGGGCGCAGGCGGTCAGCATGTAAACAAGACCGAGAGCGCCATAAGGATAACTCATCTTCCGACCGGAATTGTGGTGGCGTGTCAGATGGAGCGCAGCCAACATCAGAATAGAGAAATAGCTATGCGGATGCTCCGCTCAAGGCTTATTGAGATAAAAGAGCGGCAGCGGCTTGATAAGATAGATGATATCAAGGGAGAGCAGATGAAAATAGAGTGGGGAAGTCAAATCCGATCCTATGTTTTTATGCCATATACCCTTGTCAAAGACAATCGAACGGGTTTTGAAAATGGCAATATAAATGCCGTCATGGACGGCGATTTAGATGGTTTTATCAATGCATATCTGGCAAAGGGTGATTAGTGCATCAGCAGTCCATTTTGTAGCAGTCAAGTAAAATAGACATATTTTTTAGTTTTATTTTTTAAAAGTAGACAATGCGGTAAAAATTCGTTGCCAAAAAGTAGACAATCCTGATGAAATACGGTTTCCGTTCGTAGACACAGAAAAATATTTTGAAACGCCATTCGTAATATGACACATAGTTGTCGTTCGGCAGACAAACCATCGCTCTTGGCGATGATGCCGATGCGGTTAAAAGCGGTATTGTAGAAATGTCGGGGAATTCGTTTAGAATTGACCTCTTGGTGCATTTCGATTCTGATGAGCAGTTAAAAACGGCATTTGAGTTGTTGTCAGACGGCGGCACAGTCACATCACCGCTTGTTAGCCAAACTTACTGCGCTCTGACTTGTGCCTTGGTAGACAAGTTTGGTGGTCGTTGGCAGCTAATGAGTGGATACAAGGGGTAAACATCGTATGGTACGCAATTACAACGATTTTGTTGTTGCATTACTTTCCGCCGGTTTTTCAATGGGCGGCGGTAACGCAGATGGAATTTATGCCATAATAAATTGGGGCTGGCAAGAAACACCGCCTTACGATACCCCTATTGCGTGGCATACTGATAATCCCGAAACTGACCCGTGGGAATGGCGTATGCGTGTTCTAAACGAACGCAACGACACAGCATACGCCAAGCTGTTTTTTAAGAAAAGCGGATACATCACGGAGGAATGGTATCCGTACTTCTTGGCTGTACGGCGTAACGGTCTGACTTTTGATGAGGCTTATGATGACGGCACAATTAGCCATGCCGCCAAACGAATTTATGATATTGTTGCTGAAAACGGTGCATTGCCAACGCACACAATTAAACAAATGGCTGGCTTTAGCAAAGAGGAAAAGTCGGCGTTTGACAAGGCACTAACCGAATTGCAAATGAAAATGCACCTTACTATGTGCGGAAAAGCGTATAAATCAATCAAGCAGGAAATGAGCAACACAGCTTGGGCTTCAACGGTTATGGCAACAACGGAAAGTTTCTTTGGTGCATCCATCTTTGAACAAGCAGATAAAATTGCCAAAGATGAGGCCTATCAAAAAATCCGAGAGCAGATATTGAAACTTAATCCCTCCGCAGAGGATAAGAAAGTTGACAAGTTTATTCATGGATGATGAAAAGAAATTACCGTGCGTTGTTCATTTGACGAAATTTATTTGCGAGGCTTTCTAAGGTATTTTCTTCTATCGCATCTCTAATTTTTGCCATGAGCGCGTTGTAGTAATGCAGATTATGCAGCACCGCAAGACGCATGGCAAGCATTTCTCCGGATTTGAAAAGGTGGCGTATATATGCACGTGAATAATGCGTACATGTCGGACAATTACATGCAGAATCGATAGGGTTGTTGTCATCTTTAAAGCGCTCGTTATTGATATTTATGCTGCCGGAGCCACCCCATGTAAACAGGCGACCATGACGGCCATTTCTGGCAGGCATTACACAGTCAAAGAAGTCTATACCTCGCAACACTGCTTCAATGAGATTGAGCGGTGTGCCGACGCCCATGAGATAGCGTGGGCGGTCTTCGGGCATATAAGGCTCGACATCCTCGATAGTCTGATACATTTGCTCAGTAGTTTCGCCGACTGCAAGCCCGCCTATAGCGTAGCCGGGCAGGTTCAGTTCGGCGATTTTTTTCATATGTGATATCCTTATGTCTGCATACGCGGCACCTTGGTTTATTCCAAAGAGTATCGGCGTTTGCCCATCTATTTTCTCCAGCTCGTGGATGCAGCGAACAAGCCAGCGATATGTTCTCTCGCAAGATTTTTCGACATATTCGCGTGGTGCAGGTATCTCTATACATTCGTCGAAAGCCATAGCAATATCTGCACCGAGGTTTGCTTGGATTCTTACACTGTCCTCGGGTGACATGAAAAATTTGCGGCCATCGACATGTGAACTAAACGCCGCGCCGTCTTCGGTGATTTTTCTAAGACCTGCGAGTGAGAACACTTGAAAGCCACCACTGTCGGTTAGAATGGGGCCGTCCCAGTTCATAAACTTGTGCAGACCGCCTAATGAGAGAATCAGCTGATCTCCCGGACGTATATGTAGATGATATGTGTTTGCAAGGGCAACTTGGCAGCCGACTGTTTTGAGATCCTCAGCGGAGACAGCGCCTTTTATTGCTGCTTGAGTGGCGACATTCATGAACACCGGGGTTTGGATTTTGCCCCGGCTTGTTGTAAATTCGCCCCTTCGCGCTTTGCCTTGTTTTTCTTTTAAAATGAACATGTTTACTACTCTCGGCTTTGGTTAGATTTAATATATTCTGAAAGAAGTCTTGAAGAAATTGGATAGCAAGGTTGCAACTCATCTTAGCATGAACAGCGTATAAACTCAACACAAAAAGGCAGCCAGATAAGAATCCGGCTGCCTTTTTGGTTGTACTGTTAGCTTATGCTATTGAAGTAAGCCAGCGATAAAGAACCGCTGCGACTACAGCTCTTGTTGCGTTGGTTTGAGGCTCAAAGTTTGTGCCAGGAACATCGCGGAACAGGTTTTGTGCGGTCAGTGTTCCGACATATCCTCTTGCCCAAACGGCAACACTTTCCATGTCAGGCCATTCGAAGTCAGCCAGGATAGGAGCAGGGACTCTGTCCGTAGCTTCCTGGTCGCGAGCGATAAACGCTGCGAGTTCCTGTCTAGAAACCGGACGATTAGGTTCGAATGTTGTAGCAGTTACACCGTTTGTAACACCTTCATCCAAAGCCCAAATAACTGCGTCAGTATACCACAGACCCTCACGGACATCGGTGAAGGGGTTTGCCAAACCAGAAACGCTCGGCTCACCTGCAAGTCTGTAAAGAATGGTGACCATCATGGCACGGGTTAAAGAATCAGTAGGAGCAAATGTATCTGCGCCTATACCCGGCATGATGTCGTTGTTGTAGACATACATCACTGCATCGAAATACCATGCAGATGGAAGTACATCGGCAAATGCAGGTGCTGTGTAAGTGATTTCGATTGGCCCGCTTACTGGACCAGGAGCGCCCCAGTAAGTTGCAGGGGTTGCGCCCAAAACAGGATTGTCTACGCTAGGTACAGCTTGAACGCGAAGCAGATATGAACCACCGACAGAAAGACCTAATTCGCCGATGTTAAAGGTGACAACTCTGTTGTGGGTTGAGTTTGCCGCTGTTTCGATATCTCTTTCTACAGCAGGAACTCTGACAGACGACACAGGATCTGTTGCTGCAGCATCATCATATGCAGTGACGATGAAATCTGCATGTGCGATACCCAGCCATCTTAGTGTGCCTGCCGCTTCGTTGTACAAAATTGAGCTTGGAGTTGCAGCTCCGTAGACAGTGCGATCTGGGATAGTGACATCAACCACGACCTCAGCGTCTGTGGGCTCTGGGGTGCGGAATCTGAAATATTCAGTGTCAAAAACAAGTCCGAAAGTAAGCTGATTTACGCCTTGAATGTCGATAACATTGTAGCCAAGCGCGTTGAGTCCTTGTGCCGTAGCAACGCTACGACCGCCGCCTCGTCAGTATAACATTACGGTCACTTCGCCTCTGCGGGAAACATCGTTCCCAACACCGGCTAGAAGCACCGCATCGTATTGTGCTATCAAATCAGCATCTTGTCTTGTATCAGGGGAGAAACGAAGGGTTGGTAGCATTGTGCTTGTGAATCTGAGATAACCTTCGTCACTGGATTCCTGTGGGTTTTCGCCGCGGATATCGATGATATGAAGCGTGGTGCCGATATCGTCAAGACGGCTTTCGATGTAAGCTCTAACTTCATCAGGACCCATGGCTATATTGAACGAGTCAACGATGGTTTGCACCTCACTGAGTGCTGAATCTGCACCCTCGGCAGATGCAAGAACGCGAATCCAGTACTGACCGGGAACCAAGTTGGTTTCGTATGCCCCATACTCAGAACCAGCAGCAGGAGCCGATGCGCCTAGGCCTGCAACTTCCCATCCTGAGGGAAGAGGTGTTGCGCGTACTACGCCACTGTCATTGAGTTCAGAAAATGTAATCATTCTGACATCAGTTTCAATTCTCTCGCCTGTTGCTTCAAACTCAGCAGAAGCTGCAGCAAGTTCAGCAACAGTGTCTACTGTAGCATCAGTAGCGGCTTGGTAATTGTCAAAAAGAAACATGACAAAAAGTTCTGCGCCAGGAACGTCATCCCATCCTGTGGCGCGTGACATATTAGGTGTGTTGGGAGTCTGAACCTCTGTCATTTCAAGCGCCGTATCCGCGGCGAATGCGGGTGCAGCTAAACCAAACGCCATTAAAACGGCCATGATTATTGCCACACACATTCTGTTTGATTTGCGTATTCTTGACATATTAAGAATTTTCTCCTTTCAATTTGCGAGTACAGATTTTTCTGACCTGATCGTTACTGCTCCTTTCTAAATACTCCAGCGGATTAAACGGTGAATAAACTACACCGAAAGTATACCGCATAACGAAAGTATTTTATGACAGAGGTTTCGATTTGTCAATTACTAACACAAATTAAGTGCTAATTAAAATTTGCTTGATGGGTCTGAGTGGTGTTTTCGAGCGCCCATCAGCATTTGCTGGTAAAATGAATGTTGTAATGGGCGTATTTGTTTGGTACAATGGCTTCACGCTTTTTTAGGCGGATACATAGACTAACCATCCGAGCAAATTTTATCAGCGTTTACCCAGAATCTCGGATAGGCTAAGGAGGATGCGTGAATGCACAAGAAGCTGCCCAGGTTACTACGGCCTAATGTGAGGCTTTACGTCATTCTGCTTATCGGATTTGCGGTATCGACATTTTTTGTCGGAGAGAACAATCGGATGCTGGCAGGGGTTCAGCTGGGCGTTATTATTGTTCTTGCCGTATATTCTCGCATGGCATCCAGAAAACGCACTGCAAAACTGCTAGACTATCTGGAGTCTATTTCTGACAGTATGGATTTGACTGTGCGTGATACTCCGCTGCCGGTGGTGATATATAATACCGAAACAGGTGAGATTCTGTGGTCGAATGACCGCTTTATTGCAATTACCGATCTTAAAGAACCGTTTTTTGAATTGAACATCAACGATATTATCCCCGATTTTGCCTGCGACTGGATTCTTGATGGTAAATATGAGTGTCAGGAGCCTGTTCCGATAGGAGACAGGCAGTATTGGGTATACGGCAGTTTGGTGCGTTCTGAGCGTGAGTATGTTGCAATGACATATTGGGTAGATGTGACAGAATATTTGCGCGTACGTGAGGACTATCTCGATTCGCGGCTCGTGTTTGCAATCATAATGATGGATAACTATGATGAGCTGCTCAAAGGGATGAGGGAAAAAGAAAAATCGGCTCTGCTGTCGGAAATTGACGATAAAATTATAGGCTGGACGAGCGATGTCGGCGGTTATTTGTGCAAATTTGCAAGAGATAGATATTTCTTTTTATTTGAGGACAGGCATCTGGACGGATTTGTAAAGAATAAGTTTTCTATTTTAGATCAGGTGCATTCAGATATTGGTGCGGAAGGTACGCATGCTACACTGAGCATTGGCTTGGGCAAGGATGGCCAATCCCCACAGGAAAATTACAGATATGCAAGTCTGGCCATTGAAATGGCGCTTACCCGGGGTGGTGATCAGGCTGTAGTCAGAAACAGATATGGATTTGAGTTTTTTGGCGGACATGCACCTAAGCTTGAAAAACGTACTAAGGTAAAGTCCAGAATTCTGGCAAGTGCATTCGGGGAGCTACTCACTGACGCTTCAAAAGTATTTGTGATGGGTCACAAGGCCGGAGATTTTGACTCTGTGGGTGCGGCTATTGGTGTATGTTGCTTGGCTCGTGCAAGGAAAAAACCGGTATATGTCGTAATCAATATGGAAACGAATAATGCTGTTGATGCGATAGATATGGTGTCGCGGTTGCCAGAATATGAAGGTGTGTTTATTTCAGAGCAAGAAGCGATTTTGGAAGCAGATAGCCAGACATTGCTCGTTGTGGTTGACACAACCAGGCCTGATCAGGTAGAGTCTGAGTCACTGCTCATGTCATGTACACGCATTGCCGTTATAGACCACCACAGGCGTGCTGCAAACTATATCGAAAATGCTGTGCTGAGTTTCCACGAGCCTCATGCGTCTTCGACATCTGAGCTTGTAACGGAATTGATTCAATATTTGTTGGATAAGGATGATATCAAGAAGGTTGAGGCAGATGCGCTTCTTGCCGGAATTGTGCTTGATACAAAAGGCTTTGCGATAAACACTGCCAGCGGAACATTTGATGCTGCGGCGTTTCTTCAAAGAGCGGGAGCGGACTCTGCCGCAGTGAAGCAGCTATTGCAATCTGACATTGAGACGGCTACTGCACGCTACGCGCTCATTAGGGAGGCATCAATTTATAGGGACGGTGTCGCAATTGCTTCGTGCAATGAGGTGCAAAGCAGAATCAGTATTGCGCAGGCATCTGACGAATTGCTGAATGTCAGAGGGGTACATACTTCATTCGTAGCGGCTCGTGACGGGGATGTGGTATATGTTTCCGGGAGAAGCATAGGGCGTGTCAATGTTCAGGTTATTTTAGAAAAACTCGGTGGTGGAGGCAGCCAGTCTACGGCAGGGCTGCAACTGCAAAACACAACGGTTGAGCAGGTTGTAAGTGATTTGAAGCACGCAATAGACGATTATTTGAGCGTTGGCAATTAATTTGAAAGGGATGGACATTAAGATATGAAAGTTATTTTACAAGCGGATGTAAAGGGTCATGGTAAAAAGGGTGAGCTTAAAGAGGTTTCGGATGGGTATGCACGCAATTTTCTTCTGCCTAAGAAACTGGCACTTGCGGCAACACCTGAGAATCTGGCCGAAATGAAGCGTCAGGATAAAGCAAGAGCAAAGAAGTTTGAAGAAGATAAAGCTGCGGCAAAGGAAGTCGCTGAAAAGCTTGAAGGCATTCAGGTTAGAATAACGGCAAAAGCTGGCGGTGATGGTGGTAAACTATTTGGCGCAGTAACATCAAAAGAAATAGCTGAGACTTTGTCTGAGCAGCATGGGGTGCTCATAGAAAAGAACAAAATCGTTTCTGATGAGCCAATCAAGGCTTTTGGCCCTTATGATATAAAGTGTAAGCTGGGATTTGAAATCACCGGGGTGATTCATGTGTTGGTAGTTGAGGCATAGACGCTGCCACGCTATAGTAAAAATAAGTTTGTGAGGATGACATGGACGACTTGCTCCACAGGCAAATACCGCATAGTACTGAAGCAGAACAGGCTGTTTTAGGGTCTATGCTGATTGATTCACGATGCGTGCCGGAGGTTATCGGGGCGTTGCGTGCAAGTGATTTTTATTCGACCACCAATAAGGATATATTTGAGACGATTTACTCAATGTTTAATTTTTCGATGGCGATAGATCCGGTTACAGTGCTGGATAAAATGAAAGAGGATGGCGTCTATAATGATGACTCTCCTTCATATATCCGCGACTTGATGCTTATTACCCCCACGGCTACAAATGTTATGGAGTATTCTTCCATAGTCAAGGATAAGGCGCTTTTGCGCGCTATTGTCGATGCTGGCGGTGATATAAGCGAAATGGCCATCTCCGGTGAGGGTGGCGCATCAGTTATTCTTGAAGCTGCGGAAAAAAAGGTGTATGGGCTCAGGCAGGACAAGAGCCGCGATGGGCTTGAATCTGTGTCAAAAGTGTTGGTCGGTGTGTATGAGGAGATTTCAAAGGCGTCGAAAAGCGGCAGCGGAATACCTGGGCTGACAACGGGTCTGCATGATTTGGACAGGTCGATCATGGGGCTTAACAAAGGTGATTTGATATTGATTGCGTCACGTCCGGGCATGGGAAAAACAAGTATTGCGCTCAATGTTGCTCTTCATGTCGCTAAGTCGTCGGGCAAGTCTGTCGCAATATTTTCGCTTGAGATGTCCAGTGAGCAGCTTGCGATGCGTCTTTTGTCATCAGAGAGCTTTATTGATAGTAAAAAGCTGCAAACGGGGCGGATAAAGCCTGACGAGTGGCGGAAGCTTGCAAGTGCGGCCGCTTCAATCAGTCAGGCGGATTTGCTGATTAATGATAATGCTTCGTTGTCTGTTGCGGATATGAATGCTCAGTGTCGCAGGGTGTCGAATTTGGGGCTTGTTGTTGTTGATTATCTTCAGCTTATGCAGTCTGCGTCCGGGGGGAAGGGCAATCAGAGTGAAAATCGTGTTCAGGTGGTTTCTGAAATAAGCCGTATGATGAAGATTATGGCGAAGGAGCTGAATGTTCCGCTGATTTGTCTTTCGCAATTGTCACGTGCAAATGAGTCCCGGCAAAATAAGCGGCCGTTGCTTTCGGATTTGAGGGAGTCGGGAGCTATTGAGCAGGATGCCGATATTGTTTTGGCGCTTTATAGGGATGATTATTATAATAAGGAGACTGAGGCTCATAATATCGCCGAGTGTATCATTTTGAAGAATCGCCGGGGTGAGACTGGGATGATTGAGCTTCAATGGCTTCCTGAGTTTACAAATTTCTCGTCTTTGGAGCGACATCATTTGGACTATGAGTAGTGTGGAGCGCTGGGGTGTTACTAATGTTTTTGTTGTTTTGCTCAGAACGGGTCTCGTCGCCCTACACTTCGCAAAACAAAAAACCATCAGCAACACCCTGTAAGCTTGGAGTGCTGGGGTGTTACTAATGATTTTGTTGTTTCGCTCGGAACGGGTCTCGTCGCCCTACACTTCGCGAAACAAAAAACCATCAGCAACACCCTGTAAGCTTGAAACGTAGAGTGTAAAGTGTGAAATGATAGATAAAGTTCTTGAATATTCAGATTACCATAATATGCTCCCGGATTCGGGAATTGTCCTTGTCTGTGTTTCCGGTGGGGCTGATTCGATGTGCTTGCTTGAGGTGATGAGGCATATTTCTTATGAGCGGGGGTTTTCTGTAGCAGTTGCTCATTTTAATCATAAACTGCGGGGTGCAGAGTCTGACAGAGATATGAATTTTGTCTCAGAGTATTGCAATCAATGCGGTGTGTCGTTTTATTTGGGTGAGGGTGATGTAGCTGCCTATGCAAAAAATAATGGTTTGAGTATTGAAGAGGCAGCTCGCGATTTACGATACGACTTTTTTTATGATTTGGCAGAAAATATTGGGGCGCAGAGGATTGCGACTGCCCATAATGCAGATGATAATACAGAAACAATAATTATAAACCTGACCAGAGGTGCGGGTGCAAATGGGCTTTCAGGGATTCCACCGGTCAGGGAACAGGTGATCAGACCTATGCTCGGTGTGCCAAGGGATGAGATTATAGAGTTTTTGTCTGAGCGTGGAATTTCTTTTGTTGAGGATTCGACCAATGCGATTGATATTTATACAAGAAATAAGGTCCGGCACCATGTGATTCCGATACTCAAAGAGTTAAATCCAAGACTCAATGAGGCAGCAGCGACAACGGTGGAGCTTATGCGTGCGGATGAGGAAATGCTTTCAGATCTGGCTGATTTATTTATTAGTGATCTTTGTATTGGGCTGATGGCAAATACCGAAGATTTGCTTAATCTACCTTTTTCTGTTTCGAGCCGTGTAATAAGAAAGCTCTATGGAGGAAATCTTTCTTTTCGACATGTCAAGTCGGTATTGGAATTGTGCGGAAATAGCAATCCTTCGTCAAAAATATCTCTGCCAAAAATGATTGTTTACAAGGACTATGACCGTATTGTTTTTGAACCGCAACAGGAGGCTCGGCTGGAGGGTTTTGCACAATTATTTCCTTCTGATGGTGATAGTGCTATTATATTATCGGCAGGTCTTAAAATGTCTTGCAAATCAGTTGTTTTTAGCGAAGAAATGGTTAATTTTAATAAAACGTTCACTACTTTTCTATTCAAAAGCATTGACATATATGGTAAAATAACCGTCAGGCCGCGGCGTGAAGGCGATAAACTTAGGCTTATAGGGCAGGATGTCACAAAAACCTTGAAAAAATTGTTTATTGAGCGCCGGATTCCAGCTCGGAAGAGGTCATTTGTTCCGGTGATTGCCGATAGCAAGGGTGTGCTTGCCGTTTATGGGTTGGGCAGAAGTGAGCGGGCGGTGCCCGTTTCTGGAGATATGGCGCTGCAAATAGATTTTGAAGAAATAAATCCTAACTAATCGCACAGAATCAAGAGAAATTACGGCTCCTTTGATTTGTAACTATTTTTGGAGGTTTATGTGAGGGAGAGTATAAAGGAAGTATTGTTTTCAAAAGAGGAAATAGACCGGCGGGTCAAAGCGCTTGGCGCTCAGATAACATTGGATTATGCCGGAAAAAACCCGATTTTGATTGGGGTACTTAAGGGTTGTTATGTTTTTCTTGCAGATATTGCCAGAAGCATTGATCTCGATTGCGAGATCAGGTTTATAACAGCCTCGTCTTATGGGATATCAACTATTTCTTCTGGAGATGTTAAGATTGGCATGGATTTTGATTTTGACATATCCGGCAGAGATGTATTGATAATAGAGGATATTTTGGATAGCGGAGTGACACTGACGGCTTTGAAAAAATTTATTTTGAGCCGGGAACCCGCATCACTCAAAATATGCACACTGCTTGACAAACCGGCGCGCAGGCAGGCTCAAATTGAGCCGGACTATTTAGGATTTGAATGTCCTGATGAGTTTGTTGTAGGATATGGGCTGGATTTTGCAGAGAGCTATCGCAACTTGCCTTTTGTTGCAATTTTGAAGCCCGAAGTGTATGAATAAATGTCTGCAAGAACTTTTTTTTAAAAATAGATTAACCGATGCGGCCAATAAGCCGAAAAATAAAATATAGGAAGTGATAGGTCATTGAAACCGAAAAGCAGAAGCCCGCGTGAAATAGGATTTTATTTCCTTATTTTGATAATTCTTTTATCAGCTATTTATTTTGTGACAAATACTGGAGAACCTCTTTCAACAGCCATCGATTATTCAGAAGTGCGGCGTTTGTTTATGGCTGGGGAAGTTTTGGAATTTGACATAAGCAATACCAATAGGGTCACAATGGAACTGAGGAATAACTTCAGGGATACTGGGAGTCCTCGTGTAAGGCACGAGCTTCTTGATATAGGCATTTTCTATGCAGATATGAACCCATATATTACTGAAAGTATGCATCGTGACTCTAACTTCAGATATAATTTTGATCCAGGTATGCGCATCCCTTGGTGGGTATCGCTTCTGCCGTACATAATCCTTATTGCCGCATTCTTTTTCATCTGGAATGCTATGATGAACCGTGGTGGCGTTGGTGGAGACAAGGGCGCTATGAGGTTTGGTAAGGCCAGGACACGTCTTGCGACCGATGAGGCCAGAAAAGTGACGTTTGCTGATGTTGCCGGAGCGGAGGAAGAAAAGGAAGAACTGCGCGAAATTGTGGACTTCTTAAAAGGCCCTCAAAAATACATTGATCTTGGTGCGCGTATCCCCAAAGGCGTACTTCTGGTCGGGCCGCCCGGTACTGGTAAAACCTTGATAGCCAAGGCGGTTGCCGGTGAGGCCGGGGTGCAGTTTTTGTCGATTTCCGGATCGGATTTTGTGGAGCTTTATGTTGGTGTCGGCGCCTCTCGTGTGCGCGATTTGTTTGACCAGGCGAAAAAACTTGCACCGGCAATCATTTTTATAGATGAAATCGATGCGGTTGGTCGTCAGCGCGGAGCGGGTCTTGGCGGTGGTCATGATGAGCGTGAGCAAACCCTAAACCAATTGCTCGTTGAGATGGACGGATTTAATACAAATGATGGTGTAATAATTATTGCCGCAACAAACAGGTCGGACATACTTGATAATGCATTGCTTCGCCCCGGTCGCTTTGACCGCCAAGTTTATGTCGGTTTGCCAGACATCAGAGGGCGTGAAGAGATACTCAGAGTTCATGCCAGAGGCAAGGTTCTGGGAGAAGATGTTGATTTAGCAAGCATTGCAAAGGGTACTATTGGATTTACAGGTGCCGATCTTGAGAATCTGCTCAATGAAGCGGCGCTTTTGGCGGCGCGTGATAATAAACGGATGATTACGATGAAAGACATTGAGGATGCGACGCTTAAAGTGATTGCGGGTCCTGAAAAGAAAAGTCGCGTAGTCACTCCTAAGAGCCGGAAAATAACGGCATATCATGAAGCAGGACACGCCGTTGTAGCATACTTTTTGAAGAATGTAGATAAGGTTCACTTGGTTACAATCATCCCTCGTGGAATGGCAGGCGGTATGACTGTTTTCCGTCCTCAGGAGGATAAAGACTATACTTCAATGGGTGAGATGTTTGAGCGGATAGTATCTATGTTGGGTGGGCGTGTTGCCGAGAAATTGTTCCTTGACGATATCTCGACCGGGGCTTCAAACGATATCCAAAACGCGACGGCAATAGCCCGTTCGATGGTGACGAAATATGGCATGAGCGATAAAATTGGACCGATTTCTTTTGATGAAAGCAGTCGCTCAGTATTTATCGGGCGCGACTTCTCACAGACGAAGAGTTATTCGGAAAAAACTGCTGCCTTAATAGATGATGAGGTCAGACGGATATTTGACGAAGCCAATGAAAAGTGTGAGCGTTTGCTTAAAGCACATAGCAATTTGGTCGTAGGTGCGGCAAATTATCTGCTGGAAAATGAGACTATGGACGGCGATGATTTCAATTACTTCTGTGAGCATGGAGGAGTTGTGCCGCCGCCAAAGCGCAAGGAACAAAAATCAACGGCATTCGAAACCGAAGATTTTCCTGACAATGGCGACTTTGATATTCCCGATTTAAGTGAATTCATGGATTCGAGAGACGAGAACGATTAATCTATCAGATGCCCTCTTGCCACATTGTAGCAAGAGGGCAATATGGAGCCCTCAATAGCGGACGATATCTAAGCTGTCGGACGCTTATGAGTCGGCATAAATGAAATGATGACCAATGACTAAAATTTTTACAACTGTGGTAATGTTATTATTGACTGCTGTCCTTTTTGTCGGATGCAGCGATGCACCGCCTAATACGGTGCATACGCATGAAGATGTAAACGGTAGCGTAATTGGAGCTCTGGGCGGGACACCCTCAGAGCGCTTGGCGCGTGAGCTGGGTATCTCCAGAACATTCAGTTCAGCTAATGAGTTGGTGTTTCACTTACTGTCCGGCACTCTCGACTGTGTGATTATGGAGGCATCTGTTGCGGCAGAACTGGTTGATGCGCACTCTGGAATCAGAATTCTGGGGGAGCCGATTCTGGTTTATGACTTGCGATTTGCGATTGCTTTGGAAAATGCAGAATTACTCAGAGCAGTAAATAATGCGCTTGTGACTTTGCGGAACAATGGAACGCTCCGAGGCCTTAGTGACCATTATTTTTCGGGCAGACGGTTTACCTATGTGTCGCCTGAGGGGGCGATTCGTCGTCCGGGATATTTGTCGTTGGCAGTTTCTGCCGATTCGCCGCCATTTTCATTTACTGATGAATATGGATATTTCTATGGATTGGATATTGATGTTGCTCAGGCTGTAAGCGATTTGATCGGCGTTGAGCTTCAGGTTATCGAATATGATTCATGGGAGCTGATTAGGGCTGTAAGATACGGAAGGGCAGACTTGGCGGTTGGATGGCTTCCAGATGAAGGTGATGAGCAAATCATCAACATTTCCGAGCCATATGCTGTTGCAGCGCATGTAGTAATTGTAAGAAGGTAAATAGGACTATTTTTGGAGGCGCAAATGAAATCTAAAACAATTTTCTTTTGCACCGAGTGCGGTAATGAAACACCAAAATGGGCTGGGCAATGCGCATCGTGCGGCAGTTGGAATACGATCGCTGAGCAACCGTCGTATACAAAATCAAAGCCGGGCGCTGCGGCAGGCAAGAAACATGCCGCAAAAAGTGCTCCGAGGGAGCTTGTGTCTCTTGATGCCGCAAGTGAAATGAGATTTTTGACGGGGTTTAAAGAATTTGACCGTGTGCTTGGTGGGGGTGCGGTGTTGGGGTCTCTGGTTCTGGTTGGCGGTTCACCCGGAATAGGAAAGTCAACACTTCTGTTACAGATATGTGGTCTTATGGAAGGCGGCGTGAAAGTTCTTTATGTTACTGGTGAGGAATCAGAGCGCCAATTGAAGATGAGGGCAGAACGGCTCGGCGTCAAAGGCAGTGGGGTTTTTGTGTTGGCCGAAACAGAGATGTCTGAGATTCTCAGTGCAGCCGAAGCGTTTAAACCAGACTTGCTTATAATTGATTCGATACAAACGCTGTATAATCCGGATATGAATTCTTCTCCCGGAAGTGTTGGTCAGGTGAAGGATTGCACAATGTCACTGATGCGTTTGTCAAAGGATACCGGAATTACGGTCTTTCTGGTTGGCCATGTGAACAAGGAGGGCGCAATAGCCGGGCCCAAGGTTTTGGAGCATATGGTTGATTGTGTGCTATATTTTGAAGGTGAACGATCGCTGAATTACAGGATTTTGCGGGCGGCAAAAAACCGATTTGGTTCAACAAATGAAATAGGCGTATTCGAAATGCTGGATACTGGGCTCAGTGAGGTTTTAAATCCATCAGAAATGCTGCTCAGCGGAAGGCCGGAAAAAACACCCGGCACATGTGTTACATGTGTGATAGAAGGAACGCGGCCAATTTTGGCTGAGATACAGGCGCTTGTGACGCCGAGCAGTGCAAACATGCCGCGTCGCAATTCAAACGGTATAGAATATAATCGTGCGATGATGCTGCTTGCTGTGCTTCAGCAGCGTGGCGGGTTACGCATCAGTGGGTGCGATGCGTATATCAATGTAATAGGTGGGCTTACTATAGATGACCCAGCAGCAGATCTTGCAACCATTTTGGCTTTGGCTTCGGCTTATAAAGACAAGCCTTTAAGAAATGACATAGCAGTATTTGGCGAAGTTGGGCTGACAGGTGAACTGCGGCAGGTGTCGCAGATAAACCCCAGACTTTTGGAGATAGAGAGAATGGGATTTTCGGCGTGTATTTTACCACAGAGCGCAAAAGGAAAACTCCAACCGCCAAAAGGGCTTGAGCTGATTCATGTAAAGAACATAGGTGAGGCAATAGAAAAGGCTATGGCCATCAAACCAATATGATTTTTTCCGGTAGAGGATCATAGCCGCAAACTGCTGCACGGCAACCATCTATGCTGTATAGCTTTGAGCAAACATCAGGGTCAGGGAAAATGACTTGTGCACCATCTCTTAGGAAGTGGAGTCTACGTATTGAGCCGAAAGTGCCGCCCAAAAGCTTGACATAACTCTCTTTGAGTAACCACAGGTCAAGTGGGTCGAACATGTCCCGTTCCTTGTCGGAACAGAAATATCTTAGCGCTTTCTGGCTTATTACCCGATTTGACACCTCGATATCACACCCCACAGGCTTATCGGCAATGACACAAAGCACATGAGTTTGGGCGTGGCTCAGTGAAAAATGGATGTCAGCCATGTTTGGGAAGTGAGGTTTTCCATTAATCGTTTTTTTTATTTCCGGGAAAACTGCTCCATAATGCAAGAGAAATGCAGCGCGTAGCAGATCGTAGACAGTCTCTGAGCCGCTTTTGTCTGAGCGTCGTGTGGAAAAAATTACCATTATTCTGTCGCTTTCGTTGAATTTGTTGAATTTAAAAGACATTATATATGATATGCAAATATTATACTAGCAGGGCATTGATATTTGTGATATTATTGTGGCAAAAATAAGTTGAGTGGTAATCAGGTTGAGGTTTGGTAATTGAGCAATAAAAGAGTGAAAATCTTAATAGTCTTGCTTGTTATAACAGCCTCGGTTTTTCTGTCAGGCTGTATACTTCGTATATCGGCGGATGATTTGTACAGATTGCCGGAGCTTTCAGAGGACTATCTGAGGATTCAGATGCATATCAACTCTATTTTGAACGAAGGTGCAGAGTTCTCTCCACCCATTAGTGGCCCCAACAGGCAATCGGTTCAGTTAAAAGACCTCACTGGGAATGGTATAGAGGAAGTAATCGCTTTTTTTCGTATACCTGGATACAGCACTTTGAAAATCTACATATTTGAGATGATTGATGGTGACTATTCGGTGGCGGCGGTCATCGAAGGTGCCGGAACAGCGATAGAAAGCATCAGATATGTAGATATGGACGGAGATGGGGTTGCTGAAATTATTGTCGGATGGCAGCTGGGCGATGCGCTGAAGCATATGGAAATTTATTCGATAATCGACTTTGATATAGAATTGCTTGCCAGTGCCGAATACGAAGGTATCACAATATTTGATTTAAGCGGAGACGGCAACGATGATGTAATCGTTGTCAGGCTTCCGACATTAGACAGTGGCGCAATAGCCAAAATATTCCACATGACTGCTGAAAGGGACATCGAAACGTCTCAGACAAGTCTGTCTGCAGGTATCGAAACAATCTCACGGGTTTTGCGTGGGACGTTGGTTGACAATGAGCCGGCAGTTTTTATTGAAAGCGAAGGCAGCTTCGAATCAGGCAGTTTTGTGACGGATATCCTTGCTTTTCCAAGAGGAGATCTTGCAAACATTTCACTCTATGAGTCAAGCGGTGTCAGTGAAGGTACGGTCAGGCAGCGACGGATACACAGTGCAGACATCAATGGAGATGGGAATATAAAAGTACCGCTACCCAGACGGCTCAGGGAGCAGACAGAGACAGCATATTATGTGATGGATTGGCACTCATATACCTTGGCAGGAATCAGCAGACTTGCGCTGACGACATTTCATAATCCTACCGACGAATGGTTTTTGATTCTTCCGCTTGATTGGCGTGGCAGGGTTGCAGTGCGCAGGGAAGATGTTGTTACAGGGGAAAGAACGGTTGTGTTCTCTTATATTTCGGGAGAGGATGGCCCATTCGAGGATTTTTTGAATGTCTATAGGTTGACCGGGGATGCAAGGGAAGAACGGGCCAGACTTCCGAGCAGAGTAAGGCTTGCATCAGAGGGTACCTCTGTATACGCTTTTGAGCTTTTGATGCCGCCTGACAGTTTTGGACTGACACTTGATGAAGAAACCATAACAGAAAACTTCAGGCTCATATTCTCAGACTGGCTTGCCGGGACGTTTTAGAAAGGATCATTATTATGAAAAAAATTCTTGTACTTGAAGATGAGATAAGTATTCGCAGTTTTGTTGTAATAAACCTTAACAGGGCGGGATATGAAGTTATTGAAGCCGGTACGGGCGCTGAGGCTTTTGAGCAGTTGCGCATACATCCTGACATAAAAGTGGCGATACTGGATATCATGCTTCCGGATACTGATGGGTTTGAGGTTTGCCGGAAAATCAGGGCTGCTGATCCGCATATTGGTATCATTATGCTCACCGCAAGAACGCAGGAGATGGATAAGGTTACGGGTCTCATGACCGGAGCGGACGACTATGTTACAAAGCCGTTTTCACCGGCTGAGCTTACCGCGCGTATAGATGCGTTATTTCGCAGGACGGGTGTTGCCGGAGCTGTCGAATCCGGGGAAATCGTGCAAGGGCCATTTCGGCTCAATACCAGAAATAGGACTCTTGAAAAAGAGGGTGCGCGCATCAAGCTGACCCAGGTTGAGTATTCGATAATGAAAATGTTTATGGATAATCCGGGCAAAGCCCTTTCACGTGAGGATATTCTGAACACGGTTTGGGGGCGAGATTATTTTGGTGAGCTGAAAATCGCAGATGTAAACATAAGACGTTTGCGCATTAAGATAGAAGATGACCCGACCAACCCGACGTATATCACCACGGTCTGGGGATATGGGTATAAGTGGGGGCTTTAATTTGCCCACAGTATAAAGTTTAGGAGCAGCGAATTTGACAGGCATATTTTCAAGTTTGAAAAAAGGATTGAAGCAACGCTGGCTAAGAGGCACAATACTGTTAGCCCTAGTGGTTGTAATTGTGGCTGTTACTCTTTTTTCTGTCATCATATACAATTACTACTATGCGACGATAAGAACCGGGCTTGAAGCCAAGGCCAGAACGGCAACAGACTTTTTTGCAAACTATGTCGCAAGGTCATATGCGGAGTTTTACAATGCGGCATATAGATACACCGAAACATTCAGGGAAGCCGACCGCATTGAATTGCAATTTCTATACACCGATGGAAGCATTCTTATTTCTACCTTGACAATTACATCCGGCACATCTCCAAACACTCCGGACATCACTGCAGCAATTGAAACACAGCAGATATCTTCATGGGTCGGAAGAAATGCAGCAACCGGTGAGCGAATTATGGCCGCTTCTGCACCTATGGTATTTGCAGATGGTGAAGTAATAGGCGTGATGCGCTATGTATCAAGCCTCAGACTTGTTGACAGGCAGGTGTTTCTAAATATCCTCGCTGCTGTCGGTATCGGTTCGGTTTTGCTGCTGATGGTGCTTTTTGTAAACATCGTATTTATTCGCTCGGTCATCACTCCGGTGAGTGAGATAACAAAAGTATCAAAAAGAATTGCGGAGGGAAGCTATGGCATCCAGATGAGCAACAGCTATAGGGATGAAATCGGAGAAATGGTTGAGTCGATTAACGAAATGTCGTTCAAAATAGCTCAAACCGAGAAGATACAGACAGAATTTATTTCCTCCATTTCTCATGAGTTGCGGACGCCGCTTACAGCGATTACCGGATGGGGTGAAACACTCATCTATAATGAGAAGCTCGACGATGAGTCAAAGCGGGGCATTGCGATTATGCTCAAAGAAGCAAGACGCCTTACAAAAATGGTCGAAGAGCTTTTGGAGTTTACACGTATAGAAGACGGTCGTTTTACACTGAATATTGAGCAGATAGATATAGCGGCGGAACTTGAGGATGCGATTTTTACATTCAGAGAGTTGTTGCATCAGGATGAACTTGAGTTTGTATATGATTCGGAATTGGATGAGTTAACACTCATACCAGGAGACCCCAATAGGCTCAAGCAAGTGTTTTTAAATTTGTTTGATAATGCTGCCAAATACGGCAGGGAAGGCAAGCGTATAGATGTTTCTATAATTCAGGTTGGTGATCAAATATGCATCCAGATACGCGATTATGGTCCGGGTGCTCTGGAGGATGAGCTTGATAATATAAGAATGAAGTTCTACAAAGGCAGCAACTCAAAAGAAAGAGGCAGCGGCATTGGGCTTGCGGTTTGTGAAGAGATTATAAAATATCACGGAGGAAGTATGGAGCTGGCCAATGCGGAAGATGGCGGGTTTCAAGTGACCATTCTGCTTCCTGTGAGTAGTGAGGTTGCGGCAGAGTGGCGAGAGTAGAGCGATATAGGGTATGCACTGAGAAAGCAGGAAAGGTAAACACATTTAATGAGTGAAAATAAAGAACGCAAGGAGTTCAAGACAGCTATAGGTGGGCAAGCGTTAATCGAGGGCATCATGATGCGTGGCCCAAAAAAAACTGCGATTGTTGTCAGAACCAAAGAGGGGCTAGTTACCAAGGTTGAAGAACCCAAATTATTAAAAGACAGATATCCAATCGTTGGATGGGTTTTCATCCGCGGTGTGGTTAATTTTATAAACTCCATGACCATAGGGACGCGGGCGCTGATGTTTTCGGCAGATCAAATGCCCGAAGAGGAGCAAGAAGAACCTACACGGTTTGAAAAATGGGTAGATGATAAACTGGGCAGTGAGAAAGCGGAGAAAGTGCTTATCACATTTGCAGCGGCGGTTGGCATCGCATTTTCAGTTGGATTGTTTATTTTGTTGCCGACATTTTTGGCAGGTTTTTTGACAAATTTTATAGGTAATGCAATTTTAAGAAACCTCTCCGAGGGTTTGTTGAGAATTATAATATTTGTTGCATATTTGTGGCTCACAACAAGACTTGGGCATATCCAGCGTGTGTGGGCGTACCACGGAGCAGAGCATAAAGCAATTACCTGTTATGAAAAGGGCTTGCCGCTCACAGTAGAAAATGTTAAGCAGCAATCAAAGCAGCATCCACGCTGCGGTACGAGCTTCCTATTTATCGTTATGATTGTGAGTATCCTTGTATTTTCGTTTACATCATGGGATAATCTATGGATGCGCATAGTTCTGAGATTACTTTTGTTGCCTGTTGTTGTATCCATCAGTTTTGAGATAATTAAGCTGGCAGGCAGATATGACAACTTCCTGACAAGAATCGTTTCGGCACCGGGAAAAGCATTGCAAAGATTGACAACTCGCGAACCCGATGAAGAGATGATCGAAGTGGCCATAGAAAGTATGAATCTGGTGATTCCGGAAGATGAACAGCAAGCGGCCTGGTAATGAAAATATGTAAATGTAGGTGTTTATGAAAACATATAATGAAATATATTTGGATGCACGGAGAAAACTGCGTGCAATGGGCATAACGGCAAATGATTTGGAAGCAAGGCTTATTGTTTCACATGCGGCGGGAAAGTCCCGAGAAGCGTATTTGGCCTCAAGCAGATTTTATGTGACAGACTCTTCGATAGAACGTGCTGTAAATGATATGATTGAGCGCAGACGAAAAGGCGAACCGGTGGCTTATCTTGTAGGGGAGTGGGAGTTTTATGGATTGCCTATTGTAGTTGATGAGTCGGTGCTTATCCCAAGAATGGATACTGAGGTTCTTGCAGAGGCGTCAATTGCACAGTTAAAGCGCCGGGGCTGGCAAACGAGGGTTCTTGATCTTTGTGCCGGTAGTGGTTGTATAGGCCTTGCAATTGCGGCCAATGTGCCAAACTGCCGCGTTGTTTTGGCAGATATTTCTGAACATGCGCTTTCTGTGTGCAGGCAAAATATGCTTAAAAACAGCCTGAGTCGTCAAATAACAGCTATAGAGGCTGACGCAACGGGTATACCGCCTGCGCTTTTGGGCAGGTTTGACATGATTGTGAGTAACCCACCGTATATACCAACGCGTGATATAGAAACTTTGGATCCTTCTGTCCGCGATTATGAGCCGTTGCTTGCGCTTGATGGGGGTCCGGATGGCCTGTATTTTATTCGAGCCATCGCGTCAAACTGGCCAACGCTGCTTAAACCATCCGGAGTTTTGGCGTTGGAGTGTGGGATAGGGCAGGCCGCTGCGGTTAGAGAAATTATGGAGGATAATGGGTTTAAGGATATAAAAACCCATACGGACACCGGGGGTGTCGAGAGAGTGGTTGTTGGAACCTTAAAGTAGTTTTGATTTTGCATTGGGCATCTTAAAATACGTTGCACTAGTGACTGACAGAGTAGTTTTTTGGTATGCCCCAATAATTAACTGGAGGATAGTAAAAATGCCTGAGAAAAAGAAATATATTCCGGCGGAACCTGCCGATGATAGAAAAAAAGCGCTCGAAACAGCACTTTCGCAGATTGAGAAGAACCACGGCAAAGGGTCAATTATGCGACTAGGTGATAGACAGGCTGTAAATGTTGATGCGATATCAACCGGGTCGATATCCCTTGACTTTGCACTGGGCATAGGTGGCGTGCCCAAAGGCAGAATTATTGAAATATTCGGCCCGGAGTCATCCGGTAAAACAACGCTTGCCCTGCATATCATTGCGCAGGCACAAAAAGCCGGAGGTGAGGCTGCTTTTATTGATGCTGAACATGCGCTTGAACCGGCTTATGCTCGTGCTTTGGGTGTTGATATAGAGAATCTTTTGATATCTCAACCAGACATGGGTGATGACGCGCTTGCGATTACCGAGCTTCTTGTTCGGTCGGGTGCGGTTGATGTTATTGTAGTTGACTCTGTTGCGGCATTGGTTCCAAGGTCGGAAGTAGAGGGGGAAATTGGCGATGCAAGCGTTGGGGTTGTGGCTAGGCTTATGTCACAGGCGCTCAGAAAGCTTGCAGGGTCTATTTCTAAAACCAATTGTATCGTTATTTTCATCAATCAGTTGCGTGAGAAGATCGGTGTAACCTACGGAAATCCGGAAACAACCCCTGGTGGACGTGCGCTTAAATATTTTTCCAGTGTGCGGATAGATGTCCGGCGTTCAGAATATATAAAAACCGGTGCGGAACATGTTGGTAATAGAACCAGGGCAAAGATAGTCAAGAATAAAGTTGCTCCGCCATTTCGCGAGGCTGAGTTTGATATCATGTTTGGAGAGGGTATTTCCAAATATGGTGAGCTGATTGATTTGGGGGTCAGGCTGGATCTTATCGAGAAGGGCGGCTCATGGTATACTGTGGGTGAAATGCGTTTTCAGGGGCGTGACAATGTCAAGGAATATCTCAAAGGCAATCCTGAGATTGCGGATGAGTTGGAGGCAAACATACGTCGTGATTCGCTGAAGCTTATGTCGCCTCAGGAAAAGGCTGCGGCCAAGGCTGCGGGCAGGGCTGTTGATATTGATGCTGAGGATTTTGAGGGTTAGCGACGTTTGAAAAGTAGGGGGCTTACTAATAATTTTGTTGTTTCGCCCGGAACGGGTCTCGTCGCCTTACACTTCGCGAAACAAAAAATCATCAGCAAACCCCAATATCGCATCGCAAGGTAAGGGCTTTACTAATGTTTGAAAATGATGAAAATCCCGCATTGGAAAAATGCAAACGGCGGTCGCTTAAAATACTTGGAAATCGACAAATGTCATCTGCTGAGATGGGAAAGCGCTTGCTGCAAAAAGGCGAATCTGAGGATAATGCTCAGAAGACCGTTATGTGGCTGGAACGAATTGGTGCAATCAATGATACCGACTTTGCAGAAGCGATTTGCCTGCACTATTTCAAAAAAGGGTATGGACTCAGCCGGATAAAAGATGAGCTGTATAGAAGAGGTATAGAGCGGGAGTTGTGGGATGCAGCGTTAGCAACCATAGAAACGGAAGAGCCTAACGATGCTGCTGTAGACTTTATAAAGAAGAAGCTCAGGGGCAGCACGGATAAGGACGATATACGCAGAGCGACAGATGCGCTTTGTCGCAGAGGCTTTGGTTATGAAGAGGCTCGGCAAGCGGTGGCGAGATATATTGAAGAATATAGTGAGTAGGAGCTAAATGTGGAACGCGCAAATATAAGCAAAATCATAGGCATCGTATCATTAGGATGTGCAAAAAATCTTGTGAACACTGAGCAAATGATGTATTTGCTCAAACAGGCAGGGTATACTGTTACCGGGGAAATCGACGGAGCGGATGCAGTTATAGTCAATACCTGTGGGTTTATAGATAGTGCTAAGGTAGAAGCGATTGATACGATCATAGAACTTGGACGGGAGCGTGCGAGCGGCCGGATTGGCAAGCTTGTTGTTACCGGATGTCTTTCCGAGCGATATAAGGGGGAGATTCTTGCGGAGATGCCGGAGATTGACGGTGTTGTTGGGGTTGGAAGCTTTGATGATATCGTTGAGGTCATGGACTCTGTTTTACAAAACGGTGAAAAAAGTGAATGGTTTGGCGACATCAATGCGCCTGTGAGTGAGACAAAGCGGGTCATAACGACGTCAAAATCATGGGCATATATAAAGATCGCTGAGGGATGCGACAATCAATGCGCATTTTGTGTTATTCCCGGGCTAAGGGGTAAGTTTCGCAGTCGTCCAATAGAGAATATTTTGCAAGAGGCAGAAGAGCTTGCAAGTCATGGTGTGCAGGAGCTTATTCTGGTTGCTCAGGATTCGTCCAGATACGGAATTGATCTTTATGGAGTGCAGCGATTGCCGGAGCTTCTTACTCAGCTCAGTGCAATTGATAAACTCAAATGGATTCGTTTGCATTATCTGTACCCTGATGAAATAAGTGACGAGCTTATTGATGTGATTGCTGAAAATGAAAAAGTCCTCAAATATATAGATGTTCCTATACAACATATAAGCGACCGTGTGCTTAAGCTCATGAACAGGCGCGGTAGCGGCGATGAGGTTCGTGATGTTCTGAGGCGAATTAGAGCAAAAATCTCTGATGTGGTCATTCGCACAAGCATCATAGCCGGGCTTCCCGGTGAGGGTGATGAGGAGTTTAAGGAGCTTTGCGCGTTCCTTGAATCTGAGCAAATAGAGCGTGCCGGTGTTTTTCAGTATTCACCTGAGGAAGGAACACCCGCAGCGTTGATGCAGCGGCCCGATTCTGATACGGCGGCTATGCGTGCAGAGACTTTGGCTGAGATACAAGCGCAAGTTATTGATCATTTCAACGAAAGCCGGGTGGATAGCCTTATCACTGTACTTATAGAAGGATACGATCATGGGCGATATTATGGCCGCAGTTTTGCCGAATCTCCGGATGTGGATGGTTATATTAATGTTTTTGCAAATGAGCTTGTGATAGGCGAATTTTATGATGTGCGTATCACCGGATGCAGCGATGGTGAACCAGTGGGAGTACTAAAATGAATACAGCAAACAAACTTACTATGATTAGAGTTCTGCTGATACCGGCTTTTCTGGCGGTGCTTTACATCGACTTTTTCGGGAGTCGGTATGTCGCTATGGTTATGTTTGTATTGGCCGCAGTGACTGATATTGCAGATGGATATATTGCCAGGCGGCGAAATCAGATAACGGATTTTGGTAAGCTCATGGATCCGCTTGCCGACAAGATACTCGTGCTGTCAGCGATGTTATGGTTTCTGGAGCAAGGCGAGATGCCAGCATGGGCAGTTTTGATTGTTGTTGTCCGTGAGTTTATGGTTACGGGGCTGCGCTTGGTGGCGGTTGATAATGGCCGTGTTATTGCGGCGGCTATTTCGGGGAAAATAAAAACTGGCGTAACAATGGTTTGTTTGACTATTATGTTTCTTGCATTGCCGCAGTGGTTGCTTCATGTATGTGTAGCCGCAATAACGATTACGACAGTGGCATCAGGTGTTGAGTATTTCATCAAAAACAAAGATGTATTCAACTGGAAGAGGATGTAACGAGCAAAGAAATTGAGAATTGAGAATTAAGAATTGAGCGTGGAGGATTATTTTGGAGTGTAATTTTCATTCTCCACTCTCAATTCAGTGTGTCCTTATTTAGGCGTTGAAGAATAGTGGAGGCAAAATGATTAAGGTAAGAAACTTAACGAAAAAATACGGCAAGTTAACAGCCAATGATGGTATCAATTTGACAGTGAATGCCGGGGAGACAGCAATACTGCTTGGGCCAAACGGTGCGGGCAAATCCACTCTGATTAAGTCAATATGCGGACTGCTTAGGTTTTCCGGTGAAGTGACGATAGACGGGTATGATTGCCGCTCATTAGAAGCAAAGAGGCTTATGGGATATGTTCCGGAAATTCCAACGCCATTTCCCATGTTGACAGTTGCGGAGCATCTGGAATTTATCGCAAGGGCATATAAGCTCAGTGACTGGCAAGGGCGTGCGGACGCACTGCTTCAGAGATTTGAACTTGATGACAAACGCAATAAATTAGGCAAGGAACTCTCTAAAGGAATGCAGCAGAAAATAAGTGTATGCTGCGCCCTGCTTCCTGAGCCTAAGGTTGTGATTTTTGACGAGCCGCTTGTGGGTTTAGATCCGCATGGTATTCGCGAATTAAAGGCTGTCGTTTCTGAGTTGCGTGATGCTGGAAAGGCTCTTATCGTCAGTACGCATATTATTGATAGCGTCGAGGATAGCTGGGATACAACACTTATTATGAACAAAGGGCGTTTCGCTCGGGAAATAAGGCGTTCTGAACAGTTTGGAGATGACCTTGAGCAGATTTACTTCTCAATTATTGATGAGGGGAAAGCCTCCGAGGTTGAGGAGGGCGCAGAATAATGAATGCGTTAAGGTATATCTTTATTCACGATGCGAAGAATAAGCTTATTGAGCTTCGCCGTAAGCCGGGCAAGCTGATTTTATATTTATTGGTCATTGCAGCGATTGCGGCAGTGGTTCTCTTGTCTGTTCTTCAAGACAGTGTATCAGATAGCTATATGGATATTCTTTGGCTACAGGCTGTACTTATGGCGTTTTTCCTTTTCACTGTTTTTGTGTCCATAAAGCAAGGGCTTGCAAAAGGAACGACACTTTTCAAAATGGAGGACGTGAATTTTCTGTTTGTCTCACCGCTAAACCCAAGGGCAATACTATTGCATGGTGTGATACGTATGATGAAAACTACAATTTTGTCGTCTATCTTCATTCTTTTTAACTCGGTGACACTAAGAGATATGTTTGGGGTCAGCTTTAGCGGGGTGCTTTTAGTCTTTTCTGCGTTCGTGCTTACCAGTGTAGTTTCGCAACTGCTTACATTGGTCATTTACAGCCAAACCAATAGCAGACCAAGCAGGCAGCGGTTTGTAAAGATTTTGACAACTGTAGCATTTGCGCCTTTGGTAATCGGTATTTTATGGCATATAAATGCTGCCGGGATGGATGTTACGGCGGGGCTGCTCGAATTCATGGGCACGCCCATAGCCTCGTTTACACCTGTGGTCGGTTGGGCGGCTGCCGGTGCTATTGCTTTTATTACTGGGCAGTATGTGATAGGCGCTCTGTTTTTTGGTATTACTTTTGCTGCTGGGGCAGCACTTATAGCAGTTATTTACATAGGAAACCCGGACTATTATGAGGATGTCTTAGTAGCTACAGAAACCGCATTTGAAAAAACTCGTGATATTGCGGAGGGCAATATTGAGGT
This sequence comes from Oscillospiraceae bacterium, assembly GCA_009781855.1. Classification (GTDB taxonomy): domain Bacteria; phylum Bacillota; class Clostridia; order Oscillospirales; family Oscillospiraceae; genus WRMH01. Next base: position 25,797 of record WQUY01000006.1, on the reverse strand, counting down.
GGCAACAGCTTCTGATAAGAAAGTGAAAGTCAAAGCCACCGGTGTTTCGGGATATGGTGCTTCTGCAATATTTCACAGGCATATTCGAGAAGCGTTTCGGGTCAACAGGTTTGGGCTGTGGGGTGTTTCTACGGGCGTACTTGTTGTATCAGCTGCTGTGTATGCGCTAATCTCAAACAGGATAGGTTATGAGGGTGCTGAACATTTACTGACGTTGCTGGTAATGATTATGGTTGCACAGTTTTTTATGGCAGGTACCGGCAGGGGCGTTAAGGATTCATACAGTCACTATATTTACATGATTCCGGAAAGTCCGCTCAAGAAATTGATTTGGAGCAATCTGGAAGTTATCTTTAGAGTTGCTGTTCAAAATGCCTTGGTCTTTGTTGTTGCGGGAATAATTCTGGGTTCGAATTTAATGCTCATTGTTTTGTCAATAGTTGTAAGCACGTTGCTTTCCTTTTTGATAATCAGTATTAGCTTTTTGTCCATGCGCTTTACTGGTTCGCATATGAGTATTGGTATTTTGTCTATGATTTATATTCTTGCGATTATTATTGTGCTGCTGCCCGGAATTGCCGGTGCAATCATCGCAGGTGTTTTTATTGACAATGGTGCGATTTATGTGTCACTTGTTATTTTGGCGGTATGGGAATTAATTGCGGGTCTCGGTTGTTTTGCTGCGTCAAAAGGTGTGCTTCATAATTGCGATATTCCTTCCTTGCGGCAAATGGGGGGCGGCAATTGATGTCAACTGGCAATTGAATTGTCAAAAAAACAAAGGGATTTCAACACAAGAATCACAAAACAGTAACAAAGAATTAAAAAATCCTTGCAAAAGTTTCAAAATTGTAGTAATATGACTCGGTAATAAATCCAAAAATTGTCTTATCAATAAGGAGTGAGCCTGTGACAAAATATGTCATTAACGGCGGTAAGCCACTATATGGCGAAGTCGAAATCAGTGGGGCAAAGAATGCAGCGGTGGCAATAATCCCGGCAGCGCTGATGGTAGAAGGTGTTTGTAGGATTGAAAATCTTCCCAATATTTCTGATGTATCGACACTTCTGAACATATTAAAGCAAATGGGCGCAGATATACGCGCTGTAAATAAAAGGACAATAGACATTGATTGTTCGCGCGTTAGGACTCCGAGTGCTACATTCGACATGATGCAGCGTATCAGAGCATCATACTATCTCATAGGGGCGTTGCTGGGAAGATTTGGCAGGGCTGATGTTGCGATGCCCGGCGGCTGTAATTTTGGAGGAGTTCGTCCGATTGACCAGCATGTTAAAGGCTTTTCGGCGATGGGCGCAAAGGTTAGCGTGAGAAACGGGATTGTTTCTGCAGTTACGGAAGGGAATCTTCGCGGCTCGACAGTATACATGGATGTTGTTTCGGTTGGAGCAACTATAAACATTATGCTGGGCGCGACTTTGGCCGATGGTGTAACCTATATTGAAAATGCCGCAAGAGAACCGCACATCGTTGATTTGGCAAACTTCTTAAATTCAATGGGTGCTGATGTGCGCGGAGCGGGAACCAGTGCAATCAAGATTCGCGGGGTGAAAAAATTGACCGGCGGGTTTTATTCAATAATCCCTGATCAGATTGAAGCGGGAACATACATGGCAGCTGTTGCCGGAGCCGGAGGACGTGTGGTCATAAAAGATGTTATTCCAAAGCATCTGGATTGCATTTCACGCAAGCTCAGAGAAATGGGCGTTACTATAGTTGACCTTGAAGATTCGATTATTGTCGAAAGGACAGGGGCGCTTATAAAGACTCATGTCAAGACGATGCCGTATCCTGGGTTTCCAACGGACATGCAGCCTCAGCTATCGACGGTGTTATGCCTTGCAGAAGGCACCAGTATTGTGACCGAAGGGGTCTGGGACAACAGATTCAAGTTTGTGGATGAGCTTGCTAAAATGGGCTGTTCCATCAGGGTGACTGAGCGGACTGCTGTTATTGAAGGCATATCCCATATGACCGGGGCGCCGATTAAAGCAGGCGATTTGAGGGCAGGCGCTGCGCTGGTTATTGCCGGTCTCTGTGCCAGAGGTGAGACTATTATTGATGGTGTGGGTTATATCGAACGTGGCTATGAGAAGATGATTGAAAAGCTCACCGGTATCGGTGCGGACATCAAAGCGATTTATGTTCCGGATGAGCCTAAGGTTCAGAAAAGAGCTTAAGCTTCCGGAGGCCGAACTTCCGTCAGCTTAAATAAACACTGCCGTTTCTCCGGTACAATAAATTATGAATTAGTTAATGATGGTTGATGAATGATAAGTCAAAAGCGCGCAATAAGGCACTTTTGAATTTATCATTCATAGTTTTAAGCAGCAATTTCGGAGTTTATAAATGACTATATGTACACTTGCGAGTTCCTCATCAGGAAATTGCACCGTAATTTCACATGGTAAAACGCATTTGCTGATTGATGCCGGAATTTCACTTCGCCGAATAAAAGAAAATCTCAGAGTGTTGGGGCTAACGCCCGACGATTTGGCGGGTGTGCTTGTGACGCACGAGCATTCGGATCATATCAAGGGTATTCAAATGCTGGTCAAGTATCACAAGACTCCGGTGTTTTCAAGTTGGGGTGCAGGAGCCGGTATATATAATTCGTATTCGGATGTTGGCCCATGCTTAAATGGTTTTGAGATTGGCGCTGATTTTGAATTAGGAGATATCACAGTTTGCAGTTTCAACACGCCTCATGATGCATGTGAAAGTGTTGGGTTTAGCCTTAAGGCAGATGACACGACTTTGGCTTATGTCACTGATCTCGGGTGTATTACCGAAGAGGTGATGAATTCGATGCGCGGTGCAGATATTGCTTTTATTGAATCAAATCATGACCATGATATGTTGAGAAGCGGACCTTATCCGCCATATTTGAAAAGGCGCATTTCGTCGCAGCATGGGCATTTATCCAATAGTGATTGCGGAAATTTTGCTGTTGAGCTTGTAAAGTCTGGTACGCGCTATTTGCAGCTATCTCATCTTAGCCGAGAAAACAACACGCCCGGCCTTGCCTCGAAGACCGTTAGTCAAGCACTTTTTGAGTGTGGAGTAAATGTTGGTTGTGATGTGCAATTGGATGTTGCATTGCCGTTTGAACACAGCAGGGTGTATGAGTTGTAATGGTCACAGAGGTCAAATGTTAAATATAAAAATCATCTGCGTAGGGAAGTTAAAAGAAAAATTCTATATTGATGCCGCAAATGAATACATCAAAAGGTTATCAGGTTATTGCAAGCTTGAAGTGATGGAGTTGCCTGAAGATTATCAGCAATCACTCATAAAAGAGAAGGTTCAAATTGAGTCAAAAATCCCTGATGGTGCGATGACAGTTGCCCTATGTATTGAGGGGCGGGAGTTTGATAGTAAAGAGCTATCTGCTCTGCTGCAAGATAGCGCCGTAAAAGGCATTTCAAAGATATGCTTTATCATAGGCGGTAGCGTTGGCTTGCATGATGATTTGAAAAGAAATGCAAACATAAGATTTTCGATGTCGAAGCTCACATTTCCGCATAATTTAGCCAGAGTCATGTTGCTTGAACAGCTATACAGAGCGCTGAACATCTCTGGTGGAGGCAAATACCATAAGTAATGTTTTTCATGGTTGTTTTGCACCCGACGAAATACGAAAGGAATGGTCATCAATATGAACTGGAGTTTTAGAAGAAAAGACAAAGATAAACCACAATGGCCGGTTAATGAAAAAGGTGACCCAATAGCCCCGGCATTTCTCATGCATGTCGGTGGAAAACCAATGGAAATGGACATGACATTGGGCTTGCTTGAAGCTTATGGTATTCCGCATGTTGCGCAGTATCCGAATAACGGACTGTTTGGCAAACTTATTCTGGGATCACCTCCAAGCGGAATGGAAATATTTGTACCAGAAACAATGCTGGAAGATGCTCAGAATTTGCTTAGTGCCGACATAATTACAGATGACGAAGAGCTTGCGCTTGAAGAATCCGAAGATTAGGAGATTTGATATATGAACTTTATGGAGCAATATAAGGTGTGGCTTGATAGCCCGGCGCTTTCAGACAGTGAGAAAGAAGAGCTGCGGGCGATTTCAAATGATGAGAAAGAGATAGAAAGCCGATTTTTCAGCAGGTTGGGGTTTGGAACTGCCGGATTGCGTGGGATTATGGCAGTCGGACTTTTCAGAATGAATATACATATCATCAGGCACACTACTCAGGCTCTGGCAGAACTCATTGTGGAGGAACCGGGCGATAGCAAGTGTGTTGCAATTGGTTATGACTCACGTTGCAGTAGCGCTGAGTTTGCACGGGAAGCTGCTTCAATTATTGCCGGGAATGGGATAAATGTGCGGATTTTTGATGCGCTCCGGCCAACGCCAGAGCTTTCATTTGCCATCAGGGAATATGGGTGTATTTCCGGAATCAATATTACGGCAAGCCACAATCCCAAAGAGTATAATGGGTATAAGGTGTATTGGTCAGATGGTGCGCAACTTCCACCGCAACATGCCAAAGTTGTTGCTGAGAAAATGGACAAGCTGGACATGTTTACCTCGATTCATTCGATGGATTTTGACGAAGGTGTTCAAGCCGGGCTTATCACGATTATGGGCAGCGAAACCGATGAGCGATTTATGACAAAAGTCATGGAGCAAGCAAATGATTTGGGTGCAGTCAAGGCTGTAGCCGATGACTTCAAGTTGATATATACGCCATTTCATGGAGCCGGACACAAACTTGTGCCGCAGGTGCTGAAAAGATTGGGTATGAAACATGTGGTATGTGTGCCTGAGCAGATGGTTATGGACGGTACATTCCCGACAGTGGTTTCACCAAATCCTGAAAATCCAGAAAGTTTTGAGCTTGCCATAAAACTTGCCAAAGCGCATCATGCCGACCTGATTATCGGAACCGACCCGGATTGTGACAGGGTAGGGATTATGGTTTGTGATGACAGCGGTGAGTTCATAGCCATTTCAGGAAACCAAACAGGCGTTTTGCTTCTTGATTATATTATCGGTGCGAAGAACAGGGCAGGTATAATGCCAGAGAATCCGGTTGCGCTGAAGACAATTGTGACGACAGAGATGGCACGCTGTGTTGCCGAGAAAAACAATGTGAAGTGCTTTGATACTTTCACCGGATTTAAGTTCATGGCAGAAAAGAAAAATGCCCTCGAAACAAGCGGCGAAGGCAAGGTGTTCTTCTCGTATGAGGAATCTTATGGTTATATGATTGGTGATTTTGTGCGTGACAAGGATGCTGTGACGGCGTCTATGCTCATTGCCGAGATGGCAGCATGGTATGCAGGAAAGGGCATGACGTTGTATGATGCGCTGCTTGCGCTATATGAGAAGTATGGTCAATATGGTGAGCGGACATTGAGTCTTTTTATGCCGGGTCTTGATGGAATCATGAAGATGCGTGCACTGATGGAAGGGCTTCGTAAAAATCCGCCAAAGGAAATTGCCGGAGTAGCTGTTGTGGCCAGGCGTGATTACAGTGTTGGGGTCGAAACCGATGTGCTCAGCGGCAAGACGAGTCAAATGGAGCTTTCCGGATCAAATGTGTTGCGGTTTGACACTGAAGATGGCACGGTGGTTATTGTAAGACCATCGGGAACAGAGCCTAAGGTAAAGGTTTATATTATGGCGTGTAGCGAGACTCGTGAGGCATGTGATGAAAAAATCGGCAAATATGCACAGTGGGCGCAGCTTTTGCAGACCAGCAGATAGGGGTCTGACTAATGTTCACTCAGCGCCTTGATGATCTCCGTTGCTTTTGGCGGGCAGCCGGGCACAAATTGGTCAAACCCATTGGCACAGTTGCCAATGCCGATGCCAGAGCCTGTCTTGCCTTTAAATCCTTGCCCGATGTGAATGTCTTTGGGCACAGGTTTTTTGGACATTCTGTGCAGCGCATAAATAAGTGAAGAATAACAAGCCGAGCAGGCAGAGTTTTCGGATATGAGATGGCTATACTTATCTGAGACTCTGTCTCTTATCATGTCAACAGATGGCTTTGACTGAGCGTTAAGCTCAACAAGTTTGGTGTCTTGCGAAAAATACGCCCCGAGCCCATATTGCTTTCCGAATTTGATATAGCCGATTTCGTCCGGGTGATAGCCTATGAGTTCAGCACAATATGAGTCAATCAGCATGGGGTCGCGTCCTGCGATTAAGCGTTTTGAATCAACAGGGTTTCCACCTTCTTCAAAAGATAGATCGCCGCATATCCCATCTACAACATTATAGCCTGTTTTGATTACGGCATTGAGTGCGGCAACAGGTTTGTGGATTCCTAGTGTGTGAAATCTTCTTTTTTCACTGTCGGGTATGCAGCCTTTCAAGTTTTTCATGCAACATGTGAGTTTTGTTTGACAGTGGGCTTTTAAGACGGGGATGTTGATTAAAAAGTCAGTATTCATAACTTCATCGCAAACTGCGATGTCAAATGCATCATACCTGTACTTTTTATAGCTGTCTTGCTTGAGATCGATGAGCGGAATATCAAACTTTTTTGATAGTTCATTATAACCGCAATACTCAAATGCCTTTAATGTGCTATCGCCGACCCATGAGCTTTCGATTATTTTGATTTGTTTTATACCAAAGTCTTTGAGGAAGAGGATTATGCCCTCAACTACTTCTGGATGAGTGGTTGCCCCGTCGCTTGCTGGGCAGGGTACAACCAGGTTGGGTTTGAGGGATACACTCATGCCAGCGCCGAGATATGAGCCAATGTCTGATGCAGCGAGCATGTCGTAGGTGTTTTTTGTTATGTCATTTCCATATGTTACTGTAAGCATATGAATCTATCCTTTGTGTGTTCCGTCTGGATTGAGTAGTGGCAGGTATTCAAGGTAGATTATGTCATCACGGTATTTGGCATCGCCTTCTGCCAAGACCGACATTTTGCCGACGACGGTTCCTCCTGCTTCTTTTACAAGTTTTTCAACGGCACGAAGTGATTCGCCTGTGCTGATAACATCGTCAACAATCAAGACTTTTTTGCCTTTCATAGCTGCGGCTTCGGCGATATCTATGTGCAGCGCTTGTTTGTTTTGCGTTGTGATAGATTGTAGCTCAACGGTAAAGACTTCTTTCATGTAGAGCTTTACAACTTTGCGTGCGACGATATATGTGGATTCGCCATTTTGGCGTGCCATTTCGTGAATCAGAGGGATGCCTTTAGCCTCTGCGGTAATGATGATATCATGTTCGGGAGCTACTTTTAGTAAATGCTCAGCTGCGGCTACAGTCATTTCGACGTCGCCGAATAGCACAAAAGCGGCGATGCTGAGGTCATCTGAAATTTTGCATATTTGAAGCTTTCGCTCGAGTCCTGCCACGTTTAGGGTGTAGAATTGTTCCATTTGAAAATCTCCTATATGTAAGTGATGTATCTGAATCGGTACAGTAAACAACAGCTATTCTAACATATATTTTTGCACAATACCGCAGTTTTGAAAAAGTTTTTAGTTAACTGTCATTGCGCTGCGCCAGATTGACATGCACCGGATATATGTTAAACTATACTTGTAAAATGTTGAAAAGAGCCGCCGTCAGGCAATGGGGTTCGACTCCCGCCAGCTTAAGGAGGTTTATATTATGGGCAAAACAAAAATAAATGTGATTTTATTAGGCATCGGCGTAGCATACGTATTTATCTTCATCTGGCAGCTCATTTCACCCGAACTCCTTTCTATAGACCTGTATCATACGGTTGCATGGGTCTCACTTTTGCTGTCATTTACAGAACTTGCAAAAAGCGTAACACACAGGTATATAGGCTTTCTGACGAACAAAAAGCAAAAATTACAGCATTTCATTGATATCTTAAACATGTACAAAAAGAACTCGGCTACAAAAACGCTTTGTGAATCATTGATGCTGGAAGTTCAGCCTGAGATGAGTAAAATTGAAGGGCAGTTGAAAAAAAGAAAAATATCTGACACATTAAGTAGGGTGATTATATTTGTTGGATATATACTGGCCATGTCGGCTCTGATTATCTTACCTTTCATAGGAATGTCTGAGGGCATTCAAGGGCAAATGATGATCTCAGTGCTTACGCTGATGACTTTTGTTATATTATTTGCATCAATCATTGTGGATGATTTTTTCGCAAATCTTCTGACAGATTTTGTTGATAATCTGGATCATCATGTGGATACGGTAATAAGCAAACTAGAAGCAGTGGAAAGAGACTCGAATTTTCATGCTGAGGAACACGAAACAGTACATGACCAATGAGATAAAATGCACCCCCGAAAGACTTCCGTAATGGCAGTTATCGGGGGTGTACTATTGTATTATAAGCCGGGAAATGATATTAGAAAACCGGAACGACCCTGCCCTCGTAGGTTGTGTTTATAAAATCTCTGACCTCATCCGAGCCAAGAATTCGTATAAGGGTTTGGACTCTTTCGTCGTTTTCATTGCCTTCCCTAACGACAATATGGTTTGCATATGTTACTGCGCTGATGGAATCTCTTTCTTCGGCAGCTACTGAATCAACGCCCATTTCAAGCCCTGCTTGAAGGGCAAAGTTTCCGTTTATTACGGCCATATGCACGTCTGGCAGTATATGCGGTAATTGCGCGGCTTCGAGTTCTCTGATATCTAAATTTAAAGGATTGTCAATAATATCAAGCCTTGTCGCCAAAATGCCTGCACCTTCTCTTAGTGTGATGAGTCCGGTCGCTTCAAGTAAATTTAACGCCCTGGCACCGTTTGTTGGGTCATTAGGGATGGCGATGATAGCACCGGAGGTGAGCTCGTCAATGGAGCGTGCTCTTGCTTTGTACAAGCCCAGCGGCTCAAAGTGCACTGCGAACAAAGAAACCATATTTGTGCCGTGCGACTCATTAAAATTAGTCATATAAGGGACATGCTGAAAATAGTTTGCATCAAGCTCACCGCTTTGTGTAGCCAGATTAGGCTGCACAAAATCAGTAAAAGTTCTGATTTGCATATCAATACCTTCTGCGGCCATTTTATCCTGAACAAATTCAAGAACTTCGGTATGTGGTACAGGTGTTGCACCGATGACAAATGGTATTAATGCGCCATTGTCTTGATTGTTGCCTGCATTAGTGCCGCTCTGAGCGCCGCCGCCATTGCCTCCGCAACCGGCCAGAAGGGTAAGCGCCATAGCCGCGATAAGCAAAACTGTAACTATTGATCTCTTTTTCATTTCTCATTCTCCTTGTTTCTTTACATTCTGTATTTCAAATTCTGCTATCTCTTGTCTATCTTTCTGGCAATAAAATTCCCGGCAAATTGCCCAATCATGACAAGAATGATTAGGAGAGCTACTGCAATCCACATGATATCTCTCTGCCATCTGAAATAGCCATATGTTATTGCGACAAAACCCAGTCCATCGCCGCCAAGAATGCCTGCCATGGCCGAAAACCCTAGAATTGTCGTTGCGGCAATCGCTGCACCAAGAACCAATGAAGGCATTGCCTCAGGAATCAGCACTTTATATATTATTTGAAATGTCGAGGCACCCATGGACTGTGCGGCTTCAATTACACCTTTGTCAACATCTTTTATGGAGTTTTCAACAAGTCTTGCTACAAATGCGAATGAAGCGATAACCAGCGTAATCGTCATGGCCTGATATCCAAGGCCTGTTCCAATCAGAAATCTTGGGATTGGAATTACAACTACTGCCAGAATCAAAAACGGCACAGCACGCATTATATTGATGAATAGACCCATAAGCCAGTTAAGCGCGCTGAGCGGCTTGATGCCATCTTTGTCAGTAATGCTCAGAAGCACCCCCAAAGGCAGCCCGAGCAAGTATGCCCCGATTGTGGCAAATGCCGTCATAAACAGCGACCGTCCGGTTTCCGTGAGCATCAGATTAAATATTACATTAAAGTTCATTATTTGCCTCCTCAACCGGGATGCCCTTGGCGCGCAGGTATGCAATTGCTTTTTCAGCCTGAAGTTCATCCTTTGGCAATTGGACAATCATATGCCCCAAAGCCTTGCCCTCAATATCTTTCATGTCGGCAAACATGATGTTTACTATGACATTACAATCAAGAATCATATTTGAAAAAACCGGCTCGTATGATGAACTGCCGTCAAAAACGATTCTGATGCATCTTTCGCCGACATAGCGATTGCGCATCCCTTCGTCAGGGTAAACGAGTTTGCGGGCAGCTGCGCTTTTGGGATGTGTGAAAATTTGTTCGACCGAGCCTGATTCAGCAATGTGTCCGTCTTCCAAGACTGCCACGTGGCTGCAAATTTTTTCGATTACGCCCATTTCATGAGTGATGATCACGATGGTAATTCCCAGTCTTGCATGGATATCTTTTAGCAAGGATAAAATGGAGGCGGTGGTGGTTGGGTCAAGAGCAGATGTTGCTTCATCGCAGAGGAGTACTTTGGGATCAGTAGCCAGGGCTCTGGCTATTGCGACACGTTGTTTTTGGCCGCCGGAGAGTTGTGATGGATAGTTTTTTGCCTTATCCTTGATTCCGACAAGTTCCAGCAGCTCGAGTGCTTTCTTTTTTGCCACTCTTTTCGGCACTCCTGAAATCTCAAGAGGAAAGCAAACGTTGCTCAGCACATTTCGTTGAGAGAGCAAGTTGAATTGCTGGAAAATCATGCTCATGGATCTGCGGGTTTTATTCAGCTCATCGCCGCTTATTGCCATGAGATCTTTGCCGTTGAAAATCACCGAGCCTGAGGTCGGTTTTTCCAAAGCGTTAATGCAGCGCACTAGGGTACTTTTGCCTGCTCCACTCATGCCTATGACTCCGTAAATATCTCCATCGTTGATGTCCAGACTAAAATCCTCCAGGGCAGTGACCTCGCCCCCTTTAGTCTGGAAAATCTTGCTCAGGTTTTTTATCCCAATAATTGGAGTTTTCTTTTGTTGTTCCAAATAAATCACGTTCCTGTAATTATTTAATAGCAAAATTCGGTGTAACGCGTATTTTACTTTATTGTGTGAAAAAATGCAATACATATATGTTGGACTGGTGAAAAGGTGCAAGAAATCAAGCAAAAAGTTCTTGACTTTATGCCTAAATGAATGTATCCTCTGAAAGCTGAGTTGGAGTTATTTAGTATATGTTTTTGATATAATGATTAGTGACATCCAACCTGCAATCTAGGGAAATACCCTTAAAATATAATTTGGAGGACATACTTTATGCAAAAGAAAATTCTTGCAATCATTCTGGCATCCATACTGATTTTTGCACTTATCCCGGGTGTCAGTGCGGCTGCCAGCACCCCAATTTCAGTTCTCATTGAAGGACAACCGGTTGATTTTGCCGACCAAGGTCCGGCGATTGTTGACGGCAGAACCCTTGTGCCTGTTCGTGGTGTTTTTGAAGCAATGGGCTTTAATGTTGGTTGGAATGCAGCGACAAACCAAGTGACACTCACAGGAGAATATGTTGTTGTACTGACAATAGGCAGCAATGTGTTTACAACAAATGGCGTAAGGAGCACCTTGGATGTTCCACCGCAAACCATAGGCGGAAGAACTATGTTGCCGCTGCGTCTTGTATTAGAGAGCGTTGGCTACTATTTGGGATGGGATGCGCCTACACAAACTGTAATTATAAGCTCAGAGCCAGACCCGGAACTGCCTCAGGGATTCACGCCACTTCCGGCTCCGGTTCCAGCCCCGGCACCAGCTCCAGCGCCCGTGCCTACACCAGAGCCTGCACCGGCCCCAGCACCAGCACCGCCTGCGGCACAGGGTTTGGTTGGTACTTGGAATTTGATGGGTTCAGCTCATTATGTGTTTAATGCAAACGGAACAGGAACGATGAGTGGGCTGCCTATCCGTTGGACGGCAAGCGGCGGAATGCTTTCCATTTGCATCACTCCTGATGCGTGTGGCACCAGCTGCATTGCTCCGACTGAATGGAATTATGTAATTAGCGGAAATCAGCTTACACTGACAAGTCGTCTCATTCCAGGGCTGAGTGTCCAATATACCAGAGGATAGGAATGCTGGATTTTAAGCGGAAGATGTAAGTCGAATCACAAATGACAAAGTACAAAGCACAAATAAGGGCGAAATGCAAATGACCATTGCCCTTGTTTGTGCTTTAACTCGTCGAATTACAGAATCCTAATTTTAATCTTGAGTTGTTTCTGATTGTGTATCCTCTGTGCAGCACTCTTCGCCTGTACATTCGCAGGGATTGCTTGCCGTTGCGCTTTTGAGGTCTTCCAGCTCACGTTGCTTTGCTGCAATACGCTCATAAGCCGCAGTGACATCTTCACATTGTGTTTGGAGCGCTTCTTCAGGATTGTCCTTGTGCAACTTGTAATATGTTGCGCCGATTTCGACATTCAGACGACGGATGGTCGCCCGCTCATTTGCAATTCCAGCGTTAAGCTTAGCCTTTTTTGCCAGAATCTTTGCCTTTTCTTCGGCGAGCTTATATGCCTCTACGGAAACATCGGCAAGTGTATCAAATGCGTTTTTGGCTTTCTTTCTGAAATCATCATAATTTGCCATTATTCTAGTTCCTCCAAAATAAAATTCATTCATAATTCATAATGCATAATGTATATGCAGTTTATGCGTCTTTTTCGTCTTTCGTTCCGGGTAGTTCCGGATTGACCTCTGACGTATCTTCGAGATCTTTCGTTTCGGATTGCCCCAGGTAATCATCTGCTGTTGGTTCAGTAGATTCGCTTTGAGTCTCTTGTTTGACTGAGGCCAATCCGGTATATCCTTTGACATGCAAAACAATCAGTAGCGCCACTGCGGCGAGACAAGACAAAAGTGCCAAAAGCTGTGAAATCCTGATGTCTGTAGTGTGGATGAATAAGCTGTCTACTCTCAAACCTTCTATCATAAAGCGTCCGAGGCCATACCATGCGACATAGAATAAGAAGTATTGTCCGGGGTATTTTGTCTTGCACTTTTTCGAAAAAATATGCATCATGAGGAGCCCCGCGGCGTTCCACAACATTTCATACAGGAATGTCGGATGAAAGAATATCGGCACACCCGCAAAGAAAGTTTCCCCAAGCGCCGGGATGACGGTTTCGCGCTCGAATATAAAGCCCATCCTCCATGGCGCATCTGTCACAACGCCGAAAGCTTCACGGTTGAAAAAGTTGCCCCAACGTCCAACGGCTTGCCCGATGAAAAGCCCAAAACCAGCGGCATCAAGCAGTTTGCCAATCGGTATTTTCTTGATTCTGCTGTATACAAAATAAGAAATGCCGCTGAGTATTATGCCGCCGTAAACAGCCAGGCCGCCTTCTCGGATTGAAAAGATATTTTGCCAATTCCCAGGCCCGAAATAGAACTCGAAATTGAATAAGATATAGTATATTCTGGCTCCGACAAGCCCGGCGGGCACTGCAATTATGACCAAATCCAGGATATTGTCTTTTGTAAGGCCGATAACGTTACAGCGCTTAATCAAGTATAACGCTGCCAATGCAAATCCGATTGTGATAAACAGCCCGTAATAATAAATGTTGAACCCGAAAATCGTAAAATATGACGGTGGATTGATTATAAATGCTTCGCCAAATAACGGAAAAGCAATAACTGCTGTGTCCAAAATCGAAAACCTCCTCGGTAAGCTTTAATCTTATAAAAGGCGTGTCCAATATTCTTTGCGGCCTAAAACGGGCGGGAAAACTGTATCGTTTTAGCGGCAAGGATTACTGAAACGGGGTTATTATAGATGTTGCCATGTTATCAGGTTTTAGGTTGTTGCGATAAAACTCAATGATATCATCTTGCGATATCTTGGCCAGAAGCTCAGGGGTTTCAAAGGGGTCGAATCCTCTAAAGTGCCCTTCTACAATGTTTCCGGAAATTGCTTCGAAAGAATTAAATGCCCTTATAGATGAGCCAAGCGCAGATTTTTTTATGCGTCTGAAGAATTCCGGATCCGGGCCATTTTCAGAAAGCTTTGAGATTTCCTTAATCACTTCGTCAAAAACACGTGCGGGGTCGCGGGTCTCACCGCCGAACATGGTGTATGCAGCTCCGGCAGCTGAGTCAAATGATGCCGAAAAATCACTGTTTATGAGGCCTTCGCCATAGAGCCTTATATAAAGGGGAGAGGAGTTGCCGAGCAACAGATCAAGAGAAAGTGCGCACACAAGCTCGGCCCAAAGGCTCTTTTGACCACGCGGCGTCGGTTGAATTTTGCATCCGGCAAGGAAAATGGGTAAACTGACTTCCATATCTTTGACGAAACGCTTTCGAAACGGAGCAAGACTCTCGGGCGCTCCGTAATCTCTTTCAGGGATCTCGCCAGGCGTTTCCGGCAGAACTTTGCGCGCGATGTCGACAATTGCTGACGGATCAACATCACCGACTACGCAAAGAGCCATATTGGAAGGGTTGTAGAAGACCTTGTGGCAGTCGTAGAGTGTTTGTGCCGTAATCTCAGCGATGCTTTCGACAGTGCCTGCGACAGAGTCGCGCATGGGATTGTGTTTGAAAAGTGACTTAACCAGGCCATAATAGAGGCAATAGTCGGGATCATCTTCAACCATGCATATTTCCTGTGCGATGATACCTTGCTCTTTTTCTACGCTTTCCGCAGTGAAATAAGGTATGGAGACGAAAGAAAGCATTGTTTCCAGATTTTCGTTGAATTTTTCAATACACTCAAAATGATATGCAGTGATGTCTGTTGAAGTATATGCATTTGGGGAGGCACCATTAGCGGACAAATTTGTCAAGGCATTGCCGTCCTCGGTGTCAAACATTTTATGTTCAAGAAAATGAGCGACGCCTTCCGGGGTGTCAATCCATTTTCCGGAGAGCTTGAACCTTCTGTCGGCACCGCCGTAGTCTGTTGCGAAAAAGGCATAGCGCTTTTGAAATCCGCGTTTAGGAACAACGAAAACTGAAAGCCCATTTGGGAGTTTGTCAGTAAAAACTTGTTCGTTTATATTGTTATATTGTTTATGTATCAATGTCTGACTCCTTGTTGGAAATGTCTGTTCCTGAGAGGAAGTATATTGTATCAGGTGTGATATCGGAGGCGGTCTTTATGATGTCGCTTAGCGAGACCTTTGAGATTTTATCGCATATGTCAACCGGGTCGTATGGGTTCGCTGAGATGATGCTATCGAAATAAAGCTCTTCTAAACCACCGGGTCTGTCTAGTGCGGATTTAATTGATGTGATGACATATCTTTTTGCAGAAGTAAGCTCCCATTCGCTGATCTCACCTTTTTTGACTTGCTCCAGTTGGAACATGATCTCATCCAGTGCCATTTTGAACTTGGAAAACTCAACTCCAGAAGAAACAATCATCACACCTTTGTGTTTATCAAGCATTGAGCTTGCGTAATAACAAAGAGACAACCTTTCTCTGACATTCAGAAAGAGTTTTGAGGTTATACTACCGCCGTATAATGAATTAAAAACGATAAGCGCAGGATAGTCTGGATTTTCCATAGCAGAGCCAAGCCTGAAACCTACGGTGAGTTTCCCTTGTGAAATATCAAGTTTTTCTGATAAATGCCTAGGTTCTTTTTCGCTCGGGTGCAGCAATATATTTGTTTTGGGTATCGTTGCATCTTTGCGAGGTTTTAGCCCTGAGAGTGCAGAGGTGACCGCTTTGAGTACGCGCTCGTGGTCTGCAAAGCCGCAATAGAATACTTCGACACGCGCATGATTAAGCATTTTGCGGTAGTGCGCTGTAAGTGATTCGGGAGTGATGGCGCGAGCTTCGTTTTCATCGCCGTTTTTGTTGACGCTATATGCTTCGCCACTGCACATTTCTTCGAGCAGGCGCTCGATGGAATAGCTTCGCTTATCATTGATGGTTGCACGAATGTCATCAATGAGATTTGCCTTTTCGCTTTCAACATAGTCCAAGCGGAAAAAACCATCTTGCATGTTTGGAGATAAGAGCATCCCGCCCAATAATGCGGCGGTTTCTTCAAGAAGGTTCTGAGCGTCATTTTGCTCGCTGAGAAAGCGGTCGTCAGGGAAGTCGGCATAAAGCCCAATGCAGTGTGTTTCGCCTTTTTTTCTGACGAGTGGCTCAATTCTTGCTCCATATAGCTCATCCAGTGCTGCCGAAATGCGTTCCATGTTAGGTAGTTCCGCAGAGCCTCTGCGTAATACACGTGGAAGAAGCGCTGATGCCGCTGCTGTTTCTTTTGAAAGTGAGCATATGAAGTTGACCGTAAGGCACCCGGTTTTGAATTTGTCTGTTTTGATACATGTCAGGGAAACGCCCGGCATGATTTCGTCTTTGGTAATGGTGTGTAGTTGGTTGTTTTCCTGTTCTATGTCCTTGTCCTCCTAGTTAAACCGATGGGAGCTCGACTCCCACCAGCTTATGCTACCTTGAAAGAATAGTGTACCATAGTTTCGGGCAATTTGGAATTAAAATATTGTTAAAATTCCATTGAATTTGTGACTTCAAAAAAAATCCTACAAAAACTTGACACTGTCATCAATCGGTCACAATTTGACATATTTAGGGTTTTAATGTAATATGACAGTTATCGAAATTTAAGGAGCAGTCATATTTATGTCAAATAGGATTTTCGCTTCAGAATCAGTAACAGAAGGTCATCCGGATAAAGTTTGCGATCAGGTCTCTGACGCGGTACTCGATAAAATTCTCGCCGGTGATAAAACCGCGCGTGTTGCGTGCGAAACCATAGTTACAACCGGAATGGTTCTTGTAATGGGAGAAATAACAACAAACTGTTATGTTGATATACCCAATGTTGTGCGCGAAACGATTAAAGATATAGGATATGTCAATCCAGAACTCGGTTTTGACCATAAGGGCTCGGCCGTTTTGACGACGATTGACGAACAAAGTTCTGATATAGCAATGGGCGTTGACCACGCTGATGACGATGCCGATGATGCCGGAGCCGGTGATCAGGGTATGATGTTTGGTTTTGCCTGTGATGAGACAGAGGAATTGATGCCTGCACCGATTTCGATGGCTCAGGCTCTGACCTATAAGCTTGCTCAGGTCAGAAAAAGCGGTGAACTGGATTTTATCAGGCCGGACGGCAAGAGCCAGGTCACTGTCGCATACGACAAGGAAAGAAATGTCATAGGTGTGCCTGCAATCGTTGTGTCTACCCAGCATTCGCCTGAGATCAGTATTGAAGATTTGCGCGAAGCGGTTATAGAATCAGTAATTAAGCCGGTTATACCGGCAAATTTGATTACTAAAGATACAAAAATTTATGTCAATCCGACCGGAAGGTTTGTCATTGGCGGCCCTGTGGGCGACTCAGGACTGACCGGACGCAAGATTATTGTTGATACATATGGCGGATATGCAAGTCATGGCGGCGGTGCGTTTTCCGGAAAAGACCCCTCGAAAGTTGATCGCAGTGCGGCATACATGGCGCGTTATGTTACGAAAAATCTTATAGCAGCAGGATTTGCACGTGCATGTCAGATTGAAGTAGCTTATGCCATTGGCGTTGCGCAGCCGGTTTCTATCCATATAGATACCAGAGGCACAGGCGTGATTTCTGACGAGAAGATTGCCGGAATTGTCAAAGAAGTTTTTGATTTCCGTCCTTCAAAGATTATTTCAAAACTTGACCTGCTCAGGCCAATCTACAAGCAAACTGCAGCATATGGGCACTTCGGAAGAACCGGTGAAGGCTTTACATGGGAGAAGCTTGATATGGTTGATACCCTCAAGAATTATCTGTAATGATGAACAAAGACAGTAAAAACCAAAACAGAAAGCCTCCTGCAAGACATCTTGACCCATATGGTAAAAGGGCGCAATTTGACGAACCGGAAGAGCGCGAAGGCGTGATTGAGGGGCGTAATGCCGTTATTGAGGCTTTGCGTGCCGGTGTTGTGATTGATAAGGTTTTTATTGCCAAGGGAGATACGGATGCATCTCTTAGGCATATTGCTTCAATAGCGCGTCAAGCCGGATCGGTTGTTGTTGATGCCGACAGACGTAAGCTCGATTCTATGAGCGCAACACATGCACATCAGGGTGTTATTGCAATGGCTGCATGTGCGCAATATGTCACAATAAGCGACATCATTGAGTCAGCAAAAACAAAAGGTGAAGAGTTGCTCATCGTATTGTGCGATGAAATCTCTGACCCGCACAATCTCGGAGCGATTATAAGAACCTGCGAAGCCTCCGGTGCACATGGCGTTGTTATTCCTAAGCGGAGGAGCGCCGGGCTCAGTGCAACTGTTGCAAAAGCTTCGAGTGGCGCAGTATATCATGTGCCAATAGCTCGCGTTTCAAATATGACAGCTGCGATAAATGAACTGAAAAAAGCCGGAGTTTGGGTTTTTGGAGCATCTGCAGATGGCTCACAAACGCTATGGCAGACAGATTTTAAAGGCCCAGTGGCCTTGGTCGTTGGCTCAGAAGGTATGGGCATAAGCAGACTGGTAAGCGAAAACTGTGATGTTAACGTCAGTATACCGATGCATGGGAAAATGACTTCTCTCAATGCTTCTGTATCTGCGGCAATACTCATGTATGAGGTTGTGCGACAGAGAAGCCTGTAATTTGTGCTTTGTAACTTGTGCTTTGTAATTTGTGTTTTGTAATTTGTAATTTGATGGTGCTCGGGGGTGAGAAAATGGCTAATGATAATGATCATATAAGCGAAGATGGATCAAAAGACGACTTTTCTCTAGAATCGATATTGGCAGAGTATAAAGGTTCTGCCTTTATCAATAGTGAGAAAAAAACGCCAAAAGCTGTACTCAATGAGCAGGCTGAGATGATTCTCAAGGAAGCCACCGGAAGTTTGCCGTCTGATTCATTGCTTTATAGCGCTTTAGATGAAGATATTCAAAAATCTGCCCAAGAGGCGTTGCAGCCTCAGCAAGCAAGCGCTGCGGCAGAACATGAAACCATGTCAAATTTGGCAGAAGAGGTGCGCACATATACCCCGAAAGTGAGACCGGATGATGCCAGGGAAGAACTCGAAGCAACAAAAATCCGGACTGTTGTCACTGACCAGCCGGAAGCATATGAAGATATGGATGCGACAATCGTTCGCGCTGATGCTTCACGTATAAGACAAAAAACTGCTGACTCTTTGCGTACCGTTGCAAAGGGTGCAAAAAGCATAACTGATGAGGCACACGTTGTTCCTCCTGGGAAAAAGTCCAATGAGAAAGATAATGTAATATCATTTTTTGAAACTTACCAACCTCCCGAAACTGATCCTGATACAATTGTCCGGGATGTGGAGAAGGCTATTGAGAAAGAGCTGGGATATGCCGAGCCTCTTAATCAGCCGCAATCCCATGTGGTACAAGGGGAGCAACGCTACGGCTTTGATGATGAGTATTTTAGTGATGAGTATTTTGATGGCGAGCAAGAGCCTCTGGAGCCCGATTTAAAAGAGGCCGTGAGCAGATTTGCTGTTGCGTGTAACTCCATATCGCTCAGATGTGTTCCTGCGGCAATCGTAACACTTATTATGATTATTCTGACATTCTCTTTTGAGGCAGGTTTGCTTATTCCGTTTGGAATCGGTCATAGCCAGGTTGGCACAACCGGTATTTTGATAATCGGCCTGTTGTTTGTAATGATGCTCTGTGCAGACATTGTTGTCAGAGGTGCAATGAGTTTGATTCGCGGAGCCCCGAATGCAGAAACGTTGATTCTGTTTTCATGCGTATTTTCTTTTATATCGGCGGTATTTACAGCACTCAGCGATGCCCCAATTATTTTGCCCTATTGTGCAGTTTCAGCGCTGACACTCACATTTGCGGCATTTGGTGAAAAATTTAGTTTGCGTGCAATAACCGATACATTAAAAACTGCATCAGGCTCATCTGAGCCCTATGGGTTGCAGGCTGAATATAATGGGGACTTGGATAAGTCTGTATTAAAAAAGGCATATAATCGGACAGATGGATTTTACAACAACCTCATGCATCCGGATATATCAGAGCTGATTTATCGTTATGCTGCGCCGATTTTGATTGCAGCATCGCTGCTTTTGTCGCTTTTGTTTGTTCTGGTTCGCGGCGGTGCAGAGCATTTCCTTCATGCACTTTCAGCAACACTGGCTGCGGCTGCTCCATTTTCGCTGTTGCTTACTTTCTCGGTGCCTTTTGGTACTGTCGCCAAGTCAATCCGCAGGTCTGGCGCTGCGATTGCAGGGTGGGGCGGTGCAGATGATATTTGTTTTACAGATGGCGCGAGTGTGACAGATGAGGATATTTTCCCACCGGGAACATTGGCACTAAGCGGGATGAAGCTATTTGATGGAACCCCACCGGAAAAAGCCATTCGCTATACATCCAGCTTGATTGCGGCATCCGGTTCGGGATTGAGCGTGTTATTTGAGGAAGTACTCAAGACTCAGGGTATGAATACGATTAGGGTTGAGGATTTTGCTCCATATGAAGGCGGCATAAGCGCTTTGATTCGCGGAGAGCGTGTTGCTACCGGATCAGGTGCATTCATGAACTTAATTGGTGTCAGAGTGCCGGATGATACGAATATAAAGAGCGCTGTTTATACAGCGGTCAACGACAGGCTGATTGCTATGTTTAATGTCGAGTATACGCCGATAAACTCAGTTCAGAGTGCCTTGATTTCAATGCGAAAGTGGCAAATAAAGGTTTTCTTTGCTGTACGCGACTTTAACGCAACACCGCTAATGATTGAACAGAAATTCAGAGTTCCGCTTGACAATTTCGAATTTATTCAGGCAAAGAATTCTTATGTCATTTCAGATTCTAACTCCGGAAAGCAAGGACGTATGGCGGCAATATTGACGCGAGAGGGGCTTGGGCCATTTGCTGAGGCCATTACCGGCGGCAGGCTTTTAAAATCCGCTGCGATTGTGGCGACAGCGGTTTCCGTTGCTTCGGCGGCGATTGGTGTACTCATTATGTTTTACATATATTGGTCCGGTGCGATTATCTCAGCCAGACCGGGTAATCTTTTGTTATTCATGCTTTCTATGCTTGCGGCGGTACTCATTGTTTGTGGGTATGTAAAATGTAAGAAGTAAAAAATTACATATTGATATTGTAATAAATCGTTAGTTAGTATATAATTTCCAAAAATTGAAATATTAATAAACAAGGGGGCAAAATCATGCCGTATACCACAGAAGGCATCCGTAACATTGCAATTCTTGGCCATGGAAGCAGCGGGAAAACAAGTTTGGTCGAGAGTATTCTCTTTCTGACCGGTGCAACTGACAGGCTGGGCAAGGTGGCCGACGGAAACACGGTTGGAGATTCAGATTCAGAGGAAATCAAACGCCAAATTACTATCTATCTGGCAACGACTTTCGCGGAATACAAAGGATGCAAAGTCAACATTCTAGACACGCCCGGGTATTTTGATTTTGCAGGCGAGACAGCCGAGGCGCTCCGTGTTGCAGATGCGGGTATTCTACTTTGCTCTGCCAAAGATGGAATCAGCGTTGGTTTTGAAAAAGGGTGGTCTGCACTGAATGCAAATAAGCTGCCCAAGGCCATTTATGTTTCTAAAGTTGATGAAGAAAATGGTGATTTTGACGCTGTTTTACAAGCACTCCGTGATAAGTACGGAACATCTGTTTGCCCGGTCATAGTTCCTATACAGGATGGCTCGGGTAAAGTTACCGGCGTTGTGGATATAGTGAGTCGCAAGGCATACACTGTCGAAGGCGGCAAACAGAAAGAAATCCCGATACCGGACAGCATGAGCGGTGCGCTTGAAGAGCTTTATAATGCTGTTAATGAGAGTGTTGCCGAGACCAGCGAAGAGCTTATGGATAAGTTTTTTGACGGTCAGGAATTCACCGATGAGGAAAAAATCAGTGGAATCAAGACCGGAATAAAAGAACTGACATTGGTTCCGGTATTTTGTGGTAGCGCAGTGACCGGTTTGGGTACGTTGCCGATGCTTGATGAAATCGTTAACCTGTTTCCATCACCGGCTGACCGTCTTGATGCCACTGAGGATGGAGCGGAGCTTGTGGTTGATCCTAATGGTACAACCTGTGCAATCGTTTATAAGACGCTTTCTGATCAATATGGCAAGTTTAGTTTGTTTAAGGTGCTTTCGGGTAAGCTGACTTCAGATATGCAACTAACAAACACTCGGACTGGAACTGTTGAGAAAATGGGTCACATTTTCAAAATGCAGGGGAAAAAGAATCTCGAAGTTAAGGAAGTTATCTGCGGTGACCTCGGCGCAGTTTCAAAGCTTTCTGATACAAAGACAAGCGACTCGCTCAGTGATTCCAAGAGCCTTGTTACTGCAAAGAGGATAGATTTTGCACCTCCTTGTTACGCCATGGCGATTTCGCCAAAGGTTAAGGGTCAGGAAGAGAAGATAGCGACCGGTTTGGGTCGTCTAGGTGAAGAGGATCTCACATTTACTTTCGTAAACAATCCTGAGACCAAGCAGCTTGTGCTTTCAGGCTCCGGAGATATCCAACTTGATGTATTGTGCTCTAAGCTTAAAGATAAGTTTGGTGTTGAAGTAGTTTTGGCTCCTGCTCGTGTTCCTTATCGTGAGAAGATTCGTAAAAAAGTTTCTGTCAGAGGCAGACACAAGAAGCAATCAGGCGGTGCAGGTCAGTTCGGTGATGTTGTTATTGAGTTTGAGCCCGGCGAAACAGAAGATTTGGCTTTTGTGGACAAGATTTTTGGCGGCAGTGTTCCAAAGAACTTTTTCCCTGCTGTTGAAAAGGGTTTGCGTGAGAGCATCACGAGAGGTGTTCTGGCAGGGTATCCACTGGTGTTTTTAAAGGCAACGCTTGTAGATGGTTCATATCATCCGGTTGACTCGAATGAGCTGGCGTTTAAGCTGGCTGCACAGTTGGCGTTTAAGGAAGGTATGCCGCAGGCAAATCCCGCTATTTTAGAACCCATCGGTTATTTGGCTGTCACGATTCCTGATACATACATGGGTGATATCATGAGTGACTTGTCCAAGCGCCGAGGCAGTCCGATGGGCATGAATCTTAATGCCGAGGGTATGCAGGTGGTTGAGGCAGAGGTGCCTATGGGCGAGATGTCCAGTTATGCCATCGATTTGCGTTCTATGACTCAGGGCAGAGGTTCTTTCACCATTCGTTTTGAGCGTTATGAGGAGGCTCCTGCTCCTGTTCAGCAGAAGATCATTGAGGATGCTAAGGCGCTCGCCGAAGCTGAGTAAAGAAAAGTTATTTAGGGAGTGTATCAAGACGAAAGATTTGATGCACTCCCTATTTTTTTGAAATATGAATATTTTATGGAACAAAATGTTAATAATTTCGTCATAAGCCAAGATGGTATAGTGTGCTGGCAGCAAAAAACGATAGACTAACGTCCCTTGTTGTCCGCATGCTACATATGTAGAAAGAGAGGAAAATCTAATGAGAAAATCGCTTAAAAGAATGGTTGTATTCGTGCTTGTTTTGGTTATGGTTGTTACTCAGATAGCTGTTTTGGGAGCAACGTCATCTGTGGCAGCTGCGCCTCCTCTGGAGATTGGGGCAGAGCGGCCGAGTCGTGGTGCCTCGGATGCGAGCATGGAAAGGGCGCTGGTCAGTGCCAGGAGTCTGGTCAACATAGATGACCATGTTTTCACAGACTTTAGCTATGGTTCTTGGGAGAGCGCGGAGGGAGCTATTTGGAATTTTACTTGGATGGGCGATGGTGTGTTTGCTTTTGCGGTCGTCACTGATGATGGCGTGGTGCAGCAATTTAGCATTTCTCAATCAGATGGCAGAACTTTTGGTTTTGCTGAAATCAGTGAGGATGACGCTGTTTCAAGGGCTCTTGCGTTTATAAGACGCGCAAATCCGGGTTCATATCAGTTTTTTACAGAGCCGGATTCAGTGCATGTAAGTTTGCATAACAGAGAATATCAAATTTCATTTAGTGCAAGGGTTAATGGACATTCGTTTGCGGCGGCTTCAGTAAGTGTTGGGATTGACAAATTCACCGGTGAGGTCACCAACTATAGCACTCGAAATGTCGATCCCACAAGGTTCAGATTTGAAAGTGTGACAAATATCATTTCACCCTCTGAGGCGATTGCTGCTCATGCTCGGCATATAGGAATGACTCTGGAATACAGGAGTGTATTCGATTTTAACAACAACGAAATCTCTGTGTTTCCGGCGTATAGGAAAAATGATGCAGGAGCCAGATTTATCAGTGCGATTCATGGTGAGGTGATTGAGTTTGCTCATGATATGGGCATTGGACATGTCACGGATGCCGCAATGGGGTTTGCCAGTGGCGCTGCCCCACAAGCAGAATTGGCAGCCAGGAACGATGCAACACTAGCTGTCAATCTAACTCCTGCTGAAAGAACTGCAGTTGATCAGGTGGCAGGTTTTTTGACCAGTGAGCAGGCGATTTCAAAGCTGTTTGATGCGATGGGGCTTTCTGAGTTGGATGCAAGCGCGTTTGATGATCAGCATATTTCACTAAACCGTGATTTTTTTGAAAATGATCGATTTTCTTACAGTGTCAGCATGTTTAGGCATCTTGATTGGGAGGCTGCAGACGATGAGGTCAGAGGGGTTTTTGGATCTGTTGATGCGGCTACTGGAAGAGTGACATCTTTTAATATCATGTATCATGGTATTCCGGTTTCCCACGATGGCCCGGAGATGACTGAAGATCAGGTGTTGGCTGAAGTTGTGTCATTTTTAAGAGCAATCGCTCCTGCTGAATTTGCAAGAACCAGAAGTGAGGATATTGCTCATGTCTTTCCGATGCCTGTAGGAGGTCGTTTCGGAAGTGAGACTGTTTTCAATTATGTCAGGGTCGAAAATGGTATATTGTTCCGAGATAATGGAATATCCGCTTCATTCAATCAAGTCACCGGTATGATTACGAGTTTTTCGCTCAGGTGGTTTGATGATGTGACTTTTCCGAGTGTTGCAGGAGTTTTGTCACCGCAGGAGGCGCTGACCAATTTTGTGAGCGAAAATGGCAGCGATACGGTTTATATTACAACTGGGGAAGGCAATGCCAATCTGGTATATGATTTTGGTTTTGCACTTATAGATCCTTTCACCGGTGCGTCAATAGATCACAGCGGAAATCCTTGGGAAGTGGAAGTTTTCACACCTGATTATAGTGATGTGGTCGGGCATTGGTCGGAACATTTTGTTTTGCGGCTTTTGGAAAGCGGTGTGTATAATTGGAGCGGAAGTTTTGAGCCCGATAGGGTGATGACTGAGGCTGAGTTTGTTCATTATATTATGTTGGTTGCTCAGCCGTGGGTGGCTCATCCGTCAGCACAGGTGTTTTTGGCTCATCGTGGAATTGATTTTGATGTCAGTGAGAGCAGGCAGGCGACCAGGCAGGTTGCAGTCCGGATTATTGTTGAGTATTTGGGTTATGCAAGGCTTGCGGAGCAGTCGCGGTGGTTTGTTTATCCGTTTAGTGATTATATTTCGGATGAGTTTAAGGGGTTTGTTACGGTAGCGCATATGCTGGGTATTGTTGGTGGAGATGCGGTCAATAATTTCAATCCCACAAGTGGTATCACACGTGCACAAGCGGCTGTGATGTTGCATAATCTTATTCTTGCACTGAGCATTGATTAATACAATCTCATCTGAGATGTGTGGGTGTTGCTAATGATTTTGTTGTTTCGCTCGGAACGGGTCTCGTCGCCCTACACTTCGCAAAACAAAAAACCATCAGCAACACCCTGTAAGTCTGGGGTGTGGGGTGTTGCTAATGATTTTCAATGACTTTTTAGGGATGAACTAGGTTTCCTGCGGAAATTCCCCTCCTTGGAGGGGTGCCACGAAGTGGCGGGGTGGTGCGCCTCTGCCCCGTCCCAAAAACCACCCTGTCAGG
>WQUY01000005.1 GCA_009781855.1 Oscillospiraceae bacterium | reverse complement strand
TTACATTGTGCGTTGCGGTCGCCGGGGTTGCACCATGGTTTGCATTAAATGTAACCTGAATATCTGTACGCGCTACCCAGCGGGCGAATAGTGTGTGGTTGTTTGCATTCGTTACTATTGTAGCCGGAAGCACACGACCGTCTTGGGTTGTGCCATTAGCGAGCGCTGCTGATGTGAACCAGCCGCCAAAGACGAAGCCTGTACGGCTCTCTAAGGCTACTACATCTGCATGAGCCATCGCCGCTGCGTAGGTCTCGTATAAGGTTATTCTCCGTGTTGCGGTCGCCGGGGTTGCACCGTGGTTGGCGTTGAATGTGACGTCAACATGATTGGGTAGGCTGACCTCACCATCTTGGTTGCCCCACAAGGCGACCATATGCCTGTTTTCAGCTGGCATAGTAAAGCTACTGATGGTTGCTGCAGGTGGTGTAAAGCCCGGGATAAACCTGTTGCCATCTGAATTGGTTGGCAATGCTTGATATTCCGCATGTGTTCTCCAACCCAGGAATGTTTGATTTGGTGTAGAGCCTGAGAAGAGCTCCACTGCATCACTCGGTATTACTTGATGAGTAGCGACAGATGCACCTGTATTGGCAGCAATTACATCTCCCTCTACGGTCACTGTCATGCCGACAGGAGTATTGCGTGCGCGATAGGATACTTGCAACCCATAGGTTGTGCCTATTGTCACCACTGCTGTGCCGGATATTGATGTGCCATCCAGTGTTGCGGTTACATTGTTGTTTGAGGCCATGACCGCTGTTGCTGTTGCCGTTGCTGTTGTCGTATTCGCTTGTCCTGCTGCGTTGCTTGTAGGATTGATTGTTACGTTAGCAGGGGTTGCGGATGCCCAGTTTATTACAAAGCTATTTTGGTCTGCCATTGGGTTGCCGAATTGATCCAGAACCACAGCAGTGAGCCCTACGCTTCTGTTTCTAAATACATAATTGTCCGCCGGGGTTACACTTATAGAGGTTGCAATTTGTGCAAGGGAAACGGTAACTACCGCACTTGCAGAGATACTCGTATCGGAACCAAGGGTTGCAGTAATTGTGCTACTGCTGCCTGCCGGTGCTGCTACGGTCACTGTTGCGGTGGTTGTATTGGGTTGACCGACTGGGTTGGTTGTATTGTTTATTGTTACATATTGAGACGCACTGGTTGTCCAGTTGATAACAAAACCGTTTTGGTTTGCCATTGGATCGCCAAATTGGTCTACTACTGTAGCTGTATATACAACATATCCTGAGTTGCCTCTTGTTTCGTTTCCGGGACTTAGGGTAATAGAGTGTGCCGTGCGTAGTTCAAAGTTTGCAACAAAAGTCATGGCTCCGGTTACATACATAGCTGCGATTGCAGCTTCTTGAGCAGCAATACGCTCCGGTATTGTCATTCCGGTAGTATCCAGTGCGTCGCCGTTGCTGTCTACTATTGGTCCGCTCCAACCGACAAAGACCCAATTTGCTCTTGCTTCTGTATCCGGAGGCGCACCTATTGGTTCTCCGCGGGGTGACTCACCTGTATGAGCTGCTGCGCTTCTGCTTTCACGCAAGTTTCTTGTAACAGATGCTACACCATCCACTGTGCCGCCTGTTGTTGGGGTGCTCGGATCGGCTGTGAATATGATGTCATGAGTTCTGTAGTCTATGCGTGGTTGTATCCATGTGTGCTGATTTACCATCACGCCTGTTTGTTCTAATGTGCCTGCTGAACCAGGAATGGTTGTCGTTTGAATGGTTTCAACAAGAGAACCAGTTACCGGGTCGCCGACCCAATCTCTGGTAATTTGGTTGTTTAGCCAATAAATGACATCTGCATTCCACGGGAGATAAGTTACCCTAAAGTTTGTTAGGGATTCTCTTATTACAGTCTCACCGTCTTCAAGCGGACGGACCGGACTTACTGCAACTGCTTCGGTAGTTGCCATGCCCACAGTTGTTGTTGTATGGTTGGTTGACCGGCGTGTTTGGGTTAACTCCGCCTCCATCAGGCTGCTTACTGAAGCTGTGCCAATGACATCGAAAGTTACCTCTCTCGCCGCCATTCTGTTGCGGGTAACCACATCGTAGTTGTTCCAAATATGGTTGCGCGGCTCTATTGCCTGCACAACTCCGGCTGCATTTATACGTGGGCCAATCCATGTCGCACTACCCACTTGCCCACCTGCGAAAAACGCATTATCAGCATTTCTTACAGCTAGATTTTCGTCTACCAACAGACCATTTGTGGCCGTGTTACCTTCAAATGTTGTGTTTATAACGCGAAGTCTATTAACTATACTAGTTACAGGCAAGTTGGTGGTTCCAGTTGTCACCAAGGAAATCGCACCACCATCTGACGCACGGTTATTTCTAAATGTAGAGTCTGTGAATCGAACAGCACCATCGACCAACGCAGGTCCCTCGTGGCGGAATGCACCACCCTGACCAATTGCCACATTGCCTTCAAAAAGCGTACCGGTCGCGTGCAGCTGGACATTGTTTTGGTCTCTAATACTAATCCCGCCGCCATGATTTCTGGCCGCATTATTCCGAACAATCGAACCCGCTGCCAGAGTGATGGTTGTGGCACTCCCTGAGAAGAAGCGCATACCACCACCATACGTGGCAGTATTATACTCGATGATATTAACACCTGTCATCGTCACCGTTGAGTTAGTATTCGCATGTAGCCCACCACCCAGGGTTCCTGCGGTGTTTCCACGAAGCGTCATATTGTGTGCGGTCAACGTTGCTGCTGTACCAGTTTGGTTGTACGTAAGCGATATACCGCCACCAGCAGCTGCTGCATGGTTGTAGGCAATAACTCCACCATTAACATTAAGACGCCCGCCCGCTTGCATAGCAAAGATACCGCCACCGCCACCAGCGGCCGTATTTCCAGAATGGTTGTGTGATACTACCGCACCCTCATTCACAAAAACGTAACCGTTGGATATCTCAATCCCACCACCGCGGCCGCTGGTTCTGTTGTGGCTGATTTCTGCGCCTGCATGCAAATGCAAACGAGCCCCCGCAGAATTCAAGCGGATGCCCCCACCATTAGTAGCCGGGCCACCCGGAGTAATAAGTCCGAGAGATTGAGGTCTGTTATCAGATGTAATACTTCCGCCCGGTCTAGGATCACCCTGCGGCCTTGTAAATGCAACATTATATAAATGTAGTATATGGCTTCCTGTTATTTCCATATGCCTGGCAGTACCAGAGGTTCTCGTGACCGCGAAAGGCGTTTCGCGGTTACTGTAGACGTACTTTGTACCACGAACTGGCATCACTCCACCGGTGATGTTGATATCGTTCATGATACGAATAGTCCGCGTATCTGTCGTGTTTAGTGCATCTCTTAATTGCGCTTCAGTCGTGACATCGGTGTTGGCTGTTACTGTCACCGGAATCCCTGCGGGTCGATGATCCGATAGCGGCATGATACCGACTATACCTTCTTCACTACTCGCAGCAATCGGAGCATCAAGTGAAGCAATGCTTTCTGCCACTTCAGCAGGCATCCTCGCTGCAACGGCATCTTCCCATGTTACCCCAAGTGCAGAAAATGGCAACACCGTGAGAAACATAGAAAATACCAATAATAAGCAAATTGTCCTCTTTAATTGCTTTCCTATTTGTTTTTGCATGTTTGTTTTCCCCTTATAATTTAAACTCAGAATAATTTGATACATGTGGATATATATTAAAAACCTGTAAAAGCAGACTGCTTAATTGCTAAGTAGGTCTGCATTTCACAAGCACTAACTTTTGCAAAATCTCGTGCTGTTGTTGAGCCACTGTAGAAGATAGTACAGCTTTTGGGGACACGTTCTCACCTCTTTCTTCTTTCCTTACTTTCTTCATGCTCTTCATTCGTTTTGCTGAGACGCACACAGTTTGCATATCATCAACACTTAGAAGCTGCAACGTGTGTATAGGAACTGACAGTGTATTGTTGACTACATTCATAACGCTGTCTCTCCCTGCCTCTCATCTCTTTTTCTCGCACTTAATGCTTAGTCGTTATTGTACACGAACCTTTAATCAGGGCTTCTTCTGAGCTTTCACAACGTAATGAGTTGACTACCCTGCTAAA
Source organism: Oscillospiraceae bacterium (assembly GCA_009781855.1). Lineage (GTDB taxonomy): Bacteria > Bacillota > Clostridia > Oscillospirales > Oscillospiraceae > WRMH01. Next base: position 53,128 of record WQUY01000005.1, on the reverse strand, counting down.
AAGTGTTATAATCATCGTTTCTCAACCGTCTTTTTCGGTTTTGCATACAATTCACCCAGTGTTCAAACTACGTTATACTATCAGAGTATTTCACTTTTAAACACAAACAGCCCCGAAAGGACAACAATCCGACCCAACAGGGCTAAATTCGGACATATCCACTCTTGATTTCAAAAAAACCAATGGAGAATTATTAAATCATGAGCTTTAAAAATGTGTTGAAATGGGTCTTTTTGCTTTTTTGCATCATATTCACATTTCAGGTACTCTCGATCATCTTAGTTATTGACACATTAATTCACAACTTCCCAGTCCCCAGAGTGTTTTCCAGCTCGTATCTATCGGAGCTCGCACTCATAGCTCTGGCAAGCGCTTTACCTACACTAATCCTGACGCAATGCAAAGCTCTGGCGTGGATGCCTATGATTGTCCGTCGGGTTGTACACTTTGTGCTTACCTTTGGAATAGTTTGCGGATTTTTGGTTTACTTTGGTTGGTATGATATATCCCTGTGGCTTCTGGTGCCATTTGTATGTGTTTCCATAATTTATGTTCCATCAATCATTTTTTACGAAAGACATATTCTTGCCAAGAGGCGCGTACAACAAAGCATCGAAGAACAGGAGTATTTGCAGTACTATACAGAAGAATTAGAGCAATATAAGCTCGATATGAAGAAGTTCAAACATGATTATCAAAACATCATTTTTTCTTTAGAATCATATATCAACGAGGGCGATTTGGCAGGTTTGCAACAGTACTATTACTCATCGCTCAAGCCTGCATCGGATATCATCTTGAAAGATAACTTTGCACTGGACGGTTTAGAAAAAATAAAAATAGGCGCAATTAAGAGCGTGCTTACCGCCAAACTCACTATGGCGCAAAATGCAAATTCAGACCTCTTTATCAAATTTGAGGCCAGTGAAGATATTGACCATATTCCCCTTGATACCGTTGCACTTGTGCGCATGTTGGGCATCATCTTGGACAACGCCGTTGAGGAACTGATTGAGCTCGGTTATGGAGAGCTATTTGTCAGTTGCCTCAAGGTTTACAACGGTATTGCCTTTGTTGTTCAAAACACTTGTCGGTCGGACATGCTTCCGGCTCAACAGCTTTGGGAAATGGGTGTTTCTACAAAGGGTGAAAATCGCGGACTTGGACTGTTTAATTTATCTAAACTTGCAGACGCTTATCCAAACGTTACACTATCAACAAAAATCAGCGAAAGCAAGTTCGTGCAAGAAATATGGATAGAAAGTTATGATTAGAAACACAGGCACATAGGGTAAGGAAAGTAAGGTGTGCTGCGGAGGTTCATATGATCTTATCAGTTCTCATTGTCGAGGATGACCGCAAACAACGCGAAATTATAGAGGGTGTTATCAACGACTATATTGCGTTAAACGATTACGATATCAAAATCGTACTGGCCACAGATAGTCCAAAGGATTTACTGGAATACGCTAAAGCACATCCAAGGCAGAATAAGCTCTACTTTTTGGATGTGCACTTGGGTCAGCACGAGATTGATGGTATCTCTTTAGCGCAACAGCTCAGGGCTTGCGATGCGTTAGGAACGTTTGTGTTTATAACTACACATACAGAGTTGTCTCATTTGGTTTTCAAGTCCCATATTGAAGCGCTGGATTATATCATCAAAGACGATCTCAATAGCGTGACACAGCAGATACAGGATTGCTTAGAAACCACATACAAACGTTATCTCAGCACCTCAGAAGAGCAAGAGTATTTTCAAGTAAAAACCAGTGGTACTACGTTTAAAATCCCTATTGATGATATTATCTCCTTTGAGAGTTGCATTTCAAGTAACAAAAAGCTGATTTTGTACACAATTCACGACCGATTTGAGTTCCGTGGTACACTCAAAGATGTCGCAAATAAAAGCTCGGCTTTCTGCCATTGCCACAAAGCATATGTCATAAATACAAAAAATATCAAAGGAATTACGCGTTTGAGTGCCGCTACAGGCGAGGCAGAAATGATAAATGGCGCACTCGTTCCTGTAAATAAGGCCAACATAGCACCACTCAGGAAGCTCGTGATGTCATAACCCCGGGCTTCCGATCTCCAAAAAGTCGATTCGTAAACTTTATTTGGTTGCGCGATCTCGTAATAAGTTCCGCAGAGCGCATCATGCGTTCTGCGGTTTTTCTAAATGAATCCTTAAATTGCAACGCTTTTTTTATATGAGCTCTTAATCCTAACTTCAGAAAACAAACGTGATGCTGCGCGTTGCCTATCCATTCAGCAATGCGTCCAACTTGTGATTTAGATGGCGTGCATTTGTCTCCTGATAGCTAAAGTGTTCGTCCGAGCCGACTAGTCGCTCCCGCAAAATAACAAAGAAAAAGCCCTGATTTCAAGGCTTTTTCTTTGCTCTTAATTTTCAGCAGTCTTGCTGGGTGTCCTTTTTATACGTTGATCCGATGGTATCAGTTGTCAGGGGTTCGGCTCTCTTTAGCATAGGATGAGGGGTTCATCACCCTATGCTAATTGTGTGGCTGATAGAACCTTTTAGTACGTCTTGAGATGAAAGGTCAATTCAACCCGTCTTAAATTCGGGCGACCGAAACGGTCGCCCAAGAACGAAAGATAAGGTGAAATATAACGCTTAAGCTGACGGGACCTTAAGTTGCCGCATTGCATTTCCTGCGACGTACGAGTTAGCGTCTCAATAAATAACGTGCAAGTTGCACAGTTATTTATGAGACGCTATTATTAGAGGTTTTGAGTGCGAGACTTTCTCGTCACCAGCAAATCAAATATTTCTAAGCGAGGGCTTTGGGACGCTGGGTTCTTTGCTTCTGAAGCAAGAACAACCCAACGAGTATTGCGATACCGATAAGTGTGGTCTGCCAACCGGGGTCAACCATCATGAGCCCTGCGCCGATGGAGAGTATACGTTCCCACCAACTCATTCGGCTCACAAGGAATCCGATGAGTCCCGCTGACACCCCTATTATGCCGATTATGCCGGAAATCGAGATGTAAAGTATTTCAAAGAAATTTGGATTGATAAACAGCATCTGTGGGCTAAAAACAAAGATGAATGGTATGAAGTATGCCGCAGCCGCAAGCCGCATGGCCTGAGCGCTCGTCCTTATTGGCGAGCCTTTTGATATAGCTGCCGCAGCGTAAGATGCCAAACCAACAGGTGGCGTGATATCTGCATCTGTTCCAAAGTAGAATACGAACATATGCGCAATCAGTATTGCATGCATTTGCTCAAGACTGCCTGTATCCATGAGTAACCTTACTACTACAGGTGCGGTTACTGTCGCCATGATTACGTATTTTGCCGTTGTCGGTACACCCATGCCCAATATGAGCGAAGCAATCATGGTGAAGAAGAGTACCGCCAGCAAACGAAACGTCTCATGCTGGATACCTGCTGCCAGAGAAAGCATCGAGTTTGCGAATGTCATTCCCAATCCGGTCATCGTCACGACACCAACCACGATGCCAGCCATGGCACAAGCCACGCCTACACCAACAGTGTTTCTGGCACCAAGCTCCAGCGCTTCAAAAAACTTTTTGGGCGTAAGCCGCGTATCTTTGCGTATCATGCTCACCACAATTGAGACCACAATACCCAGTGAGGCTGACATCGTCGGAGTAAAACCTTGAGAAAGGAAGAATACGATAGACGCGATACCCAATAGCAGATGCCCTTTTTTCAGAAACAGCGGCAAAGCTTTCGGGACCATTTCCGGTGGTAAGCCTTTGAGGTTGTTCTTTTTGGACTCAAAATGCACTGTGGCAAATATACATGCAAAGTAAAGCAGCGCCGGAATCAGTGCGGCCAGGGCTATCTGCGCGTAAGGAATTCCTGTAATTTCTGCCATTAAAAACGCAGCTGCACCCATAATCGGCGGCAGGAGCTGCCCACCGGTAGATGACGAGGCTTCGACTGCCCCTGCAAAGTTCTTGTTGTATCCCATGCGTTTCATCATGGGTATGGTAAATGTACCTGAAGCAACAGTGTTTGCAACAGAACTACCGCAAATGGTCGCCTGTAGCGAAGAGGCTATAACTGCGACTTTGGCTGGCCCACCCGTGGCTTTTCCTGCTATGGCGTTGGCAAGCTCAATAAAGAATGCCCCTATTCCGGTTAGTCTCATGAACGCCCCGAATAATAGGAACATGAAGATAAACGTTGAGGCTGCGCCAATGGGGGTGCCTAGAATACCTTCCAGGTCGTAGAAAAGGAATGTGGAGATGCGGTGTACGCTAAAACCAGCGTGCCCGAACCGTCCGGGGATGTGTACGCCAAAATATGCGTAAGCCACAAACGCTGCAACGACTATCATCAAAGGCAACCCCACCACCCTTTTTGAGGCGATGAAGAGTACACAGATGCCTACAATCGCAAAGATACGATTCTCAAACGTGAAGAAAGCCATCTGCCGAGCAATGGTGTCAAAATTGATTACATAGTATAAGAAACATATGACCGCAATAGCGGCAAGTGTTAAATCGTACCAAGGGATATAGTTGACTTTTATGTTGTTCTTTTTATTTGCAGGGAAAAGCAAAAAGGTAAGCAGCGTAACAAATCCTACAAATGCAGCGCGGTGTATTTGCGGCGGCTGCCTCCAAAAAATAGTGATGCCAATCATAAAAACCGCAAATGCCACACAGAGCCAACGCATGATTTGCTCCGGTACGCCAGTAAAATTACGCGTACCTGAATCTTTGTCATACTGCGCCATGATACGATTGCGTTCTTCTTCACTAATCTCTTCGTTTATGCTTACTTCATGAGTATTTGGTGCGGTGCTTTTCTCTGGGTCTTCATTTTGGGAATCCACAAGAACCTTAGCAGAATCTTCTGCCGGGCACTGCGGCTCTTGCTTTAAGTCTTTTTCCGATTGATCCTCCATGGAGAACCTCCTTTAGCTGACGGGAGTCGCACCCCCATCGGTTTTAGGTTTGTAAACAAACCAACTTTTGCCATATGTTTAGTGATATAAACTCAAAACGCATCGGATGTCCCGCATGACCCAAGGTATTTAGTGAAACCCTTTGCGTCCCAACATAAAGTGTATGTTCTGTGTCCAGTCCGGGCATATAGCGCAGGCCGTCTATTACACGGTCAAAACCTTCGATGCGCATCCCACCTTCGAGCAGGTGAATCAGGGTCTGCCCTGATTCAAGTTCTGTCGGCATTCCCGCACCAAAGGTATAAAATTCCAGCGCAGTCAAGACAATCCTGCCTTCGTAGATTTGGAAAATCTCCGTTACAGGGCTTATATTGACCGAATGGATGAAGCTTACAGAAAACTCCTCCGATTCATTTAGGCGCACATGGTGCAGATATTCACCACTCAAGTCGTCAATCAGCACCAAATATGTAGTCCGTGGAAAAAACAAACTTATTGCGACGAGCGTAGCAATTGCGACGCTCGCTGCGATAATAGTAACCATGCGCTTTCGTTTGATCACGCAATACTACTCCTTATGGCATATAGCCGATTTCTTGGAAGAAGCGTAGCGCACCGGGATGAAGCGGTACACTGATGGCTTGGACAGCGTTTGCAGCACTGATGTCGCGACCGCGATCGTGTCCGATGTCATCGCGTCCTTCGATAAGCGCTTTTACTATATCGTAAGCTACTTGCTCATCCATTTCTGTAGACACAACCAGCGTTGCTTGAACCGCTAGCGTCTCGACAGACTCTGGTAGCCAAGTATATCCGCTGTTTTCTGCTGTAACAGTAATCGGAGCATAGAACTGATAGTCGTTCATCAATGACTGAGCCGCCGCACCAGAGATTGGGAGTATACGCAGGTCTCTTGCGGTCGAAAGTTCCATAATTGCGGTATTTGGTGTGGCTGCTGTAACAAAGAATGCGTCTGCCATGCCGTCGCGCATAGCGTCTGCAGAATCAGCAAATCCCAACTGTAGCACAGAGATATCGTCTCTGTAAAGGCCGTGCGCAGCAAGAACTTGAAGTGCATTCGCTTCGACACCGGAACCGGGGGCTCCGATTGAGACGCGTCTGCCGCGAAGGTCTTCAACACTGTAGATTCCGGAGCCTTGCTCGACGACGATTTGTAGTGTCTCAGGGTAAAGCGTCATCAGTGTCGCCAGGTTGGTCACTGCGCCAAGGGCGTGGTCTGACCATATTTCGGTAGCAGTAAAGGCATAGTGCATGACATCATTTTGTGCGATGGCTATTTGCGCTTCGTTCTGTGCGATCTGCACGATGTTTGCAGCTGAAGCGCCGGTGGAGGTTATGGTGACATTGAGGTTTGTCCGGTCAGTGATGACTGCTGCCATTGCGCCACCCAGTGGGTAGTAAGTGCCTGCGACGCCTCCGGTCGCCATGATGAGGTTTAGTGATTGTTGTTCTTGTGGCGTGTCGTTGTCGCAAGCAGCAAGAACCAGCAGTGCGCAGAGTACCAATGCGAGTATCATTCCAATTTTCTTTTTCACGTTAATCTCTCCATATCCATTCTTTATTTTAATTGTATCAGGCAAAATAGGTTCGTCAATCAAGATTTGCAAGGTCTGATATGCCAACCGCTTTAGCATAAACTACTGTGGACAAAATCCTCAGCATTACGGCTACCTAATTCCGGACATTTTAATGCATATTAGTGCGTTTGTCAAGACTTGTGTTTTGAGTTTTGACATGAAATTAAAATAACTGTTATTGTTCACAGGCCATTACAAATCCTGTTTCATTTTATTCTGCGTTTTCCTTGCTTTCATTGCCTCGTTGTTTCAGTGTTTTTAACCCTTTTGAACTTGCTCATGATCCAGCAAATGAACAGTGCAACCGGAAATGCGACCCATGACACCAGCCAGGAGTTCAGAATCATGCCCACTGCTAAAAGCGCTATTGAGAATGTGTAGTATAAAATATCGAAAACTGCATCGGTTGAAAAGATTTTTGCACGAAAAATGCCAACCAGTTTAAATACGCAGATAATAAGCCATGATAGAGGGAATGCTATCCATTCCCTTGTTATGGCTTCGACGATAATTCCGCTCAAAAATATAAGCAATAACAGCCACGGCATCTTCACTGCCTCTGCGCTGTTATTGTCTTTCCTTACAAGTGGGAAAATGAATACAAACAAAATCCATGCAATAGGCCCTGCCAGCCAAGAGGCATACATTGCGCCAAAGAGAACTGCACCATATACCATTATCGTGGTAATTGCCATGTATATTGCATCTTCGAATAGAGATTCAAAGGTGTGTGTAAACACGGAGCCTTTGTATCCGCCGCTTTTTCTTGCATCAATCGCATCTTTGAAGAAGCAGATGGTTGTGGTCAAAAGAAATAGCAGAGGTGATAAAGAGCGTAGCTCATATATGTTCCGAAAATTAACTCCAAAACCATCGTCTAATCCTTCAAAAATTTCCGATGCCGCATTGCTAAAGCCTCCACCCAGTATACTGATACCAAAAGAAGTATATAGTATCTCCGGAACAACCAGAAGCACGCCCACAAGTATGCCTGTTATTGTGAAAGCGTAATCGTCAAAATCCCATTTATCACTTTTGTTTGTGTTCTTATTGTCCAAATATATGAACCCCCACATCGTCTCTCGTCATTAATTTTCAAAAAATATATTTGTTTTCTTGATTATAACAACACTTGCTCATTTTGGGTAGTGACATTTGCCATTACTTGCTGAAATGAAACTGGAACGAAATGGCAAGTTATGATAAAATTAAAAACAAAGCTGTTTGCAGTATGTCCGCATTACAGCTTCGTTCCAGTTTCTTTATATATTATCCGGTAAAATAGAGTGCTTGGTAGGTGTTTAAGATTGGTGAGCATTTGAAATTGCAATGATTCAATCAACGATTTTTAACTCGGGAACTTTTTCTGCAATGAAGTCAAAATCTCTGTCATTATGCAAAAGCGGCAAGTTGTAATGTACGGCAGTGTATGCAATGAGTATATCAATCGTGTTACGGACTGTTATGCCTTGGCGCCGCAAATCAAAGCATAGCTTTGATGACTCAGCATATATCGTTTTTGTATTTGGCAATGAGAATATTTTTTGAGTTGAAAAATAGTTATAGAGTTTTTTGAACTCCGCTTCAGATTTTGCCCCTTGCAGAATCTCATGAAACGTAAATAACGACATTCCAAAAGGTGCTTTTGCCTTGTGAAAGCGATCTAGTAATATTGTTTTGTTGTTTTCAACTTTTCTTAACTTATCGATGAACACTGATGTGTCAACTAATATCACTTATACCACCTCCGCGCATTGCTTTATAGTTGTAATCCTCAGCAATAAGACTTTCGTTGCCATCAAAGAGATCGTACAAATCCTTTTGTTCATGTCGTTCAACAAGTTCTGATAAAGCTATTGAAATGATTTCTTTTTTTGTTTTTCCTTTAAAAATATTAACAGCTCTTTCCAATAAAGTTTCATCTAAATCTACTGTTGTTTTTATCATTTGTCTCCCTCCTTCCATCATCGTATTTCTGCAATATTATTATAATAATATTTTTATATTCTGTCAAGAATATAAATGATAAACGTTGCGGATTGGCGTTTATTTACTTACAGTTCACAGGGCATTACGCAAGAAAAACTTGCTCATTTCTAGCAACAATTGCAAAGAAACATTGTTTTCATCACTCTATAATGATGTACAGAGAAGGAGCGATTGCATGGATTGGTTAAAAGGCATGAACAGCGTAGTCGAATATATCGAAGAAAATCTAACACAGCCTATACAGTATGATTCGCTTGCACGTATCGTAGGTTGCTCTGTTTATGAATTTTCGCGCATTTTCTCGTTCATGGCGGGAATGTCTGTTTCAGAGTACATTCGTCGCAGAAGATTATCGCAAGCCGTATTCGACATTCAAAACGGCGAGGAAAAAATAATCGACATTGCTTTGAAATACTGCTATGAATCACCGGCGGCATTCACACGAGTGTTTAAGGATTTACATGGAACTACGCCTTTATCCGCACGTAAGTCGAGTGTGCCATTGAAAACTTACCCTGCTATCAACTTCGTACTCACAATAAAAGGAGTGAATGAAATGAATTTCAGAATCGAGAAAAAAGAAGGGTTTCAAGTAATGGGGTTGTCGGGCTATATCGCAGGTGAGCTTGTGGACGGGATGCCTTCTGTTGTAAAAGAGTTTTTCGAAAACTACTACCCTGCACTCAGTCCGTATTATACGATGCCATTTCAGCAAATAAGTGTGTATGATTTTCAGGCGGTGGACGATCAGTGCAAGGTGATTATCGGTGCGCAGTATAAGGGTGAAAAGCCCAATAATCTTGTCTTGGATATAAAGGATGTTCCTGCTGCAACGTGGGCGGTATTTTCTATCGAGGGCTGTATTGGTGATACGTATGATGCTGCATATGCACGAATTTTAACAGAATGGTTTCCTACAAGCAGCTACAAGCGTGATGAAGCTACGCCTCATCTTGAAGTGCTTCCTGTCGGTAGTGAGATTTCTTTTTGGGAGATTTGGATGCCTGTTATCAACAAGTGATTTTTGCAAAATTCTTCCATTAAACAGAAACATTCGATGAACGCATCGGATGTTTCTGTTTAAATGCTCTCAACATGAATAGGCATTCTTCAGCTAACGGAAGTCGAACGCGCGTTAGCTTTTAATACGCTCACGTTTTGCCACCCAAACATTATAGGTAACAATTGTAATAACAATTACAGCACCGCCGAAAATTGCGTAGCGCCCTGGGCGTTCGGGTGTAAAGAGCGCCACCCATATGGGGTTGAGCACCGGCTCAAGCGCCACAATCAGAGATGCGAGCAATGCAGGTGTGTGTTTTATGCCTATTGTAAAAAACACATATGCAAAACCTACCTGTACAACGCCCATTACGATTATAAATATCCAAGGTACAAATTCGGCGGTTATGTTTGAATCAAAAAATGCAAAGGGTGTCCACAGTATCGCGTTGATAAGGAACCCCAGCATAACAGACTGCTCGGGCTCTGTATCTGGACGTTGGTTACAAACAAACACACATGCGAAAGTCAGCCCAGAGATTATTGCCAGAATGTTGCCGAGCATATGGCCTGCATCAATATCATCGGCAAAAAACAAAAGCATTCCCAAAATAGTTATGACAACAGCTACAAGCTCACTGGGCTTAGGCTTTTTTTTGTAGAACAGAAATTGTATGAGCAGGATAAAGACTGGTGCAGTGAATTGCAGCATTACTGCGGCTGCTGCGGTTGTCAGTTGGTTTGAAAAGACAAACAGCATTGTTGTGGCGGAAAGAAATAGTGCCGCCATAATGTTCCCTGGTGTGAGTTTGACTTTTATGCTTTTGCGGAATATGGCGAAAACGATTGCCGCAAAAAGCGCCCGCAAGCCGATTATACTTGTGGCGTTCCAAGGTATGAATTGGAAGAGCAGCCCTCCCAAGCTCCAGCATATCGCAGCAGCGACCATACATAGGGGGCCTTTGTTGTTTTGCGTAATCATAGTTGTCCTTTTAGGCGCTTGACAGCCAGCCTATTTAAATTTTGATTCTGTTCATTTTATCTAATATATCGACAAATGGCAAGCAATTATCACACAAATTTATTCGTATATCTTGCTATACTGTGGTGTTTCTGTTAGAATGCGAGTGGAGTTATATATTAAACCAGAGTTGTATATTTTGATTATCGCAATCATCGAGAGGGGGTATTCGGTAGTCTTGGATGGTGTGCATATCAGAGTTGAAATGCTTGGCGGCTTTGCCATAATAGATGGCACTAAGCGTATCATCGAACAGGAAAAGAGATCCTCAAAAACCTGGAAGATGCTGCAATATCTAGTTACGCACAGGCATAAGATTGTTCCTCAGGATGAGCTGGCAGACGTTTTTTGCGATGATGAAAACATGGACAGTGCTGGAAGTGCGTTGCGGACGATTGTTTACCGTGCAAGAACGGCTCTTTCTAAGGCAGGCTTGTCATGCGCAGACTCATTGATTATAACCAAGGGTGGCGGGTATTCCTGGAACAACGATATTCGATGCGATGTGGATATAGAAGAATTTGAGACCCTCCAAAAGAGTGCAAATCCGAGCATAAGCGAAGAGGCGCGTTTGGAGATTCTTTTGCGTGCAGGGGAGTTGTACAAGGGTGACTTTCTACCCAATTCTGTCGGTGAATTATGGGTCATGCCGCTTGCGCGGTGGTATCGCTCGATGTATATTAGTTGCTGCAGTGAGGCGCTCACGCTGCTTTCTAAGTTCGGTCGGAATGTAGAGGCCGAGAAACTTTGCGGCAGGGCTCTGAGTGTCGATCCGTTTGACGAGAAGCTTATAGAGCATAATCTTCAAGCGATGATGGCACAGGGGAGAAATGCCGATGCATTTAGAGAATATAAGCGTGTAGAGGCCATGTTTTTTGATGTGCTCGGTGTGAATTTTTCCGATAATCTTCGCGCACTTTATGCACAAATACAGCGTCCTGACTCGACCATAGGAACTTCGCTTGAGACGCTTATTGATGGTTGGCTTAAAGGTTCTAACTTTCCGGGTGCATATTATTGTGATCTTAGTGAGTTTAAGACAATCGTTCAAATAGAGTCGCGATCGGTGCCTCGTTCCGGAAGAACAGCATATGTCGTTATGTTTGAAACAAAGCATGATGCTGATGCAAAGAGTGTGCAGGCGATGAAGCAACTGGGTGAAATAATTCCAAGCAACCTGAGGATGGGCGATTTGTTCACAAGACCCAGCCCAAGCCAGTATATTGTTTTGCTACACAGTTTGACTTATGAGGATTGTAAGATGCTTGTGAATAGGATTTTGCATGATTTAGATTCAAAATATTTACCCAAAATAGCAGGCACGACGATTAAGCCTTTGATGCCTCATGCATAAGGTCTAATCAGTGGAAAATAATTCCAAATATGTGACTTTGATGTGACAGTCAGTCTGTAATCTTTAAGTATGTTTCGCTTAACTGAGCAGGCGTGATGGTTATCAGGTAACAGGAGGAAGCGTTACAATGAGAGATAAAATAGAACTTGAAAAAAGAGATGAATCCGGCACCCATAAATGCACATTTGAGGTTTCTGTCAAATTTCAACAGAATTCAACTTGGCAGGGTCAGATTCTTTGGGCTGAAAAAAATATGAAACAGAGTTTCAGAAGTGTGCTTGAAATGCTTAGGCTTATGGATGAAGCCCTTGCAGATGGCATGAGCAGACCAGTTGGATGGGATACTGAGGAGTAGTTATGAAATAGCTGTGTTCTCTAAGAAGGTGTTGATAATAGGACGCAGCTATCGAGTCAATAACTCAATAATATTTTTTGCAACATAGGCTCTATGGAACATACCATAACCCTATGTTTTGTTTGAACCAAATTTATAATTTATTTATATTGGAAAGCAGTCAACGACCGTATGCTGGCCTGATATCAATTCATAACAGCCACCCTCGCAAATCGAACCATCCCCTAAGCTGACGGAGTCGATGGGATTCGCCTCTCGTCAGCTTAGGGGATGAATTTAAATTGACACAAAGTATATAGAAGTATATAATGCATTCCAAAGTATATAGAAGTATATAACAAAACTTGAAGTATATAAACCTGCTGACACCACATTCGTGAAAGGAGTTGGAGGAAATGCTAAACCCTTTTTCGCCCTCGTTCGGCAATCGACCAACTTATTTTTTTGGTAGGCAAGAAATAACGCGATCAATTGTCTCTGCCGTATATGATAAATATAGTCCTTGGCGGACAACCCTGATTACAGGTATTAGAGGGAGCGGAAAGACTGCCTTGTTATCGGATATCAGAATAAGCTTTGATGAACAAAATGTAATCGCGCTTTATGTTGTACCAAACGAAGCAATGCTTGACAACATCCTTGTCCAACTATATAGACAACTTCCTAAGACCGCAGCTGAAATATTTCCAAAATTCAATGATATCTCAATCAACTTGGGCGTTAAAGTAGGTTTTGAAAAAAATACAAAGACTCCATATTTTACAGAAACATTTTCATATCAGTTTTTAGAGTTGATGGATGCATATATGAAGCATGAAATGCATGTTGTCTTTTTAATTGATGAGGCTCAAAAGCACACGGAAGATATGCGGATTTTTATAAGCACATACCAAGATTTAGTAATGAGGGAATACTCAGTAAGCATGGTCATGGCAGGCCTTCAATCAGTCATTTCGGATGTGTTAAATGATGATATCCTTACATTTTTACGAAGAGCAAAGCAAATCGAGTTAGAAAATGTTGAATTAATAATCGTTGAGCATGAATTCAAGAAAGTCTTTTTGCAAACTGACGCTGAGCTACCTGAAGAACTAATCTCTAAAATCGCAATTGCAACACATGGATATCCATATTTAATACAGTTAATGGGGTACTATCTATGGAAAGAAATGCAACATAACAGGATCACTGATTTATTTGACGATGTAATGTACAACTCAAAAGCAGAGCTCTTTAGAAATGTTCACAGGCTCATTTTTACTGACCTGTCAAATATGGATAGAGAATTTGTATTTGCTATGTCTGAGGATGAGAAATGCTCATCTGTATCAGACATTGGCAAAAGACTTGGCAAACAGAAAAATTATATTTCACTCTACCGCGAGCGACTTATATCAGCAGGAATTGTCAAGCCTGCCGGACACGGACTGCTACGCTTTAACTATCCGTACATGCAAGAGTTTTTACTTCAAAAACAACAGGAACGCGTATAGTGTTTTAGACGAGTTAGGGTATATTTATGATGAAACCACAAAATCAAATACAACCCTTACAAGCAAAAGCCCCAATACCACAAAAAGCATAGGACGCAAGAATTTGGCACCTTTTTTGATAGCAAAACCCGCACCGAGATAGTTTCCGGCAATCCCAAACACCGCAGCAGGCAAACCGATTACAAAAAGCACATGCCCGGCGATTGCAAAAGTAACCAGTGAGGCTATATTCGATGCAAGATTAAGCACTTTGGCATTTCCAGACGCTGTTTTCAGGTCGTACCGCATTATCGCATTGTAGGCTATTATTGCAAAAGTTCCTGTTCCCGGGCCGATTATTCCATCGTAAAGCCCAATTCCCAGCCCAATAACCAGGGCAAGAATAACTATTTTTCTAGGCGAAAAGCTTTCATGTCCGACCTCATGAACCTTGTCTCTACGAAACACAAGAAATACCGCAACACAGGGCAGTGCTATAATCAGCATAAGCCGCAACGTCCGGTCATCGAGCATCAGTACAAACTGCGACCCCAGCGCCGCGCCAATCAAAGCGCCAAACGCAGATATCATTGCCGTGCGAAGATCTATTGCTTTATTTTTTATGAACCGCCCAGCTGCAATTGCTGTGCCTAGACTTGCGCTAAGCTTATTGGTTCCAAACGCCAAATGCGCCGGCATACCTGTCAGCAAATAAGCAGGTATAGAAATGGTTCCACCGCCCCCGACTGCAGAATCAATAAATCCCGCAAGAAAGACTAGCGGCGCAAGATATATAAGGGTATGTAAATATTCCACTTTAACTCCTAGCGTAAGCTGACGGGAGTTCGACTCCCGTCAGCTTAGGGTGGTGACGTAATCTTAAACACGCCTTTGCCCCTGCCTTTCGGCACTTATTTTTGTTATCGTCCTAATTTAAACTACCGACAGACTGCCATCAATGGCATCAACCACAAACTCATGACCGGGTTCAATATTCCCCTGCAATATCAGCCGCCCAATCATGGTTTCAATTTCACGCTGCATATAACGTTTGATAGGCCTTGCCCCATAGGCAGGGTCATACGCTTCGTCAGCAATTAATTCCATTGCCGCACCCGTCAACACAATTGAAAGCTGCTGTTCTTTCAGGCGGCTGTTTAGACGCACCAACAAAATATCAATAATGCTCTTGACCTCATCCTTGCTCAGCGGCTTGTAGAAAATAATTTCATCCAAGCGATTGAGAAACTCAGGACGAAAATGCGATTTCAGCAGACTTTCTATCGCTTGTTTTATTTCTTCCTTAATATTTCCTTTTTCATCAATGCCCTCAAGCAGATACTCTGAACCGATATTTGAGGTCAGAATGATGATTGTGTTTTTAAAGTCCACGGTTTTGCCATGCGAATCTGTAATGCGTCCATCATCCAACACCTGAAGCATAATGTTAAATACGTCGCTGTGCGCTTTTTCAACCTCATCAAATAAAACCACACTATAAGGCCTTCTCCTTATTGCTTCAGTAAGCTGACCGCCCTCTTCATAACCGACATAACCCGGAGGTGCTCCAACAAGCCGTGATACAGAATATTTTTCCATATATTCTGACATATCGATACGAACCATATTATGTTCATCATCAAAAAGACTCTCTGCAAGCGCTTTGGCCAGTTCAGTTTTTCCAACCCCGGTTGGCCCCAGGAACATAAACGAACCTATCGGGCGGTTTGGGTCGGCAATTCCAGACCTCGACCGTATAATCGCTTCACACACCTTGCCGACTGCGTCATCTTGTCCTATGACCCGTTTGTGGATTTCTTTATCCAAATGCAGGATTTTCTCCCGCTCACCCTCCAGAAGTTTTGCCACAGGGATTCCTGTCCACCGCGCAACTATCTTTGCAACCTCTTCATCAGTTACTCTGTCACGAAGCAATGTAAATCTTTGCTCATTGCCCTCGTGCTTCTCTGCTTCCTCCAACTGTCTTTGTAATGGGTCTAGCTGTCCATATCTCAATTCAGCCAATTTATTCAAATCATAGGCCAGTTCTGCCGCCTCGATTTGGGCATTCACTTCCTCGATTTGTTCTCTGATTTTTTGTACAGACTGTATGCTTGCCTTTTCATTTTCCCACAACGCTTTTTTTGCATTAAAGTCCTCACGCAGCTCCGCAAGTTCTCGTTGAATCCTCTCGAGATTTTCTTTAGAAAGATTATCTTTCTCTCTTTTTAGCGCTGTTTCCTGTATTTCTAATTGCATGATTTTACGTGCAACAACATCCAGCTCTGTGGGCATGGAATCTATCTCTGTACGGATCATCGCACAAGCTTCATCAACTAAGTCAATCGCTTTATCTGGCAAGAAGCGGTCGGAAATATATCTATGAGACAGCGTTGCCGCACTAATCAGTGCAGCATCGGTTATCTTTACACCATGATATACCTCATATCGCTCTTTAAGCCCTCTAAGGATGGTTATCGTGTCCTCCAAATTGGGCTCACCCACATACACCGGCTGAAAACGCCTTTCAAGCGCGGCATCTTTTTCTACATATTGCCTATATTCATCCAGAGTCGTTGCGCCTATGCAGTGAAGCTCACCTCTGGCCAGTAGTGGTTTGAGCAGATTACCCGCATCCATTGCACCTTCTGTTTTCCCAGCACCAACAATGGTATGTATCTCATCAATAAACAGTATAATCCTACCGTCAGATTCCTTGACTTCATGCAAAACAGCCTTTAGGCGCTCTTCAAACTCCCCTCTGTATTTTGCTCCGGCAATAAGCGCACCCATATCCAGGGCGAAAATAGTTTTATCTTTCAGTCCGTCCGGCACATCTCCACGCACAATGCGTATCGCCAGCCCCTCAACAACGGCTGTCTTACCAACGCCTGGCTCTCCTATAAGCACGGGGTTATTCTTTGTTTTTCTCGACAAAATGCGGATAACATTGCGGATTTCATCATCACGCCCGATGACTGGGTCTTGCTTTTGCTGCTTGACCTTCTCCACAAGATCATAGCCGTATTTGCTCAATGCCTCATAAGAATCCTCCGGATTGTCTGACTCAACCTTTCGGTTGCTCCTTACTTCATGAATCGCATTTACAAATTTGCTCTTTTCTAAATGAATATCACTGAATATCTCTTTGATGACCGGAGTGCTTTTTTCAAACATCGCAAGGATGATATGCTCGGTCGATACATATGCATCTTTATAGTGCTTGGCTTGACGCTCCGACTCCGTCAATATCTTATCCGTCGCCTGTGATACATATATTTTATCGGGTTCGCGTCCCGACCCGGTGACTTTCGGTAGCTTTTCAATCATGCGGTCAACAACGGAAAGCGCCCTATCCGCACCTATATCCATCTTTTCAAACAGACGCGGAATCAGTCCATTATCCTGATCAAGCAATGCATAGAGGATATGTTCAGGTTCGATTTGCATGTTGCTGTTCTCAATTGCAATATTTTGCGCTGTCGATATGGCTTCCAGAGATTTTTTTGTAAATTTTTGGGCATCCATATGGGTAATCCTCCTTTTTAAATAGTTAGTTTTCCGTCTCTTAGACGATCAAAAAAGAGCTTTTCTATGTCGCGTCCATTACGATGGGTAAAATAATATTTAAGCAGCTCATCAAACACACAAATATAATCGCTGATGGCATCGCCTACGGCCTGCCCATTCCGCTGCCCGCCTCCCTCAGGATAGAAGATTTGTCTGCCAAAATACCCTGATTCTGTCTCATAGGTTATTTGCTCAGCCCGGCTTTGCAAATACTTGCACTCCAAGTCGATCCACAGGTTAACAAAATCGGAGAACCCTATTATTGTTTCAATATCATGCGACCTGATAATTATATTCAGCTTCCCTACAGAAACCTCGTTGTTGCGCACAATTTTGACTTCATATTTGAGCTCCGGGCGATATAGATACCTTATGGGGCTTTTTATAAAAATGACAAGCCCGGATGGATCGGTGATTGTTACAAAACGTTCTGCCCTATTCATCGTATGCTCAATGCTATGGATGACATCAAAAAGATTGACGGCGTTTGTGTGGGTGATAAGGTATTCACCCAAAGCCTCATGCACAATGTCAGAAACGGACACAGCCCTGGTGCGCGCAAGTCCGCGAAGTTCAAACATTATTTCTTCAACAATCCGAATACTGTCTAAATCATCTTTCATTGGACACTCCTTTCATACTCACCAATCAGCCACTGATGTGCAACAGCTTCCTGGCATTTACACCCTCTCTTAACATTAAATATTTTATCATGCAGGGGTTGAGAATTCAATCTTAATTACAGTTTTGAGTTTCCCAAAAAAAGACATCTATATTGAGTTTATTAGCTTTTCGTGCTAAGATGAGGAACAAATCATATCGCGAGCGTGCGATTGACTCACAAACACTAATTAAATCCGCAAATGGAGTACTGATATGAATGATCTTCTGAGCAGCTTGCCAAACATGAATAGTCTGACGGAACACCCCATATTCGTCAATATGGGAAACGAGCGCGTAAAGTCCGTTGCTCGCGCGATTTTGGATGATCTTCGCCATCAGATACTGTCCGGAGCAATTTCAAATGCGCCCAGTCTTGACGAATGTGCCGGACTTATATTCGAAAGATTATCAACTGAGTCAAGCAACTTGCGTAGAGTTATAAACGCCACAGGTGTTGTATTGCACACAAATCTCGGCCGTGCCCCTCTAGGAAAAGAAATGCTGGCAGAGGCTCTGATTGCTTGTGAGGGGTATAACAACCTTGAATATGATTTAAAAACCGGCAAGCGTGGCAGCCGCTACACTCATGTGGAAAATTTGATATGTGAAATCATCGAAACCGAAGCTGCACTTGTTGTCAACAACAATGCTGCGGCTATGGTTTTAATTTTGGCCACGCTCGCAGCGGGTAAGAACGTTGCAATTTCTCGCGGAGAACTCGTTGAAATCGGCGGTTCTTTCAGGGTCCCTGAAATTATAATGCAAAGCGGAGCGGAGCTTATAGAAATCGGCTCAACAAACAAAACAAAGCTCTCCGACTATGCGGATGCTGTGGAGCATAAAAATGCAGAACTTCTTTTGAAAGTCCACACAAGCAATTATGAAATAGTTGGATTTACCCAGTCCGTTAGCATTTCAGAACTCAGCGAGTATGGCGCATCTGTCGGACGGCCTGTAGTATATGATGCAGGTTCAAGTTTTCTTATTGACACGCAACCATATGGATTTGATGCAGGCGAAACCGCGATGAGTGGGCTTAAAGCCGGGGCAGATATCATATGTTTTTCTGGCGACAAACTCATGGGCTGCGCACAGGCCGGTATAATCGCCGGTCGCTCCGATTTAATAAGCGCTATGAAAAAACATCCGCTAACCCGCGCTTTACGTCCCGACAAGCTGACATTATCTGTTTTGGAGTCCGCTTTGAGACAATATAGATATCCAGATGAAGCAGCGACACGCATCCCTGTACTTGCAATGCTTTTCTCAAAATCCGATAATCTCAAACTACGTGCTGAGTCATTTACAACACGGTTAAAGGCTTCTTTGACCAATTGTCGCGTCGATGCTGTTGAGGTAATGGACGAAACCGGAGGTGGCTCTTTGCCGAATGTTCCGCTTCCCGGCTGGGCTGTATCTATTAAACCCTCGACTTTAAGTGTCAACGCACTAGAGCAAGGTCTCAGGGCGTACAAAACTCCCATAATTATCAGGATTCAAGATGAGGCTATATTAGTATCAGTGAGAACCCTTCTCCCAGGCGATGAGGATGTCATAAGCGAAGCTTTAATTGAGTTAGAGGGCAAGGCCGATGGTGGAGATATCTCCCATGATTGACTATAAATTAATCCTCTCAGACAAACAATATGTTAAGCGTGAACTTGAAAAAAAGGGTTATGATATCGAATACATAGATGCTCTTTATACACTGCTGACAGAAATCCGTAGGCAGAAAACTCGTCTTAATGAGCTAAACCATCAGCGCAATTGCTCAAGCACCGATGATTCTTTTACTGCAGATGAAAAGCGCAGACTGCGTAAATTTATTATAAATACTCAAAAAGACCTAAAAGCACTGGAAAATCACACGAACCGACATCTGCTTGACGTTCCTAACTTTCCTGATCCCCAAGCCCCGATTGGTCTTAATGCGCACTGCAATGTCATTTTATACGAATCTGACAATCATTATATTTGTCAAACTGCAAATCCTTTGCCGCATTGGGATATTGCTGAAAGCCTGGGTATTATGGACACACAAGCTGCAAGCAAGATATCCGGTTCAGGGTTTAGTTTGCTCAGGGGCATGGGGGCAAAGTTGCTGCGCGCCCTCGTTAATTATGGACTTTCTCTAAATGAGCCTAAGTATACCGAGATACTGCCGCCTCATTTAGTATCAACCGAAGCACTGACTTTCACCGGGCATTTACCGAAATTTGCAGGTGAACAATATAAATGCGAAAAGGACGACCTTTGGCTAATCCCTACAGCAGAGGTGCCTATGACTGCGGCATTTGCCGGAGAAACATTTTCTCCAGGAACTCTTCCTAAACGTTACATGGGTTACACTTTGGCGTTTCGCCGTGAGTCTGGCGCTTCAGGACGTGATACGAGAGGATTACAGCGGATCCATGAGTTTCATAAAGTCGAGCTATTGAAAATCGTGGAACCCAAAGATGTGCAGTCTGAATTATCCAGCCTGCTCAAAGATTGTGAAAGCGTTATCAAAAACCTTGGGCTCAAATATAGGCTCGTTGACCTTTGCACCGGTGAAATGGGAGACAAATATGCACGATGCTACGATATTGAGGTTTATTCACCCGGTGTAAAAAAATGGCTCGAAGTCTCTTCTGTAGGTCATTTTTCTGATTATCAGGCACGCAGAGCACAAATTAAATATGTCGATGTACATGGCAAGAAAAAATTCGCTTACACAATGAACGGCTCCGGGATTGCGACACCCAGAGTGTGGCTGAGTATCATTGAAACATATCAGCAACCCGATGGCTCCGTGAGGATTCCGGATGTGCTTATTCCTTTTATGGGCTGTGATGTTATCAGCAGTGAATTGTAGCGACGGATAATGTTTGCCCGACAAGCATACAGAGGTGTTGTTATTTGAGCAATAACGCGATTATTCTTTTTACCAGGATTCCGGTTGCTGGAAAGACTAAAACAAGATTGATGCCTCTACTGACCGGAGAGGAGTGCAAATGTCTGCATGAGGCTTTTCTGCTTGATGTTTTTCTTGCTTTGCAATGTTCAGATTTTGATTATGATGTTACCGTTTGTTATTTACCAGATGGTGATCTCGAAACGCTTAAACTGCTTTTGCCGTTGGCTCACAGGTTTATCCCACAACGTGGTGAAAGCCTCGGAGACAAAATGCATAGCGCTTTCTGTGATATTTTTGACATGGGGTATGAAAAATGCTTGCTTATCGGCAGCGACATTCCCCACCTCAAAACAAGCGCCATAAAGGATGCTTTAAAAATACTTGATTCTCATGATGTCGTTATAAACCCAACTGAGGATGGGGGATATTATCTCATCGGACTCAAAGAGCCGTGCGCTGCACTTTTTCATCTTAAGCAATATGGCGTGTCCTCTGTGCTTGAAGAGACTATATCGGCAGCAAAATGCGCAGGCAGAAAAATCGGAATGGGTTATACCATGTTTGACATTGATGAACCTTGTGATCTTGAAAGGCTCAATAGGACACTGAAGCATGAGCATCCTGATATCGCACCGGAAACAAAAAAGCTGCTTACAATCTTAGAAAATGAGGAACGAATATAAAATGGAAATAATCGATGTATCTTCTATTACCCAATCGGAATCATTTTGCAATTGGCTGAATATCGGCTTGGGAGATTGGGTTGATTTCAAGCTGCTGGGACATGGTGAATATAACGTCAATTATACTTTTCCCTGCCCAAAAACAGGAGCATTGCTGGTTTTGAGAGTTCCGATGGGTAGCCAGATGCATCTGGCGAATCAAGTGCGCTATGAGTACGAAGCACTTGAGCTTCTTAAGCCATCCGGAAGAACTCCGACGCCACTTTTTATCGATGATACAAAGACTGCCATGCCTTATGGATTCCTTGTTATGAATTTTCTTCCCGGGCGACCGCTCAGATATGAATCTGATTTGCCCGCAGCAGCAGCTTGTCTGGCCGACATCCACAATCTTGATGTCCCGGACGGACATGCTCTGATTTCCCCTGCAAATCCACTAGGCGCTATATTGGATGAGTGCCACGCTATGGTCACGCATTTTTTTGACAGCGAACGCGCAGCACCTGAAATAAAGAAAATGATTTCGTCTTTGCTTGAATACGGCAACGAAATCCTTCAATGCGACCGCTCCTGCAACGGGCGTTGTCTTGTGAATACTGAATTAAACTCGGGCAATTTTCTTGTTAATGAAAGCCATATAACTTATTTGGTGGATTGGGAGAAACCGCTCTTTGCATCGCCCGGTCAGGATCTTGGCCACTTCCTTGCACCCACGACTACACTTTGGAAAACAGAAACTGTTCTGTCAATGGCTGAAATAATGCACTTCATAGAGCTCTATTGTAAAACTTCGGTACGGTATAACGACCCTTCATTGTTATGGGAAACAACATCTCCTTATTTGAAAATGAACTGCCTGAGAGGTATTACATGGTGCGCTATGGCATGGGTCGAATACCAAAGCCCAGAGCGTATTCTAAAGGATGACTACACCTTTGAGAAAATTAAACAATACATAACTTCGGAATTTCTGGAAAAGATTAGAATGGAGTATTTTAGTGAATGATGCCGGCAGCGATTGCGCTCACAGTATTTCTGTTATAGTTCCGGTCTACAATGAGGCATGTTGCATTGACCAGCTGCTTCACAATCTAAATCCCTTAAAGAATCAGTGCGAAATTGTGTTTGTTGATTCAGGAAGTACTGACAATACAGCTGACCAAATCTCAGAATGGTCCTCCCGGTGTTACTTCCATTCACCGGATAAAGGTCGCGCAAACCAAATGAATTATGGCGCTTCTGTTTCACATGGAAGCATACTCTGGTTTCTCCACGCTGATTCCATACCTCCTCCAGACGCTCTGTCTAAGATTCAGGAGGTGATTTCAAAAGGCTATAGCTACGGGTGCTTCCGCTTAAAGTTTGATAGTATGCATCCACTGATGTTTTATATGGCATTTATGTCGAATATCCGCGTCAAAACCCGGAAAATCGCATTTGGAGATCAGGGAATTTTTATAAAAAGAATGCTCTTTGACCAGCTCGGCGGGTATGCACCCATACCTCTGATGGAAGATTATAAATTGTCTATGGATGTCAAGCGTGCCGGTTATGCACTGCGCATTGCGGATGGCACAATCACCACTTCCGAACGACGCTTCTCTTCCGGAGGGCATTTTAGGACCATGATGATGATGCAATCCCTACAGCGTAAATTTCGCAAAGGTGACAACATAGAGGAAATAGCAAGATGTTATAGTAACCACAAAGAGAAGGATGGTAAAATATGAAAAAGATAATTATTGACTGCGATAATACTTTTGGAGTTGAGGGATGTGACTTAGATGACGGCCTTGCAATAATTTATGCGTTAGGAACCGGAAAATGCGATTTGCTTGGCGTGACTACGACATTTGGAAACAATACGCTTGAAGTTGTCACCCCCAACACCATATCATTCATGAAACAAATAGGAATGAATCAGATTCCGGTATACCCTGGACACGCTGAAGACGCAGCCAAAAACGAGGCTGCTGCATTTTTGATTGAAGCCACAAAAAAGCACCCCGGTGAGGTTTCGATTGTCGCTATGGGATCGCTAACCAATCTCTACCATGCCTGGTTGCTCGATGCTGAGTTCTTTGATAGAGTCAACGCGCTCAGTATGATGGGGGGAGTTACGGAATCTCTTATTATTATGGGCAAACAGCTTAATGAATTGAATTTCTCTTGCAACAGCATTGCGGCATATACTGTGCTGACAAAGGCAAAGTCCATCAAGATTGCCACGGGAAACGTTTGTCTTGATGCATTATTCACCAAAGAACGGTTTGACAAACTCAAACAAAACGACGCATCTTTCTTGCAATGGCTCTGCAATCAAGGACAATATTGGTTTGCAAGAGAAAAAGAATATTTTGGCCATGACGGAATCTATAAGTGGGATATATATGCGGCGGCAGCTATCTTGCACCTGGAGTTATTTAATCAAAATGAAGTCGAAATCTCTCCTGATCCCGAGTCTATGAAAACAGGTCATCTTATTGGGCAAGGTCAGCGCATTCTGGTTGACATTCCGACACTAAAAGATAGCGCTGGTTATATCGAGCATGTATACAAATGCTACGACGCGTTCTCCGGACTGCGTAATATCGTCTAGCGACCCCTCAGTAGAGTCTCGCGCCAACTGTTGCAATTTCAGCACAATTCACAGGGGCGGCAGGATGCCGCCCCTTATAGGTTTTTGCATTTTGCAATATCTCATTTTTACTTACTGGCTATCTCAACACATGACCGGCCCTGTCCGCTACTCTTATAAAAGCTTTGTGACCGGGTTCAAAACTACTGTCTGATGAATTTATCTTAAGTGTCAGAGCCTCTGGCAAACCCAATGTTTCTGATTTTTCAATCTCTACTCGATAGGTTGTTACATTCCCTTTATACACCTTTGAAATAATCCGACAAGGCATACCCTTACTATTGCTTATAATGAGTTGGTCATATCTGAGCATTAACTTGGCCTCACCATCGACTAACTCGGCAGCATCAAAATCTCCAAGCGCACAAGAAAAATGATAATTGCTTATCATACCGCTAATATAATTTGCCTCTCCGATGAAGTCAGATACCAATACAGTGTGTGGCTTTTTATATATATTTTCTGGTGTGTCATATTGCTGTAAACAGCCATCAATGATTACTGCTACACGCCCGGAAAGCATGAATGCCTCTTCTTTGTCATGAGTGACCAATATCGTAGTAATACCCAGTTCACGCTGAAGTTTTGACACAAACTCTCTCATGTCGTCCCTTAAACCCGGATCAAGGTTCGAAAACGGCTCGTCAAGCAGCAATACTCTGGGTTCCAAAACGCAGGCTCTGGCAAGCGCCACACGCTGTTTCTGTCCACCGGAAAGCGCTCTGGGGTAGAATTCGGCTTTATCGCTAATTTGCATTACATCGAGCATCGCCATGATTTTTCTCTCTCGCTCCGAGCGACTGATTTTTTTTACCGCAAGCCCAAAATCAATATTCTGCTTAACTGTCATATGGGGAAAAAGTGCAAAATCCTGAAATACAATAACAGCACCTCTTTTTCTTGCCGGTACATTATCGCAGCAAGCTCCGCCAATATAGACATGGCCGCTATCCTGCATCTCCAGCCCTGCAATCAATTTCAGCAATGTAGTTTTGCCGCAACCCGATGGGCCCAACACAGAAACAAATTCACCGCTTTGTACACTCAATGAGATATTTTTAAGCACGTGGTTGTTTCCAAAAGATTTATTTACATTTTCAACATGCATACTTGTCAATATTTCAACCCCTATACATATACTACATTATCCATATCATAATACCGTCTCACGATTTTTTCTGTTAAATACAATGAAATCATAGCTGATACGATAAGCAGAATGCTGTAAACCGCCGCTATGTGATGTTCTCTGCTCTGAATATGCGGAATAATCAGCATCGTCACTGTAATAATCCGCCCTCCCCCAATGATAAAGGTCGTGATGTATTGGGCGATTGATACTGTAAAGCTCAGGACTCCGGCGGAGAGGATACCCGGCATGATTCTGGGTAAGGTCACTTTAATAAAAATCGTCGCAGTTCCCGCACCGAGTACTGACGCTTGTTGTTCCAGCCCTTTGCCGACTATCTCAAAAACATTCGTCATAATCCGTATAGCATATGGCATTGCAAAAAGCGTTTGTATCAGAGCGACCCCAAAAAATGTGCCCGTTAGCCCAATCCTTATCATTGTCACGTGGATGCCCATGATTACCGCCACTGAGGGCACTATGAGGGGTACCAGCACGAGCATTTTAACAAACCCTTTTCCCTTGAAACTATAGCATGCAATTGCTTTTCCGGCGGGAATAGCGATTATCAGTGTAACAAATGCTACAAAAAATGCTAGCAATATACTGGTTACTACAGCCATCAAAGTTTGCCTGTTTTCTATAAACACATGTGCGTAGTAATCCAGCGACACTACTTCCGGCAGTAGCGAGGGATACGGCCAGAATGTGCTGAATGTAAGCACTACCAGCATAATCAGCGGAGCACAACTGATAGCAACAAAAACATAAAACAGAGCATTATATATGGGCTGTTTTTTTCTCATCTGAACCTCCGGTTAAGCTGACGGGAATATAAGCTGCGCATCAGACAATCGCACCTTCCATCCCTCGTTTTGTTAAAATGCTCAGCACTTTTGCATAAACCCAAATCATAATCAAGGAAATCACGGATATAATTACATTTATCGCCATTGCCGCTGGACGGTCATCAAGTACCGGACTTGTATATTCAATGAATGCAAGAATCGGCAGCGTTTGTCTTGCAGGGCTTCCCAATAAAAATGGCACCTCAAATGCCCCAAATCCAAAAGCAAAACAAAACAGGAATGCCGAAAGAATCGTAGGTGCAAGTAGCGGCAAAGTAATCCTCGTCATGATTTGAAACGGGCTTGCCCCAAGATTTTCAGCTACCTGAAAGTATTTGCTGTCTATATTTCTCGATATCGAAATGACCATCAGCATTACAAAGGGTATTTGCTTGTATAAATAGACAATGATAACGCCCACACCGCCTCGATCAAAAATCAGAAGTGGGAAGTCATGCGCGCTTTCAATCAAACCAATGGCAAATGCAAATCGTGATAATATCCCTGTCTGAAAGAAAATATGGAATATCATGATAATAACCACGATATGCGGAATGACGATGGGTACTCTCAGTAATGTAAATGAAAATTTGTTGCTACGCTTTGTCTTATGTACTAAAAACGCAACAAATACGCCCAAGGCCACAGAGAGTGCCGAGGACGTTAGCGCAATATAAAACGTGTGTCTTAGCGATGAAATAAACCGAAAATCTGTAAGCACTCGTCTGTAATACTCCAGAGAAACGCTATCCATTCCAAACGCCGGGAGGTAACCCAGGCTCTGTACCAGAGCCTGGATCAAACCACCGACAAATATGATTCCCATAATCAGAAAAAATGGCCCAAGGAGCATATACGGGACTGCTCTTGTTCTTAACCGATTCATCCTGCGTGCAGTACGTGCTGAACCCAAAGTCTCTCGATTATCGGGATTTTGTATGCCTGAACTTCAGGTAGCCGATGCTCAAACAAAACTTCAGGAGAAAGGATGCCGATACCGTTGTCAATTGCGTCCAACAATTCCCGCTGCTGCGGTGTGAGTCGCTGAACATCGAACACCGGCAAATCTCCCCAGTTTCTCGCGTCATACTTTGTTATCTGCATCTCAGCACTGATGATGTGATTGATAAGCGCTATCGCACCGGCTCTATTGGGCGCATTATATGGTATCGCCATATAATGCGTGTTGCCAATGTTTCCATTCTCAAACACAAAAGTCTGTACTGTTTCAGGATATTCTCCTGAGAATATCATCTGTGCAACGTGGAGCGGTGAATAGCTGACATTCATGAGCACCAATCCATCAATGAACATCTGCTGAAGTGCAGGTGCATCAACGGGATAGGTTCGGCCTTCCTGCCATAAATATGGTTTGAGCTCAACCAGAAAGTCCAGACCTGGTCTGATAATTTCATATATTGCCTCTTCATCACGTGGGGCGTTGAAAATCGCCTCAAACCCAACAATTTCATAAAGCATATTCCGAACAAATGCACTGCCGGTAAAATCAGGAGGCGCTGAGTAAGTTATCCTGCCGGGATATCTTCTTGCAAGTTCAAGCAATTCCTGAGCTGATGTTGGGAAGCTGTCTAAAACAGCTGTATCACCCATGAATACAAGTTGAGCTCTGCCGTAAGGAACTTGCATCCCTTCAATCGGCGTGCCGAAATCATAATGTAGATCTGCGTCATCCGGGTTGAGATACACCGCAAAATTCGGCACATAGTGTGTTATAGGGCCAAATAGCAGTCCGGCATTCTTTGCTGTGTAAAAATTCTCTCCGTTAATCCATACGACGTCTATATCTCCGCTATCCACCCCTGCGTGCATCTCGCCCATGAGTTTATTGAGTATGGCATCAATGTCCATCGGCACTCTATTTAATCTGATGCCGTATTGCTCATATAGCGTGGATCCCACTACATTGTCAAGCCAAGCATTCGTTGCGGCACTTCCTCCCCAACCATAGAAATTCACGGTTGTGCCCCTCGCCGCTTCTAAAACAGCATCAAAGTCGCTGAAATCTATCTCGTCTGCTGCACCCGACTGATTGCGTGCGCAACCAGCTAATAACGTCAATGTCATAAGTATCGTAAGTATTATTACTATAGTTTTCTTCACGTTATGCAGCTCCTTATTCGTCGTCTTTGAGTTTAATGCCTTTTTTCTTGGCAATGTATTTCGGTATCAGCGACACGAGGAACAATGCTACACCAGCACCTGCAAAGTAGACTGCCAACATTGGAGTAATGCCTTCCTCAACTATTATTCCAGCCATAAATGCATATATAAATCCTCCCGGTGCCATGCAAATAAACGAAACCAGTGCAAACGTGGCTAATTTAATCGGTGTTAGGCCATATATATAGTTTTGCACATTGTATGGGAATATCGGCACGAGACGCGTGAGTATAAGAAAGCTTACCCCATTTTGTCTGAGCCCGTCGTCTATTTTCTTAAATAGCGGACTGCTTCCAAACTTGCTTACGATTGTATCACGTGCAACATAACGCGCAACGATAAAGGCTACGGCAGCGCCTATTGTCGCAGCGACCAATGAAAGTATACCACCTAAAATTGGGCCAAACACAATACCGGCTACGAGTGTAAACGGAAATGCAGGCAGCATAAACGAGGCAGCCAATACATATACCACCACAAAGATGAGATATCCCCAGAATCCGAATCCACTGAACCATTCCTGCATCGCTCTGATGTCCTGTATTCTATCAACAAGACCTGTCGCATATGCAGCAATGACCACGGCTGCGATGATTACAACGAATATGATTATTTTCAGCAGTCCACCCTTTTTCTTTTCCGGTGCGGCTTTTGCTGTTTCTTCCTCCAGCGCAGCTTCGGCACCCTCGGAAATATCTTCTGTGCTGCTCTCTACAACCGTTTCTATATCATCCTGAATCTCAGCTTCTACTTTTTTTTCATCATGATCAAGCATTTTTATCCCTCCAACTCTCAATTCTATAGTGGGAGACCGGGGGCGGTCTCCCTACAAAGACTGCTCTATTTATACGCTTTCTTAATAAGACTCTTGCTTCTATACCTATTTTTCCACGCTTTGACCGGGCTTGCCAGGACGTCCTCCGGCGGCGCTGTATTTGCATAAACCACATCACCAAAAACCAAATCAAGAATATGCCATGCCTTGCCGCCTGCTTTGAGCATGGACTGGCGACAAGCCGCGCAATATGTGACAATGTAAGGCGTTTTAAAATCATCTACTCTACGCTTCATGACCCTAAATGCCACATCCGGATTGGCAGGACCAACCATGCCGCCAAACCCACAGCAACGTGTTGTGGCACGTGTTCTTTCCGGCTCCTCATATTTGTATCCAAGCTCTGTAAGTATCCAACGGATGCCATCGTGAATTCCGGTATAGTCACGCACTGAGCAGGAATCTTGTACCGAAAATACCGCATCGCTGTCTTTTGCCTTTCCGACCATTTCCGGTGGCAGACCGATTTGAGGAAAAAGCTCCCAAAGCGAAGTCGTCTTGTAATCATTACAGCCTTTGAGTACTTTCATACAGCTCTGGCAAGCGACAATCACCTCGTCGGCTCCGCAAAACTTTATATCTTCAACAAGACCGGCGAAGCGCTTACTAAAGAGCGCTGCCTGGCCAACTGCCGAAGTGGGTTTCCCACAGCACTTTTGGACAACTGAAAGATCCGGAAATTTCGTTTTGAGATATTTTAAACATTGTGAAACATTCTCCGGGCTGTACGACGGCAGCGCACATCCGGGTAAAAACGCTTTTCTGGACATTATTTGCTACCCCCTCTGATTCTTACAGTAAAGAGCTTTGAGAAGCCCAATTTCTGATGCATGTTGATTGCCTTATGCCCTGGCATCGGCGACTGACCGTGATTTGCTTTGACCATATCCTTGCGCATAGCGCCAAATAGTTCGGCAAACTTAAACTCCTTGGGACAGACGAGCGTACATTGATCACACATGTTACATGAATATGCAATGATTGGCTCCATATCTCCATCTTCTAGGAATTTTTTAAACAACGCTCCGGGATAGAGTGTAAAATCATTGAACATGATGCACTCTTTCATACATTCCTTACATTCGCACTTTAAGCAACGTTCGCTTTCAGCTCGTGCAATGCTTTCATCAAAGCCCAAATCACATTCGACGAAACTCTTTGTGCGCTCTATCGGGTCAAGCATTTTTGTGTAATTTCTCGGCGTATCTTTTACATCTTTTGGCAAGGGAATGTCAAGCTCTGATTTGAAATCATATTCGCTTTTAAAATCTCTATCCTTTGTCAAATCCACACCAGAGAGTAATCTGTTTACTGAAATCGCAGCCTTACGTCCAAGCGCCATAGCTTCGACCACGATTGTTCCTCCGGCGCTATCCCCTGCTACAAACACATTATCTATCTTTGTGGATAGGGTGTTTCTATCTACAATGTATCTGCCTCCGGCACCTTGATCTAAAGCTCCATTTGCCGCATCAACAACCATTTGGCCTGTGGCAAAAATCAATGTATCGCACTGAATAGTTAGCTTTTCTTCTCCATATGTCGGAGCAAATCTGCCTTCGGCATCAAAAACTGAGAGGCATTGTTTGAACACAACTGCCTTTACGCTGCCGCCTTCACTCAGAATTTCTTCCGCTCCCCAGCCGCAGTTTATAAAAACGCCTTCTTGCCTGGCCTCGTGCTGCTCATGTCCCGAAGCAGGTAGCTCTACCTCACATTCAAGTGAAGCCACCGTAACACTCTGCGCCCCAAGACGAACAGAGGTGCGTGCACAATCCATTGTGACATCTCCGCCGCCTATTACAAGCACTTTGCCTTTGACTTCAAAAGCGTTTTCACCCAGTGAAACACCTCTTAAGAAATCAACTGCATTTGTGATTCCATCCGCTTCTATTCCTTTGACCGGAGGCACAAAGCTCTTGTGCGCCCCGTTTGCAAGCACCACTGCATCGTAGTTGTTGCTCAGCTCATCAAAACTGATGTCTTTACCAACCTCTACTCCGAGTTTAAACTCAATGCCAAGTTTGGTCAGGTAGCTGTATTCAAAGTCAATAAGGTTGCGTGGCAAGCGGTATTCAGGTATGCCCACACGCATCATTCCGCCAACCACAGTCAGCTTTTCGTATATTGTTACTGCATGTCCTTCTCGCGAAATGTCGATTGCAGCTTGTGCCCCAGCAGGGCCTGCTCCGATTACTGCGACTTTTTTCCCGGTGGATGATTTCTTTGTAATATCCCAAAGCTCCTCGCTGTCGGCCTTGTCTGCTGCATACCGTTTAAGCGCCGCGATAGAAATGGGCTGCCCGTATTCTGTGTTTCTTCTACATTCGAGTTCACAAGGGTGGGCGCATACCCTCCCCAGAGTACCCGGCAGAAACAACTTTTCCCGGATTGTTTTGACCGCATCAGTCAGTTTGTTCTCTCTGATTTGCTCAATATACCTTGTTGCATCGGTATGCATCGGGCAACGCGCATTGCAGAAAGACATGTGTCCGCCCTGGCAATCTTGTGCGATTTCGCGCACCTTGTCCATTATGCTTTTTTCATAAGCCATGAAGAATGCCTCCCTATATGTTAGTGTAGCGTGTAAAGAACGTAGGGGCGGCAATATGCCGCCCTCTTGTTACGATATTACTCCGCCGTTATCAGACCACAGCTCTGTCAGCTCCAAAACGAGTGCTCTGTCTGCAAAATTGCCGGCCGTAGACGCTGCATATGACCACTCAATCCACGACCCATCATAATTCCATACGTTAAATCCAAGGTCTCTTAACAATATCCATGTATATGACGATCTAATCCCACCCTGACAAAAGACAATAGCATTTCTGTCGCCTATAAAGCCATAGAGTTCTCTGAGTTGTGCTTCCGGAAGGCGCAAACCGTCATTATCGTATGCTCTGGCCCACTCAACATGAACAGCGCCTTTTATCCTGCCTGTGCCAAATCCACCCGATGATGCTCCGACACGTTCGCCATTGTATTCGCCATCTGAACGTGTGTCGATGATTACCCACTCATCAGGATTTTGCGCTGCTTCGATGACCTGATAGATTGTCACATTATTCACTGAGGGGTCGAAATCCGGCGCTCTGAAATCATTTTGTACGGCTTGGCTACTCAGTCTATTGCTGGAGCCTGTTGCTCCGTTAGCCGCACGCCATGCAGGTACACCGCCATCTAAAAATCTGACATTGAGTCCCAACATATATAGATGCCAGGCAAGCCTTGCGCCGACTGCCGCAGCATCTGAATGGTAAGCCACTATTATAGAGTCTCCTGTTATGCCCGCTCTTGAGAGCAGATTTTCCATTTGTGCAAGCGGCATTCTGCCAAATTGTAATTCGGGAGATAATGCATCAGGATCGGGGCCGTAAATGTCGTCTGTCCAGACCAGAAGTGAGCCTCTGATTGGATTTGCCGCATTTGAAAACGGTACTAAAGCCGCAGTTGGGTTGATCGCGCCGATGAGTATCAGGTTGTCATCGCCCATCATGCCCTGAAGCTCCGAAACGCTGATCATCACCGGCCCGGTCGGCCGTTCTTGTACCGTCGGCTCTGCCGGAGTACCGGATGCAGGCGGTGTTGAGGGTTCGGGTGTAACCGTGGGTGGTGCAGTGTCATTTGCACACCCTGCCACAAAGGCAATAACCATAATCAAAACTAAAAACAACGAGAGTATTTTTTTCATCATGTCTGTCTCCTTTGAAGTAAACATTGCAAGTGATTCTACCATAAAGTATATAGACAATCAATACAAAAGAAGTCCTTAAACTTCTTTGAATTGCTGCTTCATCAAAGCCTTCCAACTGGTGATAAAATTTGCGCTGTTGAATTTTTGTGAATACAGCTTTACTTTGCCCGAAAATTCATCATAATTTTGCTCAATCATCCCTATTTTCGAAACTGCCGCATCCAAAGCCCCTGATTCATACAGAAAGTCGGGATCGTTGTCAACCAATGCTTCATGGCACTTTATGTCGGAAAGCATCACCGGCACACCGCTTCCCATCGCTTCAAGCGCTGATAAACCAAAACTCTCACCTGTTGATGAGGATATAAAAATCCCTCTGTGAGCCTTGATGGTATATAGTAATTCGTCCACTTTCTCAAATGGGACAGGCGGTAAATATGTCAGCCTATCTTCAATTGCTAAGGCTTTGGCCACTTTAGCCAAGTCAAGGTCATCTTTTATTACAGTTCCTGCAAGAACTAAGATATAGTCATCGCCTCTTTCACGTTTCAGGCTACGAAACATTTCCAAAATTTCTTTAGTATTTTTTAGGGAATCCATTCTGCCAAAATAGAAAATGGGAGTTTTATCCCATATTTTAGACGGGGTAACGCAGGCCACATTTTCGAAGTAAAAATTAGGTAATATAAAGAGCTTATTGTGCAGACTTTTGGGCACTTCTTTTATGATTAAATTCAAAAATGCTTCTCCAGGCGCAACCAGACCCGCTATATCTACGGGCATCGATTTGAGGTATTCACGCATTTTCTTGTATGGCGTGTGGCATTCAACAATCACTTTTGAAGTGTCTTTGACAATAGCGAAAACCTCTGGTGTATCGAATGTAAAGATTCTGCTGTACACTCGCTCATCTATATTTCTGACAACGCTAAGATAATCTTCAAGTCCAAAATACTTTATGTATTGCTTGAAATTATCCAACCCCCCTGAGTCGTGAAAAAAGTAGATATCGACTCTGATTTTTAGCCCGTGCTGCTTAAAGGCTCTTGCGCGATTGAGAAAAACTCGCTCAACCCCGCCCATAGTCGCCCATTGATACACATAGAGTATTCTCTCATAACCCGAAGCGTCACCCACCGCTGGGCGCATCAGACCTGAATGTCCACTTTCTGTAGCGTCTTTTCTTACATCCTCTCCGCTTATATGTTCGCCATGTACACTTTCCCGAGCTGCCGCGTCGAGCACATCGGTAATCGCATGAATCGGGTTATATCCTCTGTCAATGTAATGCTTGCGCCTTATATGCGAACTCAGCCACTTAAGGTAATTTTTCTTTTCTGCCCACTTTCCTTTAATGAATTGATTGCCTGTTCTTTTGAGAAAATGCAAAACCTTAAACAATCGTGTTTCAAATAGGTCATTGGCTTTTGCCAGAGCCTCTGCGATTATTTGGTTGGATTTTTCTAACGACTCGCTCAAGCGTTCTTCCGACCTTTTGGCAGCCGCTAACGCCTGCCCCGCTTCCTTTTCCTGTTGCCGTATTAGATTTTCATATTTTTCCTCAAGACTACTTATCTCCTGATGCATGAATGCAGACATGCTTGCCATTTCATATTCTATAATACTTTTTTCTTGTTGGTGTCTTAGCTCTATTGAAGCATGCTCATCTTCCAGATGTCTCAGCTCTTGCTCATGTGCTTCCTGTGTCTCAATAAGTATTTTTTCTTTCAAAGCAAGCTCCGCTGCATACCACGCGACGCGCCCGGCTTCTTTCTCAAATTCTTGACTCAGTTCATGCAGGCTCAGTTCTAATCCAAAACGCTCAGCGTTTAAGTCACTAATCTCTGTTAACACTTCTGCATTTCGTGTGGCCGCTGAGCGCAAAAAATTACTCCTCAGCAAATCGCGGCCTTGTGCCTCGATGTCTTCTAGAATGCTCTTTGAGTGTATAGAATCTGATTCCGATTCAACCGAAACTGGTATATCTTCTTCCGTAGACGCAAAATATCCAATCAGATATTGCTCACGCTCCGGCATAAGTCCTTTTGCAACCATATCCGTATACGCATCTACATATTTTGCATCTCCCATAGCCATTTTGAAGTTGTGGCTTGTCCATGACTTGCCCATATAATATGAGGACACTTTGTCAAACCCTGCTGCATTTATCACTTCAACATAATCGGAGCGCAGATACTCTTTCCCATATGGCCAGTTTTTTTGTGCTTGCCTTACATATCTCATCAGTAAATATGAAACCGAATCAGGGTTGGGAACAAGCACAAACATACGCTTTGAAACTTTTTTTAAATTGTCAAAAGCCTCAAGTATCGTATCATCGGCAAAGTGCTCCATCACCCCACTATTCCATACCAAGTCGTAGTCATTATCCTGCAACGCTTCCATGTTTAAAATATCACCATGAATGAATTCGCCACAAAGCCCCAGCGTCTCAAAGGTCTGACGCGCTTTACTCAGCGCTTCATGACTGAAATCAAGCATATGGGTACTGTAGCCCGCCATATTAAGACATGCTGAAAGATGGCCACTGCCGCACCCCAGCTCCAGCAATTTGCTATTTGGCCGGATGCCGTTTTTCTTCAAAACAGCTAAGATGGAATCCGCAAGCTCACGCTCGCTGCCATCAATAGTCGTTGTATATCCTTTTGCAACTTCATCCCATGTGCTTGTTGATACGTTCATATTTTCCAAATCAATAATCCTTATCGCCCTACAAGGTTTACCAATACAGCTTCGTCAAAAAGTTTTTTTCAAACATCTGCTCAAACCGCTTGTTCCAGGTTTTATCAGAAAGAAAGTCACTGATTACTGAATAATCCACCGCACCGCAAAGTCTCTTTTCATAGAGTTTCATAGTGGCCTGATAAAATGATTCAGGGTCATTTTCTGTTACTTCAACATACGGATAGTCTTTCAAATGCGGTATGCCTGTGACAACCGTCGGTAACCCCAAGTATAAATACTCATATATTTTTATGGGATCGACAGCTTCAGAAAGCGTTGATTTTTTGAATGGTATTATCGCAACATCCCATCCGGCTGCATATTTGTGCAAGTCGCGTGGGTTTATCTTTCCAAGCAGTTCTATGTTAGCGTACTTCTGCGCAGTGCTTCTTGTTGCCTCAGATGCCCCATATCCTATCACTTCAAGGTGTATTTCCTCATGTTTTTTGAGCATTTGAAACAGCATATCCCAATCAAACCACGAGTCGGTTAGATGTCCGAAGTAACCTATGGTTATTTTGTTGTTCGGTTTTTTGTTTTCCGCTTTTTTATGCGCAATCGGTTCCCCAAGCAGCTTGGGATACAGACCATTGCCAACAAGTGTTATATCCGCTCTCAGAAATGCAAATTTTTGCACCAGCGGCATGGATACAGCTGTAATCCTGTCTGCATTGAGTAACGCCGCTTCCTCAACGCTTCTTATATACCATGGCGCCTGCCCCTCAGCATGAAACTGCTCCCAATCATCCATAATGTCATAATAGATATGAAAGAAGTTTTCTTTCATAAAAAATACCAAGTCGCAAAAGATTTTTGCCGGAAGCATGATGATATATTTTTTATCAGGCAGCGGCAAAAAGATTTTTAGCTTATGGTGGGTTTCTATAAATTCATACAAAGGCACCTGTATGACATTTTTGAACACATATTGGTAGTTTCTTTCCAGGATTTCGCCTTTATGCCATTGCCACGCCACATAAATAACACCATACCCATCATCCGAAAGATGCTTTGCAAGATTGATTGTTCTTTGATTATACAGGTCATCAAATTCAAATGCAGACGGTATAATTGCTATGCCTTTGATTTCTGCGGAATTGTATTTTCTCAACAAATCATCGTATAACTCCGCTATTGGACAATCTCCCGATTTGCTATGCCCCACCATGCGCGTCTTCATCCTATGCCTAACCATCCTCAGCATGGCAATAAGCCCATACTGCTTCCAAGCTCTTAGCAACCTATTGGTATGATATGAAATCCCCATTTTAGTTATCCCCAACCGTGATTCTGTATTCTGTTCTGAAATGCCCTATAGTGCGGCTGCCGAGGGCATCGTTTCCTTCCACTGTAGCGCCAACAAAAGCCAACTGGTATTGATCCGGTGGAAGTGAAGCCAAATCCGCACTCAAAAAGAACCTGCCGTTAAGCCCACTGTTCGCTTCAAAAACATGTACGGAGCTTCTGCTGCGCAGGGTTAAGTAAACCTTGCTGAGCAGCCTCGTCTCTCCGTCATTGTATAGCCGTCCATCAATTACAAGTCGGTCTCCGATGCGATGGAGTGTGGTGAATTCTGCCGACATCCTGCCCATGTATATTGGCGGCACAATGAACCCATCCGGTTGCTGCGACAGAAAGGGCGAGCCCACCCGCTCCCCTCGCACCTCACCCAAAAGCGTCGTAAAACTATTGGGTGAAAACAAAGATTTTCTTATCGCCATATATGTCCCAGCTGCCATGGTAAAGTCGTTTGCGTTGACTGCCACTTCAAAGACGATTTCGCCGCAGAGTGTGACCTCCATAATTACTGAGTTCGTTACGGTATTCCCCATAACACTTTGCATAAGGTCATCAATTGGAATTCCGTTTTGACGCAGTTGCCCACCGAAGTTTATGAGCACGGTGTCATCCAGAAGCATTGCATTTCCTAGATATGTGGAGTAATAATCAGAGCCGAGTTCTTTGCCAAACTGCCATATTTGCTCTATGGTCATATTTTCAAGATTTATGCGGTATTTGACAGCTCTGGAGTAGTTTTCATGTGCCAAAATCGCGGTCTCTTCATAAAAGCTCCGATTTGTGCCATTGTCAAACAAAAGGATATTGACTATGTTTGCATCGTCACTTTCGAGTATTCTCGGATCATGTTGCGCCCAGCTCCATTCAAAATTTTCTCCTATCGGCTGAAGCAAAAATCTTTGCAGGTCATATCTATAGTGATCGTGCGGCCCTAAAATCCAGTTTATCTCTGATGTATCGGCATCTATACTGATGACCATGCTCTGTGTCGGCGAGGATGCAATCACTGCATTGTGTATGGGGTCGAATACCGCTGCATTGACATGCATCCAGTCTCTGATTGGCGCATTTAAAATCCCTGTATGAAAATGATGATGCGGCGCACGGGTTTCGTCCACAATCTTGCGATAGTCGAAAGTTCTTGTCACTGCACCCGTTACCCTATCTATTATTATCACAACGTCCTCTCGGGTTCCGGTACTGTGCATGTCCACGTTGTTTGATGCGGCTAAAATGTCCCCATTCGGCATTTCATATATACTGTGGTGGATTCCGTTTGGCACATCATATATCCGATAGATTTTTCCGAGCCAGTTGTATTCAACCAGAAATGATTTGTGGTATGGGACAAGCATGAACTCATCGCCTGTTGAGAGCATATTCCCATTTTCCAAAACAATCATGGATGTGCCATGCGCCATGCTTTTATTGGAAAGAAATCCCCGTACCTGTCCGTTGCTGTCAATCAGTGAGCTATATGATTCAAAAATCGAGGTCAGCAAGGTTACTCCGGGCGCCATTTTTTCCGGCCTTGAGGTGCGGATACAAAGGTTCGGAAAA
This sequence comes from Oscillospiraceae bacterium, assembly GCA_009781855.1. Classification (GTDB taxonomy): domain Bacteria; phylum Bacillota; class Clostridia; order Oscillospirales; family Oscillospiraceae; genus WRMH01. Next base: position 14,686 of record WQUY01000005.1, on the reverse strand, counting down.
TCCACCGGCAGCGGCTCGGTGGCAATCTCATACACCCAGGTCATATCTCCGATGCTTAGGGTCACTGTATTCGTCCGCCCTGCATACAGCCCGATTATTGGTATTTCTGCACGAGGCGGTTTTATTTGATGAGTATATCTGAATGTTGAAAACGCGCAGTCTCCAAGTATTTCTATCTCTACGGAGCCTTTATGTCCGGTTTGAAATAACATAAGCGCCGACAACGGGTTGAGGTCGTATGGGTCGAGTACGATAAATGGGTCGTCTATTGTGTAGTCGTATTGTGCAAATTCTTGCAGAATCATTTGCTCACGGTTCCACTGAAATTCAAGTATATCAAAATGCGGAACCTCTGTCAGCTCAGCCATGTTAAATGGGTATACAAAAGCGCCCAGCAGGAACGCCGATCCGGCGGCAATTATGATCGTCAAAATTATTGCTATCGCTATAATGAGTTTCTTTTTCAGCTTTAACCACTCTTTCGCTTATGTGTAGTGCCTATTGTGTCAGTGTTTTGCGACGATTTTAACACGGAATGGTTGTTTGCGCAAGATAAAGCTGGATATTGCAGTCGCTCTGCATTTCGCAAGTCTCACTATTGCAGTTTGCTATATAAAATGTTACATTAGATTATCAGGAATTTTAGTCAACGCTTCTGGTCAAATTTGATCTAACAATTGAGGTTTGTTATTTTGAGGGTTCTTAATGTATATAAATGGGCTACTGTTGGCGGGGTTGAGCGAGTCATTCTCAACAGAGCTTCTGCTTTTAAAGAACATGGGTTGCAAGTCAGCCAAGATGTTTTTTTCTTTCACGATTCCGGTGGGCTGCTAAACTTTCAGAAATTTATTGAGAAAAATAAGTTAGAGGCCTTTGTCCATATTGTGTCTGAGGTAAACGAAGCTTTATACGATTTGATTATCACCTTTGATACTCCCGAGATATTTGATTTAGTCAGTGATTATTCCAAAGTTCTTGTTGAGTGTCACTCTCCATATAAGGAGTCGAGGGTATATTTAAAATCCTTGCCGCAGAATATTGCTTGTATTGCTTCGCCGGGCGAAACATTTTTGCGAACCGTTGTCGAAAAGGACCTGCCCGCTGGGTTTAAAGACAAATTGTTTGTGCTTCCTAATTTTCATATTTGCGATACCCGACATTGCGATTTGGATGTCGGTATATCGTCTAACAAGTCCTCTCAGTCTGCGATTTGGAGCAAGACGCCCATTTGTTATATTGGGCGCATGGACTCTATGAAAAACACCAAGGAGCTTCTGGAAATTTTTTCAGAAATAAAAAACAAATCCGACGATGAGTATTTTTTGATGCTTGTTGGAGATGTCAGACCTCATTACATGGATTTGAAAGAAACGGTCAGAAAAGCCAACATTGAGGATAGAGTCGCTTATTATCGTCCGATCCCCTATGAGAAAGTGGATGCTTTGTTGCGTAAAATTCGAGATCATAGAGGCCTCTTTATATCGCCCTCACTCGGAGAGAGCTTTGGGCTGTCGGCACTCGAAGCCATGTACAATGGCGTTCCGGTGCTTCTGTCTGATTTGGATTGTCACAAGACACTCATTGCATCAAATGAGGCGCTTTTTTATAAACAGGGTAATCTCCGCGAAGCTATTGCTAAGGTCTGCAACATTTCGGATAATTACGACGGTTTGTCTGAGCTTGTGCAAGATCTTGCTTTGAGACATAACAGCGATGCGTTTATTGATGCTTGGAAGATCCTTTTGCTGCGTGTAGGGTTGCACAAGGGTACGTCCATTACAAACTAAATTGATTTCGGAGCGTGTAATTTTTGTTGAAAACCATGTTTAAGAGCATTCGTGAGCCCGGTACCAAACCGTTATTTAATTTTATAATGCTTTTTGCCATGGGGGTTGGAACAGGGCTGCTCTCCTTGCTGCTGGGAGCTACTATTCACGGGCTTCCCTTGTTTTGGACGTATTTTGCGTCACCTATGGTATTAATCCTTAACCTCGTACCGCCAATAGTTCTGATATTTTTGTTATATTTCATCAGTGGCAGAGCATGGATCGCTTTCACTTTTCCTTCCGCTTTTGTTTTGCTCTTGTCGGCGATACAGTTTTTTAAGGTTCAGGTAAGAGGTGATCCGTTTGTCGCATCTGACTTATCTCTTGTACGCGAGACTTTGAACGTCACATATTATTTTGACTTGACCATAAACTGGAAAATATATTTCGCTGCCTTTGCGCTTGTCTGTGGGGCGCTCATTTGTTTTTTCTTTCTGAAATACAAAATCGTAAAAATCCGACATCGAGTCGGCGGCAGTATTATTCTGGTGGCTGTAATCGCGGTTTTATACATATTTGTCTATAGTGATTCAGAGCTTTTTGACAAGGTCGAGGGCGGCCATCCTGCAAATCCGTGGTCGTTTACGGAACGGTTCATTTCGAGGGGGTTTGTTTATCCATTCACACATAGCATTAAGTATGCGTTTCCCGTTGCTCCCGATAGTTTCAGCAGGGAAAATGCCAGAAAGTTGCTTGAGCAATATGAGTGTGGCATTATCCCTGATGATATGAAAATTAATGTGATTGCTATCATGCTTGAATCTTACACTGATCTCTCAGCTTTTGGTTCGCTTGAGTTTAAAGTGGATGTTTATGGCCCTCTGCATAGGATTCAGGCTGAATCCGTCAGTGGTATGCTTGTAAACAATGTTTCCATCGGCAAGACCATAGACACCGAGCGTCTTTTTCTGACCGGATATACACGGCTAACTAACTTCGGCCCCGCTGCTGTGAATTATTTCCGTTATCTTTTTTCTGAGCATTTCAGTTCGTCAGTAAATTCCTATGTGCATTACTTGAATTCGCAAGGTTTTCACACTGAGGGCTTTGCTTCCGTTGCTGGGTGGTTTTATGACAGGGCTTCGGTCAATCGCAATTTAGGGTTCGCTGACTATTTCTTTCTGGAACATTTTGAGGGCAGCGACCAATCGGATGAGTTTTTTTTCGCAACTGTCAAAGCTCTTTATGAGGGGCGTGACCGGAGTGTTCCTTATTTTAGCTTTAATCTTTCCGCCCAAAATCACGGGCCATATGATATAACCGGAACTTGGCAGCCTTATATGATTGAGCGTGGGGCGCTTTCTGATGTCGCTTTTTATATTCTTAATAATTATCTGCAAGGCATTTATGATACAACACACAGACTTGCAGGGTTTATAGATTGGCTTAGATATGATCCTTATCCGGTCGTCGTTGTTGTCGCCGGTGATCACATGCCTTGGATGGGCAATGATGATTTTGTTTATGCTGAGCTTGGGGTCAGTGTTGATGTCAACACTGAGGAAGGGTTTTTGAATTTCTTCTCAACGCCTTATTTCATATGGGCAAATTATGCTGCCAGAGCACTTCTCGAAAATGATTTCAGTGGTTATGGCGGTAGTTTTTCACCCAGCTTCCTTATGGGGGAAGTGTTCGACTTGATTTCGTGGGAGGGCGATAGTTATATGCAGGCACTCAGGGAGTTGCAGGCCATTATTGATGTAATCAGCACGCCCACCGGCATGTTCAGAGAAAATGGCGTGCTAACGCCTGTGCTCTCTCCTGAAGCGGCTGCAGCATATAATAGGTTCAGACATATTGAGCACTATCGGTTGCATCATTTTATGCATTAAGCGCTATTACGATACTGCCGTTGTCTGCTATAAATTTTAATCCTTCACTGTCTATAGGTATTTCAAAACATACATAGCCGTATTCGCTTCCAAATACCATATCTACACCCCGAAAGCGCGGTATATTCAGGTGTGTAAGAAATGTGTCGTTGGGATGTCGGAAAAAAACATTGCCCTTGTTGTCAATGATGTGTGCGTCATTCCATGAAAATGATGCGCGACCGGTGCCGGTTTTTTCGACTATCAGTCCTATAAGCAAAAATCTATAGCCGCTTTGAGGTAAAACTTCATTTGTTGTTTCAAGTATCCCTCCACCGTATTGCAATGCTGCCATTGTTGTGGTAAGGCTTTCGGTTTGCTCTGCGCTTAACACCTCAACGCTCCACATTTCTGACATTCCGACTGAGACATGATTTTCGCTGGGTTCGTTTGGCATCGTTGTTGAATCAGTGTTCTGCCCAGCTGAGTTTCCGTCATCTCCAACATGCGCTGCGCATGAGGCTATAAGGGGGATTGTAGATATGATGAGTAGCAGGGCTATTACCCCAATCATTGATTTTTTGCACATTGATACAGCTCCAACATTTAGGCTACCGGGAGTAAAGCAATTTTAACATGTTTTAAAAGAGTATACAAGAAGGGTTAAAAATAGCGCATGGGAAAACTAGTTCGAGATAAGTATTTTATTGCTTTAATTGTTTTGATTGTTTGCACAGTTGTTGCGGTTGCCGTTGCACAGATTTCTGGGTCTTCTTCCCCACCTGCGGCAAATATCAGCGAGGATAGCAAAAGCGGTACTGCTGATACAGTTTCTGATGAGGCAGATTATGCAGAAAATGCTGATAGTCAGGCCAGCTCCGCCATGAGTGGCTGGGCAGCTATTGATGAAACGCTAATTCCTGACATGCTTGCTGTTGTCGCTCATCAGGCTCGTGTAGATGAGTTGCTACTGATTGAGTTAAATAGCGGATACTACAGCCTTGAAGACCCTTTTGTGGTAATCGACCCCTATGGAAAATCGCCGCTTTCGGCGCTTGCGCTTTTTACAAGCGATGAACCCATGAATGTGTCTGTGCATGTGCCGGGTGCAACGGCAGCTGCTGATATTGATTTCACTTTCGTGGGATATCATACGGTGCATAAGATTCCCATTTTGGGTCTGCTTCCCAACACGTTGAATCTTGTTACGCTGACTGGGCGAACACAGAGCGGCTTGGCTTTAAGCGTAATTCTTGAACTGCGGACAGATTCGCTTCCACCGGAGTTATGCGGCGATATTATTATCACAAACTCCGTTTTTCCCGAAAGCATCTCACCTGGTGTTAATTTCACCTATGCACACAAGACTGCATTTGATGTCAACGGCGATTACAGGTGGTTTTATAACGATTTTTGGCTGCGCGGCTTTGCTCTTTATGACTATAATGGCCATATGGTTTTTGCAAAGGGCGCTTACCATCAGGGCGATGTCCTTCTGATTGAAGTGAACATGCTCGGCAAGATTATCAGCGTTTTTCATTCTCCTTACGGTGTTCACCATGAGATTACATCCAGAAATGGCGAAAACCTCATCATAAACGGCAGCCGCGGCGCAACAGTTGAGGATTTCATATACGAATTAGATGTGCGAACCGGTTACGTGGTCAATCGACTCGATTTAAAAAAAGTGTTGCAACGAACACGTTTCGAGGGCTTCCCAAGTTTTGATCCTGTGGATTGGTTTCACCATAATTCGACGGTGTATGAGGATGGTCACATAATCATTTCGGGACGACATCAGTCAACTGTCGCTAAGCTTTCCTGGCCAGAGGGTGCGCTTCATTGGATATTGGCGGATCATGTGGGATGGAGTCAAATGTTCCATCAATATCTCCTTACACCTATTGGAGATGACTTTGAATGGTCTTATGGGCAGCACGCGGCTCAGGTTTTGCCGAACTTTGATAACAATCCCGACACAATCGACATATTGCTTTTTGACAATGGCAATGGCAGATTTGACCATGACAGGGCGTTGCAGTTAAAAATCGCAAATAATGAAATCGTCGCACCAGAGCATTATTCACGCGTGGTGCATTACCGAATCAACGAGCGGGAGATGACTATAGAGCAAGTATGGCAGTTCGGTAAGGAGCTGGGTTTTACATATTTTTCCGAGGCTTGGAGCAATGCTGTGTTGCTTGAGAATGGAAACGTGCTTGGAGTTTTTGATAGATATATCGCTGAGCACGGTGGAAATCTCAATGCAAATATCGTTGAAGTCGATGCAGATGGGCAGATTATCTGGGAGGCTTTCGGCACAAGTTCAAATGCTCATGGGGCATTTCATGTTTATCGTGTGGTGCGTTTGCCTCTTTACAATGATGCTGCAAACAATTTGAGCATCGGTGTTCCGGCACAGGTATTTATTCCTCAATAGGTTACGCTAACCCCAGCACTCCAGAATGCGAGTGTTCCAATAGGAAAGCCGCCGCTTACGATTTCTAAAAATCGTTTTGCGGCGGCCCCCTGCTTTGCGTCTCTTTACGCAGAAGAAGCAGAACTGTCCCCATCTCCCTTCTTCTGCTGCCTCTTATGCAAAAAAGACACCAAAAGCGGACAAAGAATAGCCGTAACAACAACCGCAGCCGCAACCTGAGCTGTTGCTGAAGCAACCAATGGTTCAAGCGAAGGATCAGCAAGCGCAAGAGTAGCCGGGGTCGCCACTGCATTGCCTGCCGTTGTTCCGACCGCAGCACCAACCACAGAGAGCTTTTTACTATAAATGCGAGTAGCAAAATAGCAAGCCAGACCTGTTACAACAGTGCAGAAAAGACCCAATAGCACCCCAGGGCCTCCCGCACCGATTACTGTCCTGATATCGAGCGCCGCACCCAGAGGAAATGCAAAAAACGGAATCAAAAAGAAACTACCTGCAAAAAACTTCCGAAAATCTTCATCCAAATTGCCTAGAATGAATCCTACAAGCAACGGAATCAAACTCGACAGCAACGCAACAAATGGTATATTTGCCATGCCTGTGACCCCAAAAGCCAACATGGTAAGAAATGGTCCATCCGTTACTGCAAGTATAGATACCGCACCAACATCTGAAGAATCTCCATACTGCCCTGCTAATGCCACGTACATTCCACCATTGTTGTTTGTCAAAGATGAAATCACTGCCAACGGAGTCAGGCTAAGCACTCCGACCGGACCCCAAAGTGTTCCAACACCCCACCCAATCAGCGCACCAATCAAAAATTTTGAAAGCGTAAGAACCGTGCCCCTAATAATCGGCTGACTGGCCTGTCTGAAATTGATTTGCGAGCCCATGCAAACCATAAACATCGCGATAAGCACAGGCGCACCCTGTCTGAACAACGCCGTGGTCATCCCTCCAATATTCAGCGCTCCGGGTATAAATGAATTTATCAAAACCCCCAGGAAAAACGGAACAACCATCAACCCTCCAGGCACCTTTTGAATAGCTTTAAATAGTGGTAATTGCATAATAAGACCAAACCTTTCGCATGACACAAGCATAAAATTAATATTTATTTCTACTACTTCGCAGGCATCTAAGCCGCACTTTATTTCAATTGCAGACCAGCACACCCACTGAGTTGGCAGCGTCTTTTTAAAATGCAGTTGTAGTGCACAATAACCCCAAACAACTATCGTGATTATTAATCTCTGCCTTGCTCTGCTTTCCTTGTATGACTTGTTTTGTCAATTCGATTATCTCATCACCCATCTGCTGTAATGTAACCCCTTCTAACATTCGTCCCGCATTTACATCCATATCATCGGGCATTGCATCATAGAGCTTGGTGTTACTTGCTATTTTAATGATTGGCACAATCGGGAAGCCTAAAGGGTTGCCTCGTCCTGTGGAGAAAATAATTAAATTTGCACCGCTGGCCGCTTCGCCTGCTATAGAATCAACATCGTACCCGGGACCATCCATGACAATAAGTCCTTTGCCCTTTGGAATTGCACCATATGAAACCAACTCACTGATTGGGCTGGTACCTGCTTTGCATATGCAGCCAAGACTCTTCTCACGGATGGTGCTCATACCGCCATCCATATTCCCCGGGGAAATTATTGCTCCGGCCAGTTTCTCTCCAAGCACCTCCTGAGTCTTCCGTTCTTGGGCATTAACAATCTCAGCTACTGCTTCTCCAAGCTCTGGGGTTGCAGCACGCTTTTTTAATATATGGGCTGTACCGATCATTTCGGTGACTTCGGTCAGGATTGCCGTTCCTCCGTTTTGTACAAGCCAATCTGTCACTTTACCTATGGCAGGGTTTGCAGTCACTCCCGACAGCGCATCGGAACCTCCGCACTCAAGTCCAAGCACTATCTTGTCAAGCCCGGCCTCCACTCGTCTAACCTTTGATGCAGCATCGAGCAATCTTTGCGCCGCTTCAATCCCTTTTTCAACCACCTTGACAGATCCTCCATCTGTCTGAACATTAAATGATTCTACTGGCTTCCCGCTTTCGGCCACGGCCTCACTGAATTCTTTGATTTTTATAAACTCACAGCCTAACCCAATCGCTAAAACAGCCGCGACATTAGAGTTTTTGCAAATATTTACCAGTGTGCGTGCATGGATTTTCAAATCCTCTCCCAGCCGTCCACAGCCGTGACTATGGTAAAGAGGAATGATACCCGGCACCTTGCTTGCTATAGAATGTACCACACCATTGACACATGCAACCGTCGGTATCACAACTACATGATTGCGTATTCCAACACTTCCGTCCTGTCTTTCATAACCCAAAAATTTAAACATTATTTGCTGCTCCCTTCTTTTAGTGACTCACTCACCGATTGCTCAAATGCCTGGGATTCTGAAATGTTGTGCGCATGAATCCATCCACCTTGAGGAATATCACACGCAGCAATGCCTATTTCTTCCCCATACTTAATAATCGGGTCACCTGCCTTCAGCGCATACGTGGCTATTTTATGACTTGGCGGCACATTTTCGAAAATCTTTACTTCTTTTCCATCAGGCAGGACTATGAAATCCCCCTCTTTTAGTTCAAACAGAGAAATAACCGAATTGTCTTTCTCGTTGATATGTACAAACTTAATTTTTTCCAACTGAGGTCTCCTCCTTAATGCTCTTTAGATTATTGCTTCACTTTTTATTGATTGTCTGAGTTCGTCTCGAAATTTAGGGTGCGCAATTTCAATCATCTTTTCAGCCCGGTGTCTGATTGACAATCCTTTTATATACGCAACACCAAACTCCGTGACAATGTAGTCTATATTGTTGCGCGACAACGTGACTGCGGCTCCCGGATACGCATTGGGCGTAATGGTGGAAATGCTTTCATCTCTTGCTGTTGAATACAGGCAGATGATTGAGCGTCCATTTTTTGAATGAATGGCACCTTCGGCGGTATCGTTTTGCCCACCTGACCCACTGTACATTTTATGACCGATGCTTTCAGAAAAAACCTGACCTGTCAAATCAACCTGAATTGCTGTGTTTATCGACACCATATTATCGTTTTGAGCAATTACAAATGGATTGTTTACATAATCCCCCCTGAGCAAGCAAAAGCTTGGATTATTATGGGCTAAATCATACAGACGCTTATCTCCCAATATGAAGGTTCCGACAACTTTGCCGGGATGCAGCGTCTTTTGTCGCCCATTTACAACGCCGGACTCAACCAAGTCTGCCACACAGCTCGGAATCATCTCTGTGTGAACGCCCAAATCATTTTTGTCCATCAGCGACCGCGACACAGCATTTGGTATTGATCCAATGCCAAACTGAACTGTATCCCCATCATTAACCAATCTCGCCACATGCTTACCAATGGCCAAATCTTTTGCTCCAATCGGAGCCTGAGGTATTGTGGGTACAGGGCGGTCAACTTCCACAAAGTAATCTACTTGCTCTAGGTGAACCTCTGTTTCTCCCCATACATGCGGTAAGTTCGGATTTACTTCCATAATCACTAAGCCGCAATTTCTAATCATCCTGTTTTCATAAATCACGCTCATAGACATCTTTGCATACCCATGCCTGTCCACTGCAGTGCAAGTGCCTATAAACACATTGGGTTTTTCGACTTCAGCAGTTCGCACGATGCCATTATGCAAGTGCCCGGGAATTGTATTGATAATTCCCGCACCAAGAGCCGCACGGCTACCGGGGCCATGAAACCAAGTATTTGCCTCAAAGTGGCCTACCATATCCGGATTCATAAGAAACTCATATTCCGGAATACTCAGCGCCATGAAAGTTTTCACATGCTCCACTCTGTCTTTGATCTCGTGCAGACGGCTCAAAATCGTTTGCGGCTCCCCCGCCCCAAAGCTTGTTACAATTTTATCCCCGGACTTTATTTTATCCAAAGCTTCTTCCACGCATATCAACTTTGATCTGTATTTTTCCTGTAATGTCATCATTTCACCACTTATTTAAGACCTAACTGCAAGCATCCCGCACTTCAGAGCTTTTATATTGACCTCGTGAAGTTGTGACTTGCTCATAAGCTCTTCGACAATGCCGGCTTCGGCATGTTCAGGGGTACAGATTTCGGTTTTTTGTATCACCGCACCCATCATGATTGCGTTTGCCACTTTGGCGTTGCCAAGCTCCTGAGCCAAAGTGTCCGCAGCTACCCGGATAACATAAAAGTCACCTCTGAAAGTGTGTTCCTTGCTGAACTGAGATGAGTTGACAAACAACATCCCACCGGGTTTTAAGGTTGGAAGAAATTTTTCCAGAGCCGTTTGATTAAAGCAAATCAACACATCTGGCCGCGTTACAATCGGCGATCCGATTTCTTTATCAGAAATTACAACTGCACAATTCGCTGTACCACCGCGCTGCTCCGGGCCATAGGTTGGATAAAACGTTGCGTTTTTTCCCGAACTTATGGCTGCAGCACCAAGCATCTGACCAAGCATAATTACCCCTTGTCCGCCAAATCCGCCTATGAGCATTCGAACCATACTCATACCCTCACCCCACCGTCTTTAAATGCACCCAACGGAAAAGCGGGCATCGTATTTTGTTCCATCCACTCAAGAGATTTGAGCGATGTCAATCCCCAGTTTGTCGGGCAATTGGTCAGCAATTCAATGAAACAGAACCCCTTACCCTCAAGCTGTGCCATAAATGCCTTTTTGAGACCTGCTTTAGCTTTAAGTACATTTTGCGGCGAGTTAAGCGCAAAGCGAGCGATGTAGTACGGAGCATCTAATTGAGCCAGAATCCCACACATATTCATCGGATAACCCTCTGTTGTTTCATCTCTTCCTTTGGGTGATGTAGATGTTTTCATACCCTCCAGTGTTGTCGGAGCCATTTGCCCGCCGGTCATCCCATATATGCTGTTATTGATAAACACTGCTGTAAAGTTCTCGCCGCGATTTGCTGCGTGCATAATCTCTGCAAGTCCTATTGCTGCTAAGTCTCCGTCGCCTTGATACGTAAACACAACTCGGTCAGGTGCGCAGCGTTTCACTCCGGTAGCTACAGCAGGCGCGCGTCCATGTGCTCCATGTATACTGTCAAAATTCCAGTATGAAAAAGACAATGAAGCGCAGCCGACCGGCATAACACCAACCATATCCTGAGAGATTCCGAGTTCATCAACTATTTCCGCGATTATCCTATGCGCCACACCATGCAAACAACCCGGGCAATAGCCACTTGCACAGTCCTTTATAGATGTTGGGCGCGACACTACTTTTTCGATATTGCATCATCCTTTCATTTTGTAAACAGCGGACACTATTTCTTCTTCTTCTACAACCACACCACCTGATCGACCCAGAAATTCCAACGGAATCTCTGCGCTTAAGGCCTCTCGTACATCTATAAACATCTGACCCGGAATCGACATTTCAACGCTTAATACTTTTTTGACTTTTTGCGGATTGAGCTCTGCCAGCTGTTTTCTGGGAAATGGTACCAATGTAATCGGGCGCAGTAGACCTGCTTTTACGCCACCTAAGCGCAATTCCTCTACAGCCGCTTTGGCTATTCTTCCGCAAATACCATAGGCCGTAATGACATATTCAGCATCTTGCATTTGATACAGTTCAACTGCGACATCATTGTCATCCCAGCTTTTATACAAATCTGCCATGTTTTCATTGAATTGCTCTTGATCCATCGGGTCAAGATGGAATGATTTTATAATCCTTGCCTGTCTGTCTGACTTTGCAAGCGACCACTCCAGGTTTTCCCCGGGTGTTTGTGGCATCGGCAACTCCACCGACTCCATCATTGCACCGAGACATCCATCAGTCAGCACAATGACCGGATTGCGGTCGCGCTCTGCCATGTCAAATGCTTTGCAGGTCAAGTCCACAGACTCTTGCACCGTAGATGGAGCATAGACCATGCATGAAAACCCTCCGCATCCCGGACCATTTGTAATTAAGTTGTAATCTTGTTGAGATGGCTGTATTGTGCCTAATCCGGGGCCACCTCTGGAAACATTTACAACAACCGCAGGAAGTCTGGCTCCTGCCATATACGACAGCGCCTCTGTTTTCAAACAAATCCCCAGGCCTGACGAGGAAGTCATACAGCGCGTGCCCATTGAAGCTCCTCCAAAAACCATATAGGCTGAGGCGATTTCTGATTCTCCCTGCACAAACACACCTCCGGCTTCAGTCATCTTGCGAGACATATATTCCGGGATTTCATTTTGCGGCGTAATCGGATACCCGGCAAAGAAACGGCAGCCCGCCCGAATAGCACTTTCCGCAATGGCTTCATTTCCTTTCATGAATCGTTTTTCCATCAAGAGACTTTCTCCTCCTCGGACAATGTAGGCAAATAGATTTCCACCGCGGCATCAGGGCAAATAACAGCACACATTTTGCAAGCGATACAGTCTTGCACATGTATCGGGCTTACATATTTGTATCCCAGCATATTCACCTCTTGTGTTACTTCCAGCACCTTTTTCGGACAACTTTTTACACAAAAACCACACCCTTTGCAGTATTGCGAAAGAATCTTAACTTCCGCCATTTTCTCAACTCCTTTGATACGCAAATAATAGACTCTGTTTATTTTTTTGTATAACAAAACCCAGCATCCTCGATCACAAATTTTTGCAAATTTGTGTACTATACTGTCAGCTTATAACCTTCCGTAACCTTCACGCTGCATACAGTGGATGCTGGGAAAATATTAATATTCTGTGGTCAATCTTTGAACATGCTCAGTATATAATGTCTGACTTATCTTGTCAATAACTATTGTCAGCAATTATTTTAAGCTGGCGGGAGTCGAGCTCCCATCAGCTTATAAATCATAATACAGACCAAACTCCACTGGATGAGGGAGTTGGTTATACCGTGCGGTATCGTCGCGCTTATTTTTGATCCAGATTTCAATCAGCCGTTTCGGAAATACGCCGCCGGCAGTGAGAAATTCATGATCTGCCTCAAGTGCGTCCAGCGCCTGATCGAGGGTGCGGGGAAGTTGCTGGATCTTTTTTTGCTCTGCTTCTGACAGATTATAGAGGTTGAAATCATAAGGGCCGAACCCGGCTTTTTCAGGGTCAATCTTCTTCAAAACCCCATCCAGCCCCGCCATTAAGATTGCGGAATAAGCATAATAGGGGTTGCAGGTACCATCCGGCGAACGGAGCTCAAAGCGTTTGTCTTGCGGTGCTTTTGCGTAGGCGGGGATGCGGATGATGCTGCTTCGGTTTGATGTGGCGTAGCCGATTGTCACCGGGGCTTCATAGCCGGGCACAAGGCGCTTGTAAGAATTGGTGCTCGGGTTTGTAAAAGCACAGAGTGCCGGGGCGTGGGTGAGGAGCCCACCCATGAAATGAAGTGCGATTTCACTGAGTTGTGAATATCCCTTTTCGTCGTAGAACAGAGGCTTGCCGTCTTTGAAGAGATGCATATGCACATGCATCCCGTTGCCCGCCTCTTCATAGATGGGCTTGGGCATAAAGGTTGCAGTCTTTCCTTCAGATACAGCAGCGTTTTTGATGAGATATTTGGTCATCATGGTTTTGTCGGCCATCTCTAGCATGGAGCCGAACTCCACTTCGATCTCCAGTTGGCCGGGACCACCGACTTCGTGATGATGGTATTTGACCGCAATGCCCTGTTGCTCCATGAGTATAGTCACACGCGATCGGAATCCGGCAAGCCTATCCAGAGGTGGTGCCATATGATAACCACCTTTTTTGGCCATTTTATAGCCAAGGTTCTGGAATTCATCGTTGCCGCTGTTCCACTCAGCCTGGTCGGCATCAATATGATAGCTCGAACTTTGAGGTGACACATTATAAGAGATATGGTCAAACACATGGAACTCAAACTCGGGGCCGATCCGCATCTCGTCCGCGATGCCGAGCTTTCTCATGTACTGCTCTGCGTGATATGCCACGTTGCGCGGATCTTGGTCAAATCGACGATTTTTAGGGAGCTCAATAAAAAAGATGTCACCAATCATGGCAATCGTTGGAATCTCGGCAAACTCATCAATGTAGGCACTGGACAGGTCGGGGATAAATACCATGTCGCTTTTTTCCACTGGGGCGAAGCCGTAATTAGAGGCATCAAACCCAATCCCGTATTCCATAGTGTGTTCTGTCAGTCTGCCAGCCGGGATTGTGAGGTGTCGCCAGCGTCCGTTTAGGTCGATCATCATGAAATCGATCATTTTTATGCCATGCTCTTGGCAAAAATCTTTCGCCTGTTGAAGGTTCTTGAACAAACTAACACCCTGCTTTCATAGAAATATGTAAGCATTATAGCTCAAATAGTTGGTTCTATCAATAGACAATTCAAAGGCGGTAAGCATCTGCAATACCGCCTTTTTTCTTCACATCCACATTGACCGCTACTGCACCCTACTTCGCTTGAGCAGCTTGCACCCCTGATGTGGCATCCATTTTTTTCTTTTTCTTCATTGATATCCAATAAAAAATAGTAATGAGAATTGCAACAGCACTCATGATAATTGTGATGATAAAGGCGCTGGTATAAACTCCGGTTGCAGCCCGTATATTTGCAGCTATTTGAGGC